>CALBEV010000181.1 GCA_937891045.1 uncultured Burkholderiales bacterium | reverse complement strand
GGGAAGCACCAGCCATTGCAATGGAACATGGGCAGTGTCCACAGGTAGCGTGGAAAGTGTGGCATGTGCCACGTGACCGCGTTACTGACCGCGTTCAAATACGCGCCGCGATGGTGGGTCACCACACCTTTGGGGTCGCCAGTGGTGCCCGATGTGTAGCTGACCGCGATGGCGTCCCATTCGTCGGCGGGGCCTTGTAATTTTTCAACAGGTTCGTGTTGCAACAACCAGTGTTCATAGTCGTGGTGGCCAATGCGTTCACCCGCACCTTGGTACTCCGTATCGCACACATCGATCACCAACAGATCGCGGTGAAATTCGTTCTTCAAAATCTGCAAGGCTTGGACCATGGTGCTCGAAAACTCGGTGTCGGTGATCAACACCAAGGCTTCGCAATGGTTCATTTGCCATGCCAATAAACCGGCATCCAAACGCGTGTTGAGGGTGTTGAGAACCGCATTCAAAGCGGGTACCGCGTAATGTGCTTCAACCATTTCAGGCGTGTTGGACAGCATCACACTGACAGTGCTGCCGCGCTTGACGCCAGCGGCTTGTAATGCAGCAGCCAGTCTGGCGGAACGGTCGCGCAGCTGCCCCCAGTTGTAGCGACGCTGTCCATGAATGACGGCTTCCAAATCGGCAAACACCTCGGCGCTGCGTTCAACAAAGCTCACAGGAGAGAGCGCCACAAAGTTGGCTGGATTTTTATCAAGGTGTTGGTCGAAGATTGAAGTCATGTAGCCATTCCTTTGGGGTTCAAGACGGCAGCAGGCAGTTGTCTACACGCCAGCCATACAACCATTCCATGGCGTCATAAAAACGCTCGGGTGTTCGGCCGCGCCACAAATCGTTGCGTACCAAGCGCTCCACCCCTTTGGCGTGGTAGATGCGGCCCATTTCTCTGGATGCCAACACGATGCGGGCGGTACGCGCAATGCGTGAGCGTTGGTACAGATCAAACCCTTGGTGCACATCGTTGTCATGTGCTTTCAATGCTTCCCGCAAGGTAACGGCATCTTCAATCGCCATGCAGGCACCTTGCGCCAAGTACTGTGTGGTGGGGTGAGCGGCATCCCCAAGCAAGGTGGTTCGACCATAAGTCCACTGCGCAACAGGATCACGGTCAGCCGTGGCCCAACGCTTCCAACTTTTGGGCAAATCAATCAATTGACGGGCCTTGGGGCAAATGTCTTTGAAATAACTTTGAACTTCTTCGGCGCTGCCTTCGGTGACGCCCCATTCTTCAACTTCACGGCTGTGAAAAGTCACCACCACGTTGTACTGCTCGCCCCCTCTGAGCGGGTAGTGCACCAGGTGGCAGTTGGGACCCACCCAAATGCTGGCAGCGTTCCACTGCAACGCAGGTGGGAAATCTGCTTTGTCCACCACCGCGCGGTACACCACATGGCCGGTGACGCGATGCGGGTCGCCCACCAACTGGGCCCGCACCACCGACTTCACACCATCGGCTGCCACCAAGGCCTGGCCTTGGTGTCGTTGACCGTGTTGATCGATGACGCTGACAAGCTTGTCATCTTGTTCGATGGTTTGAACAGCAGTGTTGGTATGCAACGCCACCTGTCCCTGTGCCTTCACACCTTCGAGCAATGCCGTGTGCGCATCAACCCGGTGAATCACGGCATACGGGTTGCCAAAGCGTTTTCTAAAGGCGTCGCCAGTGGGGATGTGGCCCACTTGGTATTCATCAAGGGCATCGTGCATCACCATGTAGTCGGTGTAGACCGCCCGACTGCGGGCTTGTTCGCCGACACCAAGCGCATCGAAAGCATGAAAGGCGTTCGGACCCAATTGCATGCCCGCACCAATTTCGCCAATCTGCGAAGCTTGCTCCAGCACTTTGACTTCAAAGCCTTGCTGGGCCAGCGCCAAAGCAGCTGCCAGGCCGCCAATGCCGCCTCCTGCTACCAACACCGGAAGCGATGAGATCTTCATGGGCCCATTCTAGGGAGCCAGGGTCAGCCCCAGCTCTTGCAAAATGAGCGCATTGTGTTGTCCAACGCTGGGGATCGGCCCCATGGTGTAGTCAAAACCCGATTGCACACCGGGCGGGAGCAACGCGGGGAGAGGGCCGACAGGAGAATCGATTTGGGTCCAGCGTTGCCTGGCTTGGAGTTGCGGATGCGCCCACAAGTCATCCATGCTGTTCATGCGGGCGTTGGCAATCGGCGCGTCGTCCAAGCGTTGAATCACCTCATTCGCGGTGAGCGAAGCAAACACATTCAAGATGATGTTTTGCAAGTCCAGTCGGTTTTGATTGCGCAAGCTGTTGGTGTTGAAGCGCGGGTCGCTAGCCAGTTCGGGCATCAGCAACACAACATCACAAAACCTCAGCCATTCACGTTCGTTTTGCAAGCCCAACATCACGCTCACACCATCGCCTGCCAAAAACGGGCCATAAGGATAGATGGTGGCATGCGATGCACCCGTGCGTGGCGGCGGACTGGCATGGTCCATGGCGTAGTACATGGGAAAGCCCATCCATTCGGCCAGAGATTCCAGCATGGAGACATCGATGTGCGCACCTTCACCTGTTTTGTCGCGTTGCATCAGCGCACTCAGGATGTTGGTGTAGGCATACATCCCTGCTGCAATGTCAGCGATCGAGTTGCCACTTTTGCTGGGTGTGTCAGGGGTACCTGTGACCGACAAGTAACCGGCCTCGCTTTGAATCAACAAGTCGTAGGCTTTTTTGTCTCTGTAGGGTCCTTCGTTTCCGTAACCCGAGATGTCACACACAATCAAGCGAGGATGCTGCTGGCGCAAGCCATGAGCATCTAAACCCATCCGTGCAGTTGCGCCAGGCGCCAGGTTTTGCACCAACACATCAGCCTTGCCAATCAAGCACTTGAGGACATTCAAATGTTCTGGATTCTTCAAATCCAGTGCCAAACTTTCCTTAGATCGGTTGACCCAGACAAAGTGGGATGAGGCACCGCGGGCACGTTGGTCATAGCCTCGCGCAAAGTCACCGCCCTCGGGCCGCTCAATCTTGATGACACGTGCGCCCAAGTCTGCCAATTGACGGGTGCAAAAAGGCGCGGCAATGGCGTGCTCCAGGGAAACCACCGTCACGTGGTCCAGGGGTTTGACAGAAGAGCGTGTCATGGTGAACTGGTGGCGTTGAATGCCAGGCTCACTTGAAGTCAACCATCTTCAAGGCACTGTTTTGCAACACAGCGGGGTTGATGGTTTTCACCCACGCAGGTGATTTTTGACCAACCGGTGTGGTGATCAACTCGGCAGGAACGATCATCATCTTGTCCATCACGGCAAAAGGATATTGAGGAACGCGCTTGGTGATGCCCAGTAGTTGGTCTTCCAAGCCTTGGCCATCCGCACGCATGCGTATGGGGCGACCAAAGGTTTTGAATTCCATGGAGCGCATGGCCTCGGCCACTTGCTCGGTGCTGGGCCACTTGCCGCCATTGGTCTTGATGGCTTTTTCATAGCCCGTCTTCAGCCCTACCAAGGCTTGCGCCATGTGGTAGGTGGAGTAGATGGGATAGGCCCCGGTTTTGGCTTTGAATTGATTGATGAACGCTTTGTGCTTGGGGTCGTTCTTGGTTTCGGGGTGCAAGAAGTAATGGTCACCTCGGGCACCAGCAATGATGCCTGCAGGCACCGTGCCGCCTAAGCGTTCAAGCGAACTCTCCAGCAAGGGCAAAACAAACAAGGTTTTTTGTCCAAACACACCGCGCTGAGATGCTTGCCGGACAAAGGTATCCAGATCGCCACCCCAAGAAGTATTGAGCACCACATCCGGCTTAAGCGCTTGCAATCGGCTCAGTTCTGTTGAGAAGTCAGCCGCACCCATTTTGGGAAACATCTCGGCAACCACTTTGACATTGGGTTTGAAAACCCGCAAAGTGTTGATGAAGATCTCCCAGGAATCACGTCCCCATGCGTAATCTTGGTTGACCACAGCAATGGTTTCAAAATCGGGTTTGGTTTTCATCAAATACAAAACCGTGGCCACCATCTCGGTGGTGGCGTTGGCTTGGGTGCGCACCACATATTGGTAGCGTTTTTCTTCCAGCAATTTTTCGGTGCCACAGTCCCAAGCAATGTTGAGCACTTTCAAATCCTCAGCCACGGGTGCGACGATGTTGCAATTGCCACTGGAGATGGAGGCCAACATGGTTTTCACACCCATCTCTTGCACAACACGGCGGTATTCGGACAGCATTTTGTCGGCACCAGCGCCTTCGTCGATGTAAGTGGCCGACAGCTTCACGCCACCAATGCCACCTTGGGCGTTGATGTCCTCGATCATCAATTCAGCAGCTGCTTTGGCGGGCACGCCAAAGACAGACGCTGGTCCAGACATGAAGGTGGTGATGCCAATTTTCAATTCAGTGGGCTTGGTTTGCGCCATGCTGGTCAGGCTCAAGCCACTCACCAATGCGGCCAACAACAGTTTGTTCAATGTGTTCATGTCTCGTCTCCTGGGAAAGAATGGAAATTCTTCAAATGGTGCGTCCACCGTCAACGGGGAATTCCACGCCTGTGAAAAATTCGGCTGCGTCGCTGGCCAAAAACACCGCAGCGGCGGCCACATCACTGGCTTGAGCAAAACGCCCCAAGGGAATGGTGCCCATGAACTTGGCACGGTTCTCAGGGGTGTCGGGCAAGCCCATGAAGTCTTCAAACAAACCCGTGACGCCCATGACCGGACAAATGGCATTGACGCGGATTTTCTCGGGCCCGAGTTCCACCGCCATGGACTTGGACATCAGGTTCACCGCTCCCTTGGACGCGTTGTACCAAGTCAGGCCAGGGCGCGGGCGGATGCCAGCCACCGAGCCAATGTTCAAAATCACACCGCCGCCGTTTTGGCGCAGATAGGGCAGCACGGCATGGGTCATGTGAAAGATGGACTTCACATTGACATTGAACACCTTGTCGAACATGGCTTCATCCACTTCAAGCATGGGCCGGTTTTTGTGGGTGGTGCCAGCGTTGTTGACGATGATGTCTGGAATGCCAAAGGTGTTGACGCAATGCTGCACCAGCGCCTGCACTTGCGGCCCCTGGGTGACGTCACAGGTGAAAGCGCTGGCATGGGCACCCAAGCTGGTGGCCACGCGTTTGGCCGCGGCGTCTTGAATGTCGGCCACGATGACTTTGGCACCTTCGCGCACATAGGCTTGCGCAATGCCTTCACCGAAACCACCACCTGCGCCGGTGATGATGGCAATTTTGTTTTGAAGTTGACTCATGTTGTTTCTTTCTGTGGGTTGTTCAACCGTGGAACTGAATCACGGTTTTGGTCGTGCTCATTTCTTCCAAAGCCATGAAGCCTTTTTCACGGCCATGGCCGCTGCGTTTAACGCCGCCAAAGGGCAATTCAACTCCGCCGCCGGCGCCAAACGAATTGATAAATACTTGACCACATTTCAACGCTTTGGCGACACGTTGCTGACGGCCCCCGTTTTCAGTCCAAATGGCGGCCAGCAAACCATAGTCAGTGCCATTGGCCAAGGCGATGGCATGGGCTTCATCTGTGAAAGGCATGGCAGCCAACACCGGGCCAAACACTTCTTCTTGTGCCAGTCGGTTATTGGCAGCGACGGGACCAAACAAGGTGGGTGTCACGTAATAGCCCGCTGAAGGAACCCCTGGATCTATTTGTCCTTGGGCGAGGATATGCAAACCGTCTTGTTGTGCTTGCTCAATGTATCGCTTGACTCGTTGTTGCTGGGCCAAATTCACCACCGGGCCGCAGTCTAAATTCATCTCTGGTGTGCCCACACGCACCTTGGAGAATTTCTCGGCCACGACGCTCAGGAATTCATCATAGAAATCGGCTTGCACCAGCAAGCGACTGCCTGCGGTGCAGGTTTGTCCTGTGTTTTGAATGATGCCGCGCACCACGGTGCTGGCGGCGAGTTCCAGATTGGCATCCGCAAACACCAGGTGCGGCGATTTGCCACCCAACTCCAACACGCATTTCACAGCGTTCAAAGCGGCGGCTTGTTGAATCAACACACCCACTTCATTCGAGCCAGTGAAGCTGATGAAGTTGATGCCAGGGTGTTTGGACAAGGCCGCACCGGCTTCTTCGCCCAGACCACTGACGATGTTGAGCGCCCCGGGGGGAAAGCCCACTTCCAAGGCCAATTCGGCAATTCGCAAGCAACTCATGCAGGCGTCTTCAGCGGGTTTGACCACCACGGCGTTGCCCATGGCCAGCGCTGGACCAATGCTGCGCCCCATCATTTGCGCCGGGTAGTTCCAAGGGATGATGTGGGCGGTGACGCCCAAGGGCTCGCGCAGCAAGTTGACTTGGTAGCCATTCAAGAAAGGTATGACCTCGCCATGGATTTTGTCGGCAGCACTCCCATAGAACTCGAAGTAACGGGCCAGCACGATCATGTCGTTGCGTGCCGTGGTCATGGGTTTGCCGGTATCGCGTGCTTCAAGCAGCGCCAATTCTTCGGCGTTGTCCAACACTTTTTGCGCCATCTTCAACATCAAGCGACCACGCTCTAGTGCCGACAACTGACCCCAGGCACCGTCCAAGGCCTGCCGCGCAGCTTGAACAGCGGCATCAATGTCTGCAGCCTCTCCTCGGGGGATGGTTTCAAAAACCGAACCATCCACTGGGGAGCGAACTTCCAAGGTTTTGCCACTTAGCGCTTGAACGGCTTTGCCGCCAATGATCATCTGGGCCACGTGTTGTTCTCCATCAAATTGTTCAGGGGTGAGGGGGGGCGTTGAACGACAAGGAACCACGTTCCAGCGTCCAAGTTTGATCGGGCATGTCGGCCATCAGACCAGCATTGGATTCAGTGATGAGCACACACAAGCCGGGCTGCCATTGGTGCAAACGGCCTATGGCCTCCACATATTGCTGCGCCAAGACTGGCGCCAGTCCTTGCAGCGGTTCGTCCAGCAACACCAAGCGATGTCCCACCATGAGCGCGCGTCCAAGGGCAACCATCTTGCCCTGGCCGCCAGAAAGCGCTGCGCCAGATCGCTTGAGCATGTCTTTGAGTTGAGGCACCACCTCCAGCACGGCATCTTGCCGTTGTTGCAACGCATGGGGTGTCATACCAAGCACTTCACAAGGCAGCCGCAAATTCGCTTGCACATTCAAGGTTGGAAAGATGATGCGGTCTTCAGGCGCATAGCCAATACCCAAGTGAGCGCGATGGTGCGCTGGCAGGCTCAGCAATGCATGTTCTCCGAGTTGAATTCGGCCGGAATCGGCCTTGAGCAAGCCCATGATGCTGCGCAGCAAGCTTGTTTTGCCTGCGCCATTGCGTCCTACCACAGCGACTGTTGTGCCAGCTTGGAGATGGGCAGAAATATTCCGCAGAACTTTCACGCCTGCGATATCCACACAGAGTTGCTCCAGTGTCAACATCATGGATGACCCAATATTTCACGCTGAATTTGAGGCAGGGCCAGGACCTCTGCGGGTGATCCATCGGCTGCAACTTTGCCTGCAATCCATGCCGCCACCCGAGTGGCATAGCGATTCACGATGTCAATGTCGTGTTCAACAAACCAACTGGTGACTTCTCGCTCCTTGAGGGCTTGCATCACCGTGTCCATCAAGGCCATCTTGTCTTCCGAAGCAACACCGCTGGTCGGTTCATCCATGATCAGT
This sequence comes from uncultured Burkholderiales bacterium, assembly GCA_937891045.1. The sequence goes on along the minus strand of CALBEV010000181.1, from coordinate 75,341 downwards.
AATTTTGGGCGCAACATCAAAGCCATGGCGATATCCAACAATTTACGCTGACCTTCAGGCAAGGCCAATGCGGGTTCATGGGCGCGTTCAGACAGACCGACCAAGTGCAAGGTGTCATTGATTTCGTGCTGGTCCACTGCGTTCGACAAGGACTTGAAAAATGGCAACTGCCCAGACCGTCCAACTGCTGCAATCTCCAAACATTGACGAACACTGTGGTCCAAAAATAACTGAGGCAACTGAAATGATCGACCCAATCCAAGACGCACAATTTGACGGGGCAATTTGTCGGTCACGTCATGGCCATCGAAAAACACCCGCCCAGCAGTCGGTTTGAGAAAACCAGTGCAGATGTTGATAAAAGTGGTCTTGCCTGCACCGTTTTGACCAATCACAGCCAAGCGTTCACCACGTTGCAATGCAAAGTCGATGTTATCGGCAGCTACCACGCCACCAAAGGATAATTGAAGGCCTTTGGTTTCAAGCAAAGGGGTCATGGTTGACCTCCAGCCGAGGAGCGACGTTTTTGTAGCAAGCCCACGATGCCATCGGGGGCCACCAAAATCACGATGATCAATGTCACCCCCAAAATGAGTTGCCAGACGCCAGTCATGTAGGCTGCGGCAAAGAGTTTCACCGCCTCAAAAACACCCGCTCCCAAAAAAGCACCAAAGGCATGTCCGCTACCGCCCAAGATGCTGATAAAGACATACTCTCCGGAGCGGAACCAAGCGCCAATATCGGGCGTCACCAAACCCTGCACCAGGCCAAACATGGCGCCTGATAAACCCACGAGTGCCGCTGATAACAGGTAAGCATTCCATAAAATTCTCCGCGCTGACAGGCCCAAATACTCCAATCTGGTTTCATTGGATTTGATGGCCGCCAAGGCTTCTCCGGCGGCTGATTTGAAATAGCGTTGTACGCCCCAAACCAACAAGGCCGCAAACAACAAACTCAACAGCAACAAACTGGTTTCAAAAGCATCACGCTCTAGTGTTTGATTGAAGAATGTGGGTCGGTTGATGCGCAGACCGTCCGTACCCCCAGTCAAGTTGTAGAGTTTGCCGAGCATGGAAAAAACCACCATGCTCAGTGCCAAGTTCAGCATGCCAAAAAAAATGCCACGGTAACGCACCACAAACAAGCCAACCACGCCGCCAGCCAACATGCTGCCAATGACCCCGATGACCAACAGCAAGATGCCGTCAAGGCCTGGAAAGCTGCGTGCTGTGAAGGCCACGCTATAGGCGCCAATCGCTGCATACAGCGCATGTCCAAAAGAGACTTGACCAGCCCGCATCATGATGGCCACGCCCAAACTGGCCATGCCATAGCAAAGTGCCATGATGAGTGGTGTTTTGCTCCAGGGAAACAGCAGACCCAGCACAAAGCAAATGAGAAAACCGAGCCAAGCCAATCCACGAATCATGTCAAATCCTACGTGCTTGCGCGACAGAAAACAGTCCATTGGGCCGTATCAACAAGACCATCACCATGATCAAGTAGGGCACCGCCACTTCCCACTCAGGCGCCAAATAAACAGCCAAGGAGCGGGCTAAACCAATCAGCAAGGCAGCCAACAAGGCCCCTGAAATTTGCCCCATGCCCGCGGTTGCAACCACTGCAAACGACAAGACGATCATGTCAGCACCCGCCCCGGGCACCATAGACGTGGTTGGAGCAGCCATGGCACCACCCAATGCCCCCAAGCAGGCGCCCAGCACAAAGGTCAACCAACCAATGCGCTTGGCATGGATTCCAAGCGCGGTGGCCATCTCGCGGTGGTGCGTGACCGCCACCACTTGTTTGCCCAAAGATGTGAAGTGCAAAAAGAGCAACAAGCCTGCATAGCTGAACACGGCCACGAGGGGAATCACTATCAGTTGATAGGCGGTGTAGGTGACATTGAAAAAATTCACAGTCCCTAATCGACCAATGATGTCAGGTGCTGAGTAGGGCTGGGTTCCCCATATCAAGCGCTGCACGTCTTCAAGCGCCATGAAAGCGGCAAAGGTCATCAAGAGCTGTTGCACAGGGTCGCGCAGTTGCACCCGGCGCAGCAATCCAGTTTCGAGGACCGTACCCAAGACCACGCCTACCAACAATGCTGCACCCACCAAACAAGCAAACAATGTGAATGTTGAAGGCTCGTGACTGGCAACCAAAAGTGTGAGGTAAGAGGCAGTGTAGCCCCCAAATGCGTACAAGGCACCGTGGGCGACGTTGACAATGCCCATGACACCAAAAATCAATGTCAGGCCCAAGGAGACCATGAACAGCAAAGCAGCATAAGAAACACCGTCAGCCAAAGCCAACAGCATCAAATCGGTTGACATGATTAACCTAGAAAATGAGACATAACGGTTCTGGGTGCCAAGACAGCGCAAGAAGCATGCTCATCATGTGGCACGAATTTTCAAAAGATTTGATTTCCAGACGACTATGCTAACTGACTGGTCTGGGAGATTTTTCGCTTCGGGTATTCCCTAGGTCAGATCCATTGCCACCAAGAACGTTTGGCCCAAGGTTGACAAGCGAATTCGCGTGCATCTTTATCAACTGCACTGGTGTAGACCATCAAAACTTCGGCGCGTTTCTTGAATTCGAATCGCACCAAGGGGCTGACTGGGATCTCATTCGCGGAAGTAGCGTTGATAGATTGTTGACTTTGCAATATTTGCAGGACAGCAGATTCTTTGGACAGGCGAAGCTCCAAGGTTTCTTGATGCCTGGTTTGCGTTTCAGGGTTGTCTTGCCAAGCCGTTTTCAAGGGCTTGTTGGCTTGAACGCAAACAGGTGTATCCATTGGCCACAGGACACACATTTGCTGGTTGCTGAGTTGAACAACTTGCTGCTTGTAAAAATGGATGCCGCCCTTGGGATCGGTTGATTCACAAAAAAACTCTTTGACCGGCGCCTCAGTGCAGGCCGTGCTTGCAAACACGAGCACGACAAAAGAAAGACGCTTCCATACCCAAGCGTTAGAACCAACGATTTTCACATTGCCCTTTGAAATTCGAAGTAATTTCCACACGTCCGGATTGACCATCAAAGTATCGAACGCCGTCCGACTTGCTGACAATGCTCAGTTCACCATTGCGCTTGTTGTAGGAAAAGGCATAGTCCATGCGATCAACAACATGGTTTGTATAAGAAGCATTGAAGCCCTCTGGTGTGTTCTGCGCGAAATGATTGCTGGGGTTGAGTTCTTTGAACAAAGGAAAGCGCTGGTTGTTGATATTGACCTCGCCCCGCCGTATTTGCAACAAGTGACGCTCAGGTTGTCGGTCATCTTCAATCACTCTGGGCTCACTCAACTCCCCATCTGGCGACCAACTTTGAACTTGATGCGCCTGGCCTTGGCAAACCATGGTGGGATAGATCCAACCGTAGGCAAACACAACCAGTGGACAGCTGACAGCCAATAACAAAAGCAAGCTGCGCAAACGGATACCGCCATCCAATTCCTCTTCAACTGGAAGTTCGAGATTCAGACTTTCACCATCTTCATTCGGTTGGACAGTCGACGCCATGCTTGCAGGATCATGGGCTGGCAGCCCATCCGCTGCTTCTTGCACAGTTGCTGTTGGAGCTTTTGATGGATGTTCGTCCAAAGGAAGCAATGAACCGATTCGCTGGTGCAAGATGTCACCTAACTTGGACTTGTGGTTTGAGGCGATGGCTTCGCTGTCCAAGATGTGATTCGCTTGAATCAACTGGATGTTTTCGTCATTCGCATCTTTGCCAACTTGAACTTCTTGTTTTTGTGATTTTCTAGAGAACAAGGTGTCAAGAGAGACAAATTGTTTGGTGGGTTTGACTTGGTCTAACTTTTCATGCAAATACTTGATTTCTGCTGGCAAACTTTCCATGCGTGAATCATGGTCAATCTCAGCCATGATGTCGTTGTAGCGATCGACTGGCAAGCCTTGGTTGTTGCTCTTCAATGCTTTGACATCGATGCCTTGCATATTGGCCTTGCTTGCATCTGTTGAAATGCCCTGGATATTGGCTTTGATAGCTTCGTTGGAGATGCCCTGGAGGTTAGCCTTGCTTGCATCTGTTGGAATGCCCTGGATATTGGCTTTGATAGCTTCGTTGGCGATGCCTTGCATATTGGCCTTGCTTGCATCTGTTGGAATGCCCTGGATGTTGGCCTTGGCGCCGTCGCTTTGAATGTTTTGAATGTTGTCAGTTGAAGCATTTCGGGCAAGCTTGGGTTGCTGGTCTTTCTGTTTGGCGTTGTCGGAGATTAAATCGATATCAGCTTGATTTTTGAATGATTCACTGACATCTTGGATATTGCTGTCGACAAACCGCACCCATGAATCACCGCTAAACCTCTCAATAACCCATGTTTCGGTGTGTCCTCGGGCCCTAGCATCTTCCACAGTTGTGAATGGAGTGTTGGCTATAACGATGAGAAAACTCATTTGTCTCTTGTGCGGAATTTGCTTTTCCAGCGTGTTGGCCGCCCAAGATTTCACTTACATCCTAGAAAAAAGCTTTCTTTTAGATGCTCCAGAGACTATGTCTGTAGATGAATTGCCTCAACAGGCGTTCAAGCCCTATCAGTACGATTTGAATCTCGGATTTCAAGATCAGCCCATTTGGCTTCGTTTTGACATCAAACCCATAGAGCACAGACAAGTCCGGCTTTTCGCGCCGGCCAGTGACAGTCAAATCATTGTGCGCTTGGCACCCTACCAACTTGACTCGGTTGAACTGTATGAACCGATTGCAGACGGATGGCGAATTCACAGGGCTGGCGACAGGGTTGATATGGACAACCGTATTTGTCCAGATGACACCCATTGTGTGGGCTTGTCAAGTCCAGCGGATCAAGCGGTGACCTTGTTTTTGAAAGTCAAGCAACGCGGTATTTTTACTGTTCGTGCAGAAGTTTTGCCTTACAGGGATTTGTCGAAGGTCGTGGCCAAAAACTCGGGGCGCAACAGTGCCTCGGTCGCGATTGCAGGCAGCTTGCTGTTCATGTCTTTGGTGTTGTTGATCATTGAACGCAACATGCTGCTGTTCACATTCAGCTGCTTTCAAGCGCTGGTGGTGATTTTCATTTTGACAACCACAGGACGATTACAGGCCATGCTGCCTGAAATGTCACCGCTCTTTTTTGACACCTTGACCCACCATTTGTTCAGTTTGCGGGTGTTGATGTTCATCTTGTTGGGATGGGCCAGTTTGGCACCCTACACCCCCAGCCCCCGCTATAAATTCATGTTGATGGGCTTGCTATTGCTGTTGGTGCTGAGCAATCTGATGATTCAAATGGGTGATGTACAAGCAGGTATCTTTATTTATCTGCTGGTTGCTGTAAGCAATTTGGGTGTTCAGGCGTATGGTATTTTGACGGCTTCGAAGATGACCTTTCGGATCAAACTATTATTGATGTTTGCCTACTTGGTCTACATGGTTGTTTTGATCGGGGCGTTGCTGGTGATCTTTGGGCAACTGATGCCCGTGGCGACAGCCAATTTAGTCAATAGTTATACGGATTGGCGCACCAACGGCGGACCAGCTGGCATCATCATTTTCTTGATTGTCATCATTCAACAAGCTGAACGTAAATTGGCCATCAACCAAGAAATAGGTAAATTGCGTTTGGATGCGGCCACTTCTCAAGCCAATCAGGAAAAGTTGACAGAGCGGCAAACATTGATCGACATGTTGACCCATGAATTGAAAAATCCATTGGGGACCATCCGCTTTGTCTTGGCTTCTCTTAAACAACAAACCCGCATTGATTCAGATTCCTTGGCGCGTGTGACCCGGATGGACCGATCGGTTGAAAGAATGAATGAATTGATTGAGCACGTGGCCCACTCCAACAAAATTGACCGGTTTGAGTTGAGTGAAGACAAGGAATGGGTTGATGCTGAGGAATTGATCGATGAATTCACTTCAGATTACCAGTTGGATGGACGCTTCTCTTTGATGGTGGAAGAAGGCGCTAAGTTTCACACCTACCGCAACATGCTTTCGGTGGTGATAGAAAACTTGGTCAACAATGCCTACAAATACGATGACCGTCGAGTCCCCATCTCCATCAAAGTGCACACTACTGAGAACGCAACTGTTTTTGAAATTGAAAACAGCATCGACTCGACCATTCGGCCCGATGAAAACAAGTTATTCGAACGCTATTACCGCCATGACAACGTGCAATCTTTGCCCGGCATGGGCATTGGTTTGAGTTTGGTGGAAACGGCAGCTGAAAAAATTGGCGCCAAAGTCAGTTGTGAGGTTGAAAATCAAAGAGTCGCGTTTACGGTTGAGGTGCCCAGATGAATCAAAACAGTCCCCACAAAAAACTTGACGAACGGCCACAACTGGTGGTTGCCGTGGTAGAGGACGACCGCATGCTGCGCCAAGAGATTGAAACCCATTTGCAAGCCAATCATTTCACCGTGCACGGCGTGTCCAGTGGGTCGGCTTTGGATGATCTGGTCACCCCGGAGCCCATTGATATTTTCATCATTGACTTGAATTTGCCCGGTGAAGGCGGCTTGAGTATTTGCAAGCGCTTGCGACAAACCTTGCCTAATGCAGGCATTGTGATCATGACAGCCCGAGTTGCTTTGCACGATCGCTTGGCAGGTTACAGCCACGGAGGTGCAGATTTTTATTTGACCAAGCCCATCTCGCCCGATGAATTGGTGATGGTGTTGATGAGCTTGGGGCGGCGCGTCAAAAAAATAAGCACTGTTGGTGAATGGAATCTGAGTTTGCGAGATCGTATTTTGCTCGGCCCAGACCCTTGGCAAAAAATCCGACTGACCAGCCGAGAAAAAACCTTGTTGGTAGCCCTTAGTCATGCCAAGGACAACACGCTGGAATCGGGTGCCCTTTGTGATTTGTTTTCTGCCGAAGATTCAGACGATGGGATGAGCAAACACGCGCTCGAAGAATTGATTGCCCGTTTGCGTAAGAAATTCAAAACCGCGCAAGGCGCAGAGGCTGAACCTGCTATCAAATCAGTCTGGGGCGTGGGCTACCAACTTTGTGTGGCCATCAATCTGGTTTACTAGGAGTTGGACTTTAAGGCACCTTGCGCCAGCAAAGCCTTGGTGTCTTTGTGCCCACCCAGCAAAACACCGTTGTGAAACACCATGGGGAAAGTGGGCCAACCCGTCCACATCTTCAAGGCAAAGCGACGTCGCCATTGGCTGAAGTAACTGCCAAACTCCAAATAGGTGTGGTCCATGCCTGCCTCGGTCAGAGCTTTTCGCACCTTGGTCACTTCTGGGTTTTGCGCCATGCCCACCACCACACAGTCGTGGCTTGCGATGGCTTCTTGCACCTTTTGAACGATGTCTTGGTGATGCTGGGCAACTTGATCACGAACAGCAGGGTGGATTTGGTGTTCTTCGAGAATTTGTCGTGGCATGTCTTTTGCAATGTATCTGGAAACACAAAGCTCCAATGGAAAACCAGATCTTGCCACAATCACCGCAATGCAAAACATGTGTCTTTTTGATGCCTTCAGAGTCATCAAAAACGGGTTTGCGTTGTGGTTTTGATTACTTCAAGGCGTCAGTGTTGGCCCGTAAATTCAAGTTGATGACCCATTACCCTGAAGTCAAAGAATTGATGGCTTGTGAGAAGTGGTCACCAAACTAGTGCATCGTGCTGAGATGCACCATGAAAGTGCTTGACACCATCTGCCACTATCATGGGACTTCATCATGAGCGCTCTAGACATTGCCCTTGTTTATTTGCTATTTGCCGTAGCCGGTGTTGTTGCTTGTCGGCTATTGCATTTGCCTGCTTTGTTGGGCTACTTGATCGCGGGCGTCTTTTTAAGTCAAGGCGGCGCTTTGGTTCATGAGAATGAATCTGTTGTGGCTTCTTTGGCTGAAATGGGTGTGGTGCTGCTGATGTTTGTCATCGGCCTGGAGTTCAACCTGCCCAAGCTCTTGCGCCTGAAAAAAATGGTGTTTGGTTTTGGCATGGCCCAGGTGTTGGTCATGGTGTTGGGAACCTTGCTGGGCCATTTTCTGCTTTTCAAACTGCTTACTTTTTGGCAATTGCCTTGGGATCTGACTTGGCAAGGCGCGGTGGTGTTGGGTGCTGCCATGGCCATGTCGAGCACGGCCATCGTGGTCAAGCTCATGGCCGAACGCTCTGAAATAGATTCTCAACATGGCAGGCGCGTCATCGGTGCTTTGTTGTTCCAAGACTTGGCGGTTGTGCCATTGCTGGTGTTGATTCCCGCTTTAGGTCGAATGAACGAAGGCAATGTCTGGAGCGAGTTGGGTTGGGCCTTGGCCAAGGCTTGCGTGTTGGTCGGCTTGTTGTTGTGGGGTGGCCAGCGCATCATGCGGCGGTGGCTCGAGATTGTGGATCGACGCAACAGCGACGAACTGTTCATGCTCAACATCCTGCTCATGACACTGGGACTGGCTTGGCTGACCGAGCACGCAGGATTGTCCTTAGCGATGGGCTCTTTTTTAGCGGGTATGTTGATCGCAGAAACCGACTTCAAGCAGCGTGTGGAAGACGATATTCGCCCTTTTCATGATGTGTTGTTAGGCTTGTTTTTCATCACACTGGGCATGAAGCTTGATTGGCATGTGCTTCAAGTTCAGTGGCCATGGGTGTTGGTATTGGCCGTTATTCCCGTGCTGGTCAAAGCGTTCTTGATCACCATCTTGGCCTATGCTGGAGGGGCCAGCAATGGCGTGGCTGCCCGCACCGGTATTTATCTCGCCCAAGCGGGCGAGTTTGGTTTTGTGTTGCTCACCTTGGGCTTGGACAATGCGTTGATTGACCCACGCTGGTCCAACCCTGTGTTGGCAGCGATGGTGTTGTCGATGATGGCCACGCCCATGCTGATTCAAAACGCAGACCGCTTGATTTTTCGATTTTCCCCCGACGACTGGATGGCGCAGTCTCTTCAAATCACGCGTGTGGCCAAAGAGTCCATTGGCATCGATCACCACGTCATCGTCTGCGGCTTTGGCAACACTGGTCGGCATTTGTGCCAGTTGTTGGAGATGGAATCGGTCTCCTACATCGCCTTGGACGTGAACCTGGATGTGGTCAAAGCGGGTGTCTTGGCAGGCCACCATGTCGAGGTTGGTGATTCATTCCAGCTTTCGTACCTGATGTCGGCTGGCTTGGCGCGGGCCTCTGCGGTGGTGGTGAGCTTCGATGACACGCCCACGGCCTTGCGTGTGTTGGACTTGATCAAGCAACACATGCCGCACGTGCCGGTGATTGTGCGCACCCGATTCGACAAAGACATGGCCATGCTCAAGACCGCTGGGGCGACCGAGGTGATTCCGGATGCGTTTGAGGTCAGTCTGAGCCTGGCCACGCATACCCTCACGCAACTGGGGTTGCCCGTCGAGGAAGTGAACCGCTTGGTATTGGCGGAGCGTCGCTCCCAGTACACCCATTTGAAAGAGCCCGTGGTTTTTGAAGCCACAAAATAATTTGGGTATATTTACCAAAAGCTCTTAAAGGTTTATCAGATTTTGTCGATTTGAATGAAATCTGACTTTTCGGTTTTGCTTGCCGTGCGGCTTTACAGGCTGTCTTGGGGGTGCAAACAATTCAAAAGTATTGATCCGTTACATCAAAAGGTCCCGCCATGTCCGACAAAGTATTTCAAAACATTTCCAACCGAATGGCCTCTTGCGCCTGTTGCACCCCGCATGGTCTGCAGCCTGCAGCAGGTCTGGACCGCCGCAGTTTCTTGGGTTGGGGCGCCGCTGGCGCCTTGGCCTCAGGTTTGTCTTTGATGGCCCCACAAAGCGCTTGGGCTGCCAGCGGTCAGTATGAATCCATGCTGGTCAACTGCATTGATCCCCGCTTCACCACGCTGAGCTGGCAGTACATGGGTTTGTTGCAAGGCGTCAGCCGCGACAAACTCGAAGACAACTACAGCCACTTTGTGATGGCCGGGGGTCCGATTGGCGCGGTGCATCCCAAATTTGAAGCTTGGCACAAAACCTTTTGGGAAAACTTGGACATCACTGTGTCCTTGCACCAAATCAAGCGCGTTGTCGGTTTGTCCCACCGAGATTGTGGCGCGGCGAAACTGGCTTTTGGCGAAGCCGCTGTGGCCAAAAAGGACAACGAATCTGCAGCCCTCGGCGAGGCTTTGTCCATGTTCCGCGAGGCCGTGAAAAAGCGTCACCCCAAATTGAGTGTCATCACGGGCGTGATGGACACCAACGGCAAAGTTGACCTGATCGGTTAGAGGCTGCCGAGGAAGTTCAACAAGAGCTTGTTGACGGCCTCGGGCTGTTCTTGCTGCACCCAGTGACCGGCTTGGGGCAGCAACTCGATGAAGCGCATGTCTTTGCAGACCTGCGCTTTCATTTTTTCTAAAGCCCCCGGGAGCTGGTAGACGCCCCAATCCGCCTGGCCAGCGATGTAGGCGGCGGGCACGTCAATGGTTTGTCCGCCATAGCGTGACATCACTTCAAACTGCTTCAGGCTGGTGGCGCAGCGGTACCACTGCAAACCACCTTGAAAACCGCGGGCTTGGTAGGCGGCCACATAGACCGCCAAATCGGTTTCGCTCAGCCATGTGCATGCACTCACCTGTGCTGCGCTGGGCGCATGGACCGCCACTGCTTGCGCCATGGTTTGATCGGCAGGCATCACGTAATAGTGGGGCAGCTTCGCAAGTTCTGCGGCCTGCCATGCTGTCAGCGCATGGGGTTGGTTGACTGCCCAATCGGCGCTTTTGACATGGTAGTAAGCGCGCAAAAAAGCATGCAACCCTTGCGGAGCCTGCCACATGTCCTCGTTGGCTTGGGCATCCGAGTAATACCACTGGTAATGCTGGCGGGGTGGGTCTGATTGGCCCAAAGCCACCACCTCTTGAACGATTGCGGCGTGCGTGGTCGCCCAATGCACGGCATCCGGTGGGCCTGAAAACGGCGCACTCATCATCACCACTGCGCGAAACACATCGGGGCGGGTGAGGGCGCACCAAGCGGCAACGGGTGACCCAAAGTCGTGACCGATCACCGCTTTCACGTGTCCGATGTTCAAGGCCTCAAGCAAGGCCAAGACATCATCCACCAGATGCAGCATGCCGCTGGCTTGCCAATCACCATCGAAGTGGTCATCACCTCCAAGGGTGTCGCCATAACCGCGTTGATCGGGCGCGATGACATGAAAGCCTGCGTTGGCCAACGCGGTCAGTTGATGCCGCCAACTGAAGGCCAACTCGGGAAAGCCGTGCAGCAACAAGACGCAAGGGTTGGACGGCGAACCAGCTTCCAACACATGCATGTTCAACCCGGTTTTGGTTTGAATGCGTTTTGATTGAAGGCCATGGGGAGCCAGCATGGCGTTGAAGGCACTCACTTACTTCAGCACATTCTTCAGAATTTCTTCCTTGTCCATGCTCATCGCAGTTTCAAAGCCCCGGGAAAACTGCTTGGCTGCTCGCATGAGCAGTCGCGTGGGGATGCCATGCTCAAAGGGCAGGATATAGCGGGTAAACAACACAGGGCCATTCGGGCCATCGCGGGCTTCGAGCTTCAAGGTGCCTACTTTTTCGTTCGCATTCTGGGCCAACTCTTCCACCTGTTCAAGGTTCACACCATCACGGGCAAAAGCCTGGGCGATGAACACAATCTGGCGTTTCTCGGGCAGCACACGGGTCCAGAAGGGGTAGAAGAAATTACGGGTTGCGTAGACATCACCATTTTTTTCAATCCGGGAGTCTGTGCGGCTGTTGTTGTAGAAGGTGTTGACGGTTTCGTTGGTGATGTCCACCGGCTTCCAAACCGTGACCACTGTGTCCCCCGCTTGGCTGCGTGTTTCTTCGATGATTTCAATCAAGTGCAAGGCAATGCGAGGGGATTCGTCTTTGTGTACACCGTTTTTGCGCAAGATGTCATCCAGCGTGAGCATCACCTCATCGAACACGTTGACACTGACTTGGATTTCAGAGGTGGCGGTTTGCAGCAGCTGCTCGCGGTAAAAGCGGTCAGGTTTGCGCATCGAATAGGCATGGAACTGCAACTGATCGCGGATCAGGTTTTCCAGCTTGATGTTGAAAAAGTAGTGGCGCAGGTCGCGTTTTTCACCCACAGCCTCATACAGCTGTTCGATCACTTTATTGATCTTTTTGACACCGCCGTACTTTTCCATCATTGCAAACGCAACCATCTCCAACCTTCCTTAAATGACAAAACCGTTATCGAATTTCATCCTAACCCAAAATAATACAGATTTTGTTCGGTTTTGTGCCAGATCGAACCTGCCCATCGTGAAGTATCGACACGAACAGCCTCAAGCTGAGCTGCTTGTCAGCCGCAGGGGCAGGTTGCGCAAACGCTCACCGGTGAGGGCAAACACAGCGTTGGCCACCGCTGGGGCAATCGGCGGCGTGCCGGGTTCGCCCATGCCTTCGGGATGGGCGTCGCTGGTCACGGCATGGGTTTCAACCAGTGGGGCTTCCCCCATGCGCAACAAGGGTTGATCGTGGAAATTGCTTTGCAGAACCTGGCCTTTTTCGAAGCGGATGTCGCCGTAAAGTGCAGCTGTAAGGCCCATCACCACCGAACCTTCCATTTGCTGGGCCACACCGTCGGGGTTGACCACCATGCCGCAATCGACCGCACACACCACACGGTGCACCCGGATACCTTGGTCACTCACCGACACCTCGGCCACCTGCGCCACGATGCTGCCAAAGGACTCGTGCAAGGCCAGACCCAAGGCTCTTTTTTCAGGCGTGTTGGCGAGCTGTTTGCCCCAGCCGCTTTTGTCAGCGGCCAGTTGCAACACCCTTGCGTGGCGAGGGTGGTTTTTCAGCAAGTTCAAGCGAAAAGCAAGCGGGTCTTGACCGCTGGCATGAGCCACTTCATCGACAAAACTTTCTTTGAAAAAAGCCTGGTGCGAATGCCCCACCGAACGCCATGAGCCCACGGGAATCGGCAGTTGCACCTTGCTGTGGCTGATGTGCGCTGTCGGCCATTCGTAGGCTTGGTCAAAGGCCCCTTCGGCGGTGGTTTTGTCGGGGCCAGCGGCGGGTGCGCCCAGCAAACGCGCCACCATGTCTTCGGCAATCGATTGGCTGGCCGATCGGTTGTGCCATGCCACCACCTGACCTTGGTCGTTCAAACCTGCGCTGTAGCGGCTGACACAGGCCGGGCGGTAGAAATCATGTTGCATGTCTTGGCTGCGGTCCCACACGGTTTGCACCGGATGACCGGCGCAGGCTTTGGCAATGTGGGCAGCTTGCGCCACAAAGTCGAGTTCCAAGCGTCGCCCCAAGCCGCAGCCCAGCAGCGTCACATGCAGGGTCAATTTGTCTTTGGGAACCTCCAAAATCTTCGCGATGACATGGCGGGCCGCATCCGGAATTTGTGTCGGGGCCCAAACTTCTGCCGCGCCGTCTTTCAGCCACACGGTGCAGTTCATGGGCTCCATGGTCGCGTGTGCCAAATAGGGTGCGCTGTACTCGGCTTGCACGGTTTTGCTGGCGCTCTTCAAGGCTTGGGCGGCGTCCCCTTGCTCAAAATAGGTGTGGGCGTCTTGGCTGTCCAAGGCTTTCATCAAATTCTGTTGGATGTCGGCGCTAGACCAAGCCGCGGCTGGGCCTGTGCCCCACACCGTGCGCACCTGCGACAGGGCTTTCATGGCCTGGTGCGTGGACTGCGCCACCACCGCCACACCCGCCGTGCAGCCTTTCACCGCATCGACCGCAAACACCTTTTGCACGCCCGGCATTTGCAGCGCCTTGCTCGCGTCAAAGCTTTGCAAAGGCGCACCCAATTCGGGGTTCATGCGCACACAGGCAAACCACAGGCCTTGGGGGCGCACGTCCATGCCAAACACCGCCGTGCCATCCACCTTGGTGTTGCCTTCCAAACGCGGCGTGGATTGGCCGATGAATTTGAATTGCGCAGATGTTTTCAACCCGGGGTTGCTGGGGCGATCTTTCTGCGCCGCCAAGGCTGCCAACTCACCAAAACGCGCTGATTGGCCGGCAGGGTGGCTGACCACACCGTCTTTCACCATGCACTCGGCAGCAGGCACTTGCCATTGCTTGGCAGCAGCGGCCACCAACATGGCGCGGGCACTGGCACCGGCTTGGCGCATCGGTAGCCACAGGTCTTTCATGCTGGAAGAACCGCCAGTGGCATTCAAGCCAATTTCGCGCATGGTTTTTTTCGTCATCCATTGGGCAAATTGCTTCACTCGGCCTTGGTCATCGGGATGAAAGGGCAGGCCATCGGCGGCCACCGATTGGTTGTTGTAAATGTGGTCAAAGCCGGATGTTTCGAAGCGGATTTGATCCCAGCGGGCATCCAGCTCGTCGGCCAGCATCATGGCCAAACCGGTGTAGACGCCTTGACCCATTTCGCTGCGGGCCATGACCACGCTCACCTGATCGTCGTTGCCAATGCGCACCCAGCCATTCAAGGCGGTTTGTCCCTGCACCTCGGGCAAGTCAGCTGAGGGCATCAGTCGTTGGCGGGGTGGCAGCACGCTCCAACCCACCACCAAAGCCCCTGTGCCCAGGGCGATGCCGCCCAAAAGATGTCTGCGTTTCATGTCTGTCCCAGTTGTTATATTGATCGGATGCAAGCACCCGAATCCGCTCCAAGCTTTGGCTTGATCATCGTTGGCGATGAAATATTGTCCGGCAAGCGCCAAGACAAGCATTTGACCAAGGTCATCGAACTGCTGTCTGAGCGTGGGTTGCACCTGGGTCACGCCGACTATGTGGGCGACGACCCCGTGCGCTTGACCCAAACCCTGCGCCGATCTTTCGAGACGCCGGGCGTGGTGTTTTCCTGCGGTGGCATCGGGGCCACGCCCGACGACCATACCCGTCAATGCGCTGCCTTGGCGTTGGGCCAAGACTTGGTGCTTCACCCCGAGGCCAAGTTGCTGATTGAAGAACGCGCTCGCGAGATAGCCCTTGAACAAGGCGTGGCGTTCGACACCTACCAAGCCACGCATCAACACCGCCTGGAGATGGGGCGTTTTCCGGTAGGTGCGGAAATCATTCCCAACCCCTACAACAAGATCCCCGGCTTCAGCTGCCAAGGCTCGGCGGGGCGGGTGCATTTCGTCCCTGGCTTTCCGGTGATGGCCTGGCCCATGTTGGCCTGGGTGCTGGACACACACTACAAAGCGTTTTTCCAACGCGGGGCCTACCAAGAGAAGTCGGTTATCGTCATGGGCAGCATGGAAGCCACGCTCACGCCCTTGATGCAGCGCCTGGAGGCGCAGTTTGCAAGCATCAAGGTGTTCAGCTTGCCCAGCGTGGACCACCCCGAATACGGCCGCCACATCGAATTGGGGGTCAAAGGCCCGCCAGACTTGGTTGAACCGGCTTTTTTGCAAATGCTGGCAGGGTTGCACGAAATTGGTGCAAAATTAGGCCCCGAATTGGTGCGAAATTAAAAATGCCTTAAAACGGTGCATTGATGGATCGTCTGGAATCATCCAACTTGCTTGTGTCTGGCCGGGTTTGCGCCTGAAATGCGGGCGCCTGGTGCATGTCGGTTGATCTTTTTCAACTTTCTGTCAGCAAGCTTGGTGTGGCACAAAAGATGCAAGACAATGTCCATCTCTGATTTTTTTCAAACCAACCTCTCCAGGAGAAATTGATGGCCAAGACCGTCGCCGACGTCATGAAGGACGTCAAGGAACACGAAATCAAATTTGTGGATTTTCGTTTTACCGATACCCGTGGCAAAGAACAGCACGTGAGCGTGCCCATTTCTCACTTCAATGAAGACAAGTTCACCGAAGGCCATGCCTTCGACGGTTCATCCATCGCTGGTTGGAAAGGCATCGAAGCCTCAGACATGTTGCTGATGCCTGACCCCAACACCGCCTTCATCGACCCCTTTTTCCAAGAATCCACCCTGGTGTTGTCGTGCGACGTGCTCGAGCCCGGTGACGGCAAAGCCTACGACCGCGACCCCCGTTCCATCGCCAAACGCGCTGAAGCCTATTTGAAATCTTCGGGCATTGGCGACACCGCTTACTTCGGTCCAGAACCCGAGTTCTTCATTTTTGACAACGTGCAATGGGGCAATGAAATGTCCGGCGCCTTCTTCAAAATCGACGAGTACGAAGCACCTTGGAACACCGGTGCCAAGCTCGAAGGCGGCAACCGTGGTCACCGTCCCACCGTCAAAGGCGGCTACTTCCCCGTGCCCCCCGTGGACAGCACCCAAGATCTGCGTGCCGAAATGGTCATGATTTTGGAAGAAATGGGCATCCCCGTTGAAGTGTTCCACCACGAAGTGGCTGGCGCTGGTCAAAACGAAATCGGCACCAAATTCAGCACCCTGGTAGAGCGCGCCGACTGGACGCAAAAACTGAAATACGTGGTGTGGAACGTGGCCAATGCCTATGGCAAAACCGCCACCTTCATGCCCAAGCCTTTGGTTGGCGACAACGGCTCTGGCATGCACGTTCACCAGTCCATCTGGAAAGACGGCAAAAACCTGTTTGCAGGCAAAGGCTACGCTGGTCTGAGCGACACCGCTTTGTTCTACATCGGCGGCATCATCAAACACGCTCGCGCCCTGAACGCCATCACCAACCCCACCACCAACAGCTACAAGCGTTTGGTGCCTGGCTTTGAGGCTCCGGTGAAATTGGCTTACTCCAGCCGCAACCGTTCAGCGTCTATCCGCATTCCCCACGTGGCGTCTGACAAGGGCCGTCGCATTGAAGCCCGCTTCCCCGATCCCATGGCCAACCCCTACCTGTGCTTTGCCGCACTGATGATGGCTGGTTTGGACGGCATCGAAAACAAAATCCACCCCGGTGAAGCTGCCACCAAAGACCTGTACCACTTGCCACCTGAAGAGGACGCATTGGTGCCCACCGTCTGCCACAGCTTGGACCAAGCTTTGGAACACCTGGACAAAGGCCGCGCGTTCCTCACCAAGGGTGGCGTGTTCACCGACAGCATGATCGATGCCTACATCGATCTGAAAATGCAAGAAGTGACCCGTTTCCGTCAGGCCGTGCATCCTGTCGAATACGACATGTACTACTCACTCTGAGCCCAGGCATCAGAGCAGTTGCCAAGCGTTCGCGCTGGGCACACCGAGGACGGCCTGGTGCCGTCCTTTTTTTTAACCCTGCATTTGAAAGAGGCTCAGCATGAACAAAGCAATCTGCATCGGCGTGTTGTTCGCACTGTTCTCTTATCAAAACATGTTTGCCCAAGAAGGCCCAGCAGTTTGGCGCTGTGGCAACGAGTACACCAATCAACCCAAACAAGGCCAAGCTTGCACACGTGTGCCGGTGCAGGCCGATGTGATCACCACCGCACCGCGTCAATTCCGTGCCGTGCCGCCAGCACCTGTTCCCATGCCCAATCCTGCGGTGATCGTTGATGTCCCTCGCATTGACAGCGCGGCCCAACGCGCACGCAATCTTCAATCGCAACACATCTTGAATGAAGAATTGAGGAAGCAGCAAAGACGCTGCCAACAATTGCCGACCAACAGCACCGAGTTGGTGCGATGCCAAGCCGACGAGGCCGCATTGCGCCGCGAATTGGCGCGTTTGCCCTGAGTTGGATCAGATGGCTGACCACCGATTCACAGCATTTGACTTGCTCGCCACCTTGGTGATGGTGGTGGGCTCTGACAACCGCGTCTTGTTTGTCAACGCCTCCTTCGAAGACGTGATGGGTTTGTCACGTCGCAGCCTGCAAGGCGTGGATGCACCGGCTTTGTTTGTCGATCAGTTCAAGATGCAACAAGCCATGGATGGCGCACGACGACATGATTTTTCAGCCTTGCGATTTGACGACCATCTCAAGCGACCATGGGCCGAGCCCTTTGCGGTGCATGTGGTTGTGGCATCGTGCGACAACCCCGACGAGGTATTGATTGAGCTGCTGCCACAAGAAACCCAAAGCCGCCAAGACCGCGAAGAGCGACAGCTGGAGCATGCCCAGGCCAACAAAGAGCTCATCCGCAATTTGGCGCACGAAATCAAAAACCCCTTGGGCGGTATCCGGGGCGCGGCGCAATTGCTGCAACTCGAGCTAGATTCCAAGGATTTGACCGAATACACCCAGGTGATCGTGCGCGAGGCCGACCGCTTGCAAACCTTGGTGGATCGCTTGTTGGCACCGCACCGACGCCCGCATGTGGTGGGCAACGTCAACATCCACGAGGTGTGTGAACGGGTACGCACCCTGATCTTGGCTGAATTCCCGCGCGGCTTGCAGGTACGCCGCAACTACGATATTTCGCTGCCCGAGTTTCGCGGCGACATGGAGCAGTTGATTCAAGCTGTGCTCAATATCGCCCACAACGCCGCCCAAGCGCTGAGCGATCGGATGCTGCAAGGGGATGCTGAGATCGTGTTGTCCACCCGGATTGCCCGACAAGTGACTTTTGTGAAACAACGCTACCGATTGGCACTGGAATTGCATGTGATT
Organism: uncultured Burkholderiales bacterium; assembly: GCA_937891045.1. Next base: position 56,914 of record CALBEV010000181.1, on the reverse strand, counting down.
GACAACGGTCCTGGTATCCCGGAAGAGATCAAGGACCGTTTGTTCCACCCCTTGGTGTCGGGCCGTGATGGCGGCTCGGGTTTGGGCCTGAATTTGGCGCAATCCTTTGTGCAACAGCACCAAGGTTTGATTGAATGTGACAGCCAGCCCGGGCGAACGGATTTCAAAATCTTGATTCCCTTGCCCTGAACAAGAATGACAAAGCGCCCTGCGCCAGACAAAAGGTGATGAACTGACATGAAACCGATTTGGATCGTTGATGATGACCAGTCCATTCGCTTTGTGCTTGAAAAAGCCTTGATGCGCGAAGGCTTGCCCACCCGCAGCTTCACGCATCCACGCGAGGTGTTGCAAGCCCTGGGCAGCGTGACGCCTGAAGAAATGCCCCAAGTCTTGGTGAGTGACATTCGCATGCCCGGTGGTTCAGGCTTGGATTTATTGGACAAACTCAAACAGCAGTTGCCTGCATTGCCGGTCATCATCATGACGGCGTACTCTGATTTGGACAGCGCCGTCTCAGCCTTCCAAGGTGGTGCCTTTGAGTACCTGCCTAAACCCTTTGACCTGACCAAAGCCATTGAATTGATTCGCCGCGCCGTGGATGAAAGTCAGCGCGAAGCCGTGGGCGCGGTGGACGTGGACAGCACACCTGAAATGCTGGGCCAAGCCCCGGCCATGCAAGACGTGTTTCGCGCCATTGGCCGTTTGAGCCAAAGCAATGTGACCGTGATGATCACCGGAGAATCCGGCTCAGGCAAAGAACTGGTGGCACGTGCACTGCACAAACATTCGCAGCGTGCCAGTGGTCCGTTTGTCGCCATCAATACCGCAGCCATTCCCAAAGATTTGCTCGAGAGCGAATTGTTTGGACACGAACGTGGTGCCTTCACGGGTGCGCAAACCATGCGCCGTGGCCGCTTTGAACAAGCCGATGGCGGCACCTTGTTCTTGGATGAAATTGGTGACATGAAGTTCGATTTGCAAACCCGCTTGCTGCGGGTCTTGAGCGATGGCAACTTCTACCGCGTGGGCGGCCACAGCGCCATCAAAACCAATGTGCGGGTGATTGCGGCCACCCACCAAAACCTGGAACAGCGGGTGCAAGAGGGCACCTTCCGAGAAGACTTGTTTCACCGTTTGAATGTGATTCGCCTGCGCTTGCCGCCCCTGCGTGAGCGGCGCGAAGATATTCCTGTGCTGACGCGTCACTTCTTGCAGCAAAGCGCACAGCAGTTGGGCGTCGAGGTCAAACGCATTTCAGAATCCGCCATTGAATTGCTGCAAGCGTTTGCTTTTCCAGGCAATGTGCGCCAGTTGGAAAACATTTGCCATTGGCTCACCGTCATGGCACCAGCCCAAGCCATCGAGCCCAAAGACCTGCCGCCCGAAGTGATGCAAGCGGGTTCTGCTCACCCATTCGCCGCACCACCGCCCAGCACCGAGGTGGCCAATGCCTTCACAGCCACCAGCCACAACGGCACTGCAGCTGTTGCCAGTGTGCCCATGCCAAAACCTGGCGTGCTGCATTTGACGGGGGATGATTGGCAAGGCGGCTTGGAAGTGCAAGCCATGAATTTGCTGGTGGAGGGTCGCACCGATGTGTGGGATGAACTCACCAAACGTTTTGAAGCCACTTTGATTCAAACCGCATTGGCCCACACCAAGGGACGACGCATAGACGCAGCGCACAAGCTGGGCATTGGCCGCAACACCATCACCCGCAAGATTCAAGAATTGGGTTTGGAGTAACCCCAGACCTTGCACAAGCGCAAGGCCTGCAAGTTTTAGGCGATCGTCACCACCACTGGCGTGTGGTCGCTGGGGCGTTCGTTTTTGCGCGGCGCTTTGTCAATCACGCAAGCGGTGACGCTGGGTTTCAAACCGTCGGACACCAAGATGTGGTCGATGCGCAAGCCTCGGTTTCTTCGGAATGCAAACTCGCGGTAATCCCACCAGGAATAACTTTTGGGCGCTTGCTCAAACAAGCGGTGGGCATCATGCAGCCCCAATTCGAGCAAGGCTTTGAAGTGAGCCCGCTCTTCATCGGTGCAATGGATGCTGCCAGCCAAGGCCACTGGGTCCCACACATCCAAATCATCCCAAGTGATGTTGTAGTCGCCCATCAACACCAGCTTGGGGTACCGCGTCAGTTCATCTTTGATGAAGGCATGAAGTGCAGTGAGCCAAGCCATTTTGTAGACAAACTTGTCGCTGTCCGGTGCTTGGCCGTTGGGAAAATACGCTCCCACCACACGGACACCGTTGATGGTGCCGGTGATGACGCGTGCCATGTCGTCGCTGAAGCCGGGGATGTTGTGCACCACATCAGTGATGGGGTGCTTGGCGATCAGGGCCACTCCGTTGTAGGTTTTTTGGCCGAAGAAAGCCACTTGATAAGCCGCTGTTTCAATATCGGCTTTGGGGAATTTGTCGTCAGTGGTTTTGGTTTCTTGCAAGGCCAGCACATCGATGCCGCCATGATCGGTTTGCGCAGACAACCAGTCCAGCACCTGTGGCAAACGCACGGTGAGCGAGTTGACGTTCCAAGTGGCCAGTTTCATGCACCATCAATCCAAGTTCAAGCGGTGACCATGCCGAGTTTGCCCAGCAAAGCTTGATCGCGTTGCCAATCGGGATTGCCGGTGGTGAGCAATTTATCGCCGTAGAAGATCGAGTTGGCTCCAGCCATGAAGCACAGCGCCTGGATCGCCTCGCCCATTTGTTGGCGACCCGCGGACAATCGCACCCGCGCTTGGGGCATGGTGATTCGGGCCACGGCGATGGTGCGGACAAATTCCAGCAAATCCAAGGACTCGGTGCCGTGCAAAGGCGTGCCTTCGACTTGCACCAAGTTGTTGATGGGCACGGATTCTGGATAGGGTTGCAGATTGGCCAGTTGAAAAACCAGACCCGCGCGTTGCGCTCTGTTTTCACCCATGCCAACAATGCCGCCACTGCAAACATGCATGCCCGCAGTCCGCACATGCGCCAGAGTATCTAAGCGTTCTTGATAGTCGCGCGTGGTGATGATGTCGCCATACAAATCGGGTGACGTGTCTAAATTGTGGTTGTAGTAATCAAGCCCAGCTTGTTTTAATGTGTGGGCTTGCGACTCGCTCAACATACCGAGGGTGCAACAGGCTTGCATGTCCAATGATTTGACGGTGCGAATGAGTTCAGCTACTTTTTCAATATCACGGTCTTTCGGCTCTCGCCATGCTGCACCCATGCAAAAACGAGTGGCCCCATTTTTTTGGGCTTCCACTGCCGCTTGCTTGACTTCTTCTACATCCAACATTTTGGATGCTTCCACACCGGTGTTGTAGTGCACGGACTGTGGGCAATAACCGCAATCTTCGGGACAACCACCCGTCTTGATGGAGAGCAGGGTCGATAGTTGAACTTCGTTGGGGTCGAAATGCAAGCGGTGGACTTGCTGCGCTTGAAACATCAGATCGTTGAAGGGCAAATTGAAAAGGTCTTCAATGGCTTTCAACGACCAGGTGGACGTGGCGTCCGTGGACAACTTCTTGGGCTTGACGAAGTGAACAGTTTGCTCTGGGGTTTCAATGGCTGGCATGGCAATATCAGTAAATAAAAGAGTTCTACGAATATAGCAACAAATAAACCTCTTGCCTGCAAGCCTGTTATTCAAGGTGATAATGGATGTGCGTATTCGGTTATTGATTTCAAGAGGCTCGTTTCTGGACCATCCATCTATTCATTTGATGCAACGCAGCTTGCGTCATGTTTGGCATCCTTGCACCCAGATGCAACACCATGAATCAACTCCTTTGGTGGCTGTTCACCGAGGCAGTGGTGCATGGTTGTTTGATCATGACGGTCACAAATATTTGGATGCCATCAGTTCTTGGTGGGTGAATTTATTCGGTCACACCAATCCACGTATCAATGCCGCCCTGAAAAATCAACTCGACACACTCGAGCACGCCATGCTCGCCGGCTTCACCCATGAACCTGTGGTGCGCTTGTCTGAAGAGCTGTCGGCCTTGACTGATCATGTGTTGGGGCATTGCTTTTATGCGTCTGACGGTGCCTCGGCCGTAGAGATCGCCCTCAAAATGAGTTTTCACAGTTGGCGCAACCAAGGCTTGCAGCAAAAACAAGAATTTGTCTGTCTTCAAGGCGGCTATCACGGCGAAACTGTAGGGGCCTTGGGCGTGACCGATGTCCCCATTTTTCGTGACGCCTATGCGCCCCTGTTGCAAGCCGCACATTGCGTCCAATCCCCAGATGCTCGCACGGCGGCGCCGGGTGAGTCAGCCGATCAGGTGGCCATGCAGGCGGCCCAAGTGCTTGAAGCCTTGCTCAAAGAGCGTGCTCATTTGATCAGTGCCGTGATCCTTGAGCCCTTGGTTCAGTGTGCGGGCGGCATAGCCATGCACAGCCCTTTGTATGTGCAAGAAGTCAGGCGTTTGTGCAACCATTACCAAGTTCACATGATTGCCGATGAAATTGCCGTGGGCTGTGGTCGCACTGGCCGCTTTTTTGCTTGTGAGCATGCAGGTGTTTGGCCTGATTTTTTATGTTTGTCCAAAGGCATCAGCGGTGGCTACTTGCCTTTGTCCTTGGTCATGACCCGCGAGGAGATTTACCAAAGTTTTTACGCTGATTCATTGGCGCGAGGTTTTCTGCATTCGCATTCCTACACGGGCAACCCCTTGGCTTGCAGTGCGGCCTTGGCCACCTTGGCCATTTTCAAAGAAGATGATGTGCTCACAGAAAATGCCGTTCTTGGAGCAAAACTCAGCACAGCACTGTCTTCTTTGCAGCAACACGCCAAGGTCAGGCATTTTCGACAACAAGGCATGATCTGGGCGTTTGATGCCCTGATTGAAGACCCTGCATTGGCGGCAAGTTTTTCACGCCGGTTTTTTGCGTCCGCATTGAAGCACGAACTTTTACTGCGCCCGATTGGCCAAACGGTTTACCTGATGCCGCCTTACATCTTGAGCGATGCTGAAATTCAGTTCCTCGCTGAACGCTTGGCAACTGTTTTCGAGGAAGTTGTGGCTGCATGAATTTCCAGGCATTGAGTCATTTGGCCCAGAAGCTGTCGGTTCTGAATGAACAAGGTTTGCACCGGCAACGACGCATGACCGCATCGCTTTGCCAACCGCAATTGTTGGTCAACGGGCAACCGCTATTGGCTTTCAATAGCAATGATTACCTCGGTCTGGCAGCCCATCCTGGGGTCATGGAAGCCTTGCGTGAAGGCGTTTCAATTTATGGCGCTGGCAGTGGCGCTTCTCACTTGATCAGCGGCCACAGTCAAGCGCACGACCAGCTTGAAACGGTGTTGGCCAGCATGTTGGCCGACCACATTCCTGCCGTGCGTGCACTTTTTTTCTCGACCGGCTACATGGCCAATCTGGGCGTGCTGTCGGCGCTGGGTGACCTGTCTAAGGGTGACTTGACTTTTTTTTCCGATGCGCTCAATCATGCGTCCTTGATTGATGGCATCCGTTTGTCACGCGCCAACTACCAGGTCTATGCCCACAGTGATCTGCAGCAACTGCGATCACTTTTGATGGATTCAGGCAGCGGAACCAAGGTGGTCGTCTCTGATGGCGTCTTCAGCATGGATGGTGACTTGGCTTCGGCCAAGGAACTGCTGGCCATCTGCGAGCAGCATGGTGCTTGGTTGTTGATCGATGATGCGCACGGCTTTGGTGTGCTTGGGGACAAGGGTGCTGGTTTGTTGCAGCATGCGGGATTGTGTTCAGAACAGTTGATCTATGTGGGCACGCTTGGAAAGGCTGCTGGCGTTGCCGGTGCATTCGTGGCTGCCCACAGCATGTTGATCGAGTGGATGGTGCAACGTTCGCGACCCTACATCTACACCACCGCCGCACCCGCCGCATTAGCGCATGCCTTGCTCACCAGTCTGCAGATCATTGGCGGCGAAGAGGGCCAAATGCGCAGAGCCCATTTGACAAGGTTGATTGATGCATTTTCTGCATCTTCGATCCCCTCGCATTGGCGCAAACTGGCTTCAACCTCTGCCATTCAACCGCTGGTGGTGGGCAGCAATGCCGCCGTTTTGCAGGCCTCGGCAGATTTGCAGTCACAAGGCATTTGGGTCAGCGCTATTCGTGCGCCGACTGTTCCGCCAAACACAGCCAGGCTGCGCATCACCTTGTCAGCAGGCCACACCATGAACAACCTTGATCAGCTGAAAAACGCCTTAGCCGCCTTGCACAAGCCATGAACAACTTCCATCTTCAAACACCGTTTTCCTGTTTTGTCACAGGCACCGATACTGAAATCGGCAAAACATTGGTGGCCAGTGCCTTGGTTTATCGGCAAGCCCAGCAAGGGTTCAGGGTGGCCGCCATGAAGCCAGTCGCTGCTGGTGCCTATCTGCATGAAGGCCGCTGGTGCAACGAAGATGTGGACGCCTTGGCCCAAGTGGCCTCAGTGGATTTACCCGTCAGCGATACCTCGCCCTATATTTTTCAAACGCCTGCAGCGCCGCACTTAGCAGCTGCTGCCCAACAGGTACACATTGATCCAGCGTTGATCTTGCGCAGTTTTGAGCATGTACGCACACAAGCCCAAGCCGTTGTGGTGGAAGGGGTTGGCGGTTTTTGTGTGCCTTTGAACGACCACTATGACACCGCAGATTTGGCACGTGACCTTGGGTTACCGGTGGTCTTGGTGGTGGGTATGCGTTTGGGTTGCATCAGCCAAGCCTTGCTAACAGCAGAGGCCATTCGCGCCAGAGGTTTGGATCTGCTGGGCTGGGTGGCCAATGTGGTGGATCCCCAGATGTTGTACTTGGAAGAAAACATACAAGCCATTGCGCAAAGAATCCATGCGCCTTTGTTGGGCAGCATCCCTAGGCTCGTGCAGCCTGATGCCGCGGCAGCGGCAGCCCATTTGACTGCGTTCCCATCAAGCTGAGATGAAACGTTTGAACGTCACCAAGCTGTAATTCAAACCTTGGGCCGACGTGTGTGTGCTTCGGCTTTGCTCTTGCCAATCTGCAGACAACAAGGGCGCATACGCGTCGCCTTCAAAGTCGGCATCGATGTCCGTCACCACCACTTGCGAAGCGAGCGGCAAGCCTTGTGCATAAAGTTGTGCTCCCCCAATCAACCAAACCACTTCATCAGCATGGAACAAGGCCAAGGCAGCTTGCAATGAGTCCACCACCGTGGCACCTGCAGCGGGGTAGTTGCTTTGGCGGCTCACCACCACATTGCGGCGACCAGGCAGAGGTCTGAATTTTTCGGGAATGGACTCCCAGGTGATGCGACCCATCACCACCGGTTGCCCCAAGGTGGTGCGTTTGAAATGCGCCAAGTCTTCGGGCAGATGCCAAGGCAAATCACCATTGAGGCCAATGACGTTGTTGCGGGCGCGGGCGTAAATCAGATGCAGGGGCATGGCTGTTAAACCGCGACCGGTGCTTTGATGCCAGGGTGGCACTGGTAATCGCGGACCTCGAAGTCTTCAAACTGGTAGTCGAAGATGGAGTCGGGTTTGCGTTTGATGTGCAGTGTGGGGGCAGGGAAGGGCGAACGCGAGAGTTGCAGTTCCACTTGGTCGTGGTGGTTGCTGTAGATGTGGCAGTCGCCACCCGTCCAAATGAAATCGCCCACCTCGAGGTCGCATTGCTGCGCCACCATGTGGGTGAGCAGCGCGTAACTGGCGATGTTGAACGGCACACCCAAAAAAATGTCGGCACTGCGTTGGTACAGCTGGCAACTCAGCTGGCCTTTGCCACCTGGGGTGGTGGGTGGTGCCACGTAAAACTGGAAGAAGGCGTGGCAGGGCATGAGTGCCATCTTGGACAGATCGGCCACGTTCCAAGCGCTCACGATGATGCGGCGGGAATCGGGGTTGGTTTTCAGGGTCTTGATGACATCGGAAATTTGATCGATGTGGCCGCCCTCGGGCGTGGGCCAACTGCGCCATTGCACGCCGTACACCGGTCCCAAATCGCCATCCGCGCGGGCCCATTCGTCCCAAATGGTGCAGCCACGTTCGGTCAACCAGTTGTTGTTGCTTGAACCGGTGAGGAACCACAGCAACTCGACGATGATGGATTTCAGGTGCACTTTTTTGGTGGTGACCAGTGGAAAACCTTGGCGCAAGTCAAAGCGCATTTGGTGGCCGAACACGCTGCGGGTGCCGGTGCCGGTGCGGTCGGACTTTTCCACCCCCTGCGTGTACACATGGCGCATGAAATCTTCGTAGGGCGTGGGGATGGGCTGGGGGTGGGTGGTGGAACTCATGCTGAGAGTGTAAAACGGTCAAATAATCAGATCGACACAAGGGCTGGCTCGTTATGTCAAAGCCATTGCGCTAACCGAGGTTTAGAACCCTGCCCGGATTCATCAAGTTCTGTGGATCCAAGGCCTGCTTGATGCTGCGCATCATGGCCAATGCAACAGGGTCTTTGTAATGCGGCAAGGTCTCAGCCTTCAAGCGGCCAATGCCATGCTCGGCGCTGATCGAACCACCAAAGCTTTTCACGGCTTCGTACACGCAGTGGTTCACTTGCGCTTCATGCGCTTGCAAAAACACAGCGGCATCAGAATTGAGAGGGCATTGCACGTTGTAATGCAAATTGCCGTCGCCCAAGTGGCCAAAATTCACCATGCGCACGCCCGGCAGTTGCTGGGCCAACAGGGCATCGGTGTGGGCCACAAACGCGGGAATGGCCGACACCGGCAAGGCGATGTCATGTTTGATGTTCAGGCCCTCAGTCGCCTGCGCCATGCTGATGCTTTCGCGCACATGCCATAGCGCTTTGGATTGCGCGATGGTCTGCGCCACCACCGCGTCCACAACGCAACCGTGCTCCAGGGCGGTTTCCAGCAAGCGCTCCAACTGCTGGTGGGCATGGTCTTCGTTGTCGGTGTCGCTGAGTTCCAGCAGCACACAGTAAGGCGCAGATTGCCACAGCGGCACGCTCATGCTGGGGAAATGTTTCACCACCAAACCCAGCGCCACCTGGCCCATCATTTCAAAGCCGGTAAGGCCTGCGCCCAATTGCTGTTGTGCCAAACCCAGCAAATCCACTGCCGCTTGCACCGAAGGCACAGCCGCCCAAGCGGTGCGTTGTGCCGCAGGCTTGGGAAAGAGTCTCAAAGTGGCCGCTGTGATGACCCCCAACGTGCCTTCGCTGCCAATGAACAGGTTGCGCAAATCCAGGCCCGTGTTGTCCTTGCGCAAGCCCGAGAGGCCTTGCCAAACCTCGCCCTGCGGCGTCACGACTTCCAGTCCCAAGCACAAGTCCCGCGCATTGCCATAGCGCAGCACCTGGGTGCCACCCGCGTTGCTGGCCAGGTTGCCGCCGATGGTGCAACTGCCCTCCGACGCCAAGCTCAAGGGAAACAAAAACCCTGCGTCGTCGGCCACTTGCTGCAAGCGCTCCAACACACAACCAGCTTCCACCGTCAAGGTGGCGTTGGCCGCGTCCAAACTGCGCACCGCGTTCATGCGTTGCAAACTCAGCACCACCTCGCGGCCAGAATCATCGGGCGTGGAGCCCATCACCAAACCGGTGTTGCCGCCTTGCGGCACCATCGGTAAGCCAGCGGCGGCACAGGCTTTCACCACCGCGGCCACTTCAGTTGTGCTGCCGGGGCGCACCACACACCGGGCTTTGCCTTGGGCTCGGCCGCGCCAATCGCGCTCGTAGGCACTCAGGTCTTGGTCGGTCAGAACATGAGCGTCACCGCAAATGGCACGCAAATGGGCCAGCAGCTCAGCCATTCGTGGCGTCCAATGGGGCGGCAGCCAAAGCCGCGTTGCTCAAGCGCAGTCGCACATGCAGGGCACAAGCCGTGAACAGGATCAAGCACAACACAATTTCAATGCCTGCATACAGGTTGCTGGGCCAACGGTCACCCTGCGCCCGCACCACGCCTTCGGTGAAATACAACCAGACCACCAAGCTGACCCAGCGGTAGGTGTACATGCGGTTTTTCAGCAAGCCCACCAGCGGCAGCAGCAAGGGCAGGGCTTTGAGTACCAACCAAGAGCCGCCGGGGCGCAGCGGCGCCAACCACAGCTCCCAACACAGCGACAACACAATGAGCCCGAGCAAGCTGCCCACCGCCATGAAACGGGTGAGCTGCACATGGCGCAGGGCGGTGGGGGTCAGGGGGGGAGGTGGCAATGGCATGATATGCGGATGATTGTCTCGTATCTGAAAAACAGTTGGCAGGGCTTGCAAGAATTCCCATGGCGCATGGCCGCCCGCAGTTTGCGACTGCGTTTTGCCGATGACCGCTTGGGTCAAACCGCTGGGGCGCTCACCTTCACCACCACCATCGCCTTGGTGCCGCTGGTCACGGTCACCTTGGCCGTGGTGACCGCTTTTCCCATCTTCGATCAGTTCCAAAACGTGCTGCAACGCTGGCTTGTGGAAAGCCTGATTCCCGACAGCATCTCCCGCCAGGTGTTGGGCTACATGACCCAGTTCACCACCAAGGCCAGTCGCTTGGGCTCGGTGAGTTTTGCTGTCTTGCTTTTTTCCGCGCTGGTGCTGATTTTCACCATCGACCGGAGTTTGAACGCGATTTGGCGGGTGCGAAAACACAGACCCATGGGCCAACGGGTGATCTTGTATTGGGCCGTATTGACGCTGGGCCCATTGCTGCTGACAGCGGGCCTGGTCACCATGGCCTCGGTCATCAGTTGGTCTGGAGGCTCACTGCGCAGTCAAGCACCGGGGATGAAACTGGCCCTGGACGTGTTGGAGTTTGTCTTGTTGTGGACCGGGATCACCTGCCTGTATCGGTTCGTACCCTATACCCATGTGCCTTGGCGACAGGTGTTAGGGGGCAGTTTGACAACCACGGTGGTATTGGAGGCCGCAAGGGGCTTGCTTACTTGGTATCTGGGCAGCATGTCCACGTTTTCGCTGGTGTATGGCGCGTTCGCCACGGTGCCCATTTTGCTGGTCTGGATTTACATGAACTGGGTGATCGTGTTGCTGGGTGCGGTACTGGTGGCCAGTTGGCCCAGCTTGATGATGGGCGCCTTGCGACACAGCACTGCACCGGGCTGGCATTTTCAGTTGGCCACCGAGGTGCTGCAAGTGCTGCAAGAGATGCGGCAAACACCTCGCCATGGGATGGGTCATTTGGAGTTGGCGCAGCGGCTTCAGGTCGATCCACTTCAACTGGAAGTGGTGCTGGAAAACCTGCAAGCCTTGGATTGGGTCGGTCTGCTCAACGAAGACAGCCCCGCAATGCCGCCACGCTATATGCTGCTGGCTGCGCCTTTCAAAGCTTGAAAGCAAACTCAGTCTTGGGGCAACAAAGACAGTGTCAAAGCTGCAGCATCCCGGGCATCGGTGCAAATGCCGCCCGCGCCAAATTGGGCGGCTTCAAAGTTTTGCAGCGTAAAGATGGGGCCACCCAGCATCACCGCCAAGCGGGGGTTGCGTGAAGCGGCTTTGATTTGATCCACAAGTTTGGCCAAGCCAGCCAGCTGTTGCTCGATGCTGACCGAAATGCCGACCGCGTCAAACCATTCATTGGTGACGGCGTGGGCCAATTCTTTGGCAGAGGGCGACACTTCCACCACCACCTGCCAGCCTTCTTTGCGGAAAAACTCGGCCACGATGGTCGGGCCCAGGATGTGCTCTGAGCCTGGGGCCGAGGCGATCATGATGCGCTTGGTGTCGCCTTGCACCAAGGGACCGTCTTTGTACTCAAAGCCAATGTCATGGGCGATGGCATGCAAGCGCACCAGGCCTTGCGTCACTTGGGTGAAGTCCATGCGGTCGGTTTCCCATTGCGTGCCCAGATAGCGCGCCGCTGGGGTGATGAGCTCCAAAAACACATGCTCGGTGTTCAAACCTTCTTCCATCATTTGGGCCACATAGGCTTGCGCAGCCAGTGGGTCCATAGCCAAGCAATGTCGCACAAATTCTTCGATTTCTTCAGCGTTGGGCAAGGCGCGGCTGGTCGGCACCAAGCTCAGGCGCATCGGATTGATGCGTTCTGCCTTGAGCAGTCGGGGGATGATCTCGGCTTCAATGATTGACAAGATGGACGACTGGCATTCCGATGGGTTGCCTTTAAAGGGCTTGACCGAGTCGTCGTTGGAGGCGGGCGAGCCCTTGGAAAACATGGACATGGCCATCCAAGTGATCTTGGAGATGGCACTAAACTGATGAAACTTGTGCAAAACAGCGCTAGGGTTCATGGGAGGGGGGTGCTCTGTGAACTTGTGCAAGAGCAAGATGGCCGTTGCTGAACCAAATTTAGCCAGCCCCACGCAATTAGGCAAGCAGGTAAACGCCCACAAGGGAATACCCTAGGAAAAATCCCCATTTAAAGGTCTCTATCGGCCGATCAAGCCGTTTTCGTTGACAAGCCAAGCATTATGATGTTAACTTGTCCTTACACTTAATTGTGTCAATTTATAATGACAAATTGAGACCAAGGTTTTCACAGAATTTGTGCCCATGGGGGGCGCAGATACCTCGTGCGGTTTGAGCACGTTTTGGAGTACTACAAGGAGTCATCCATGTCTGACCACCAGAAAGTCTGGCCTACCGGTTTAACCGAGGCCGAATCAGAGGAAATACATAGACAGCTGATTCAGGGCACGCAAATCTTCGGCATGATTGCCGCATTGGCGCACCTGTTGGCCTATATCTATTCCCCTTGGCTGAAGTAACAGAAGGAGGTAAATCATGATTTACGGAAAAATGTGGTGTGTTGTCAAACCTTCGGTTGGCATCCCTTTGTTCATCGCTGCCGTCGCCGTCGCGTCATTCAGTGTTCACCTGGCCATCGTGTCCAACACGACCTGGGTTAAGAAATTTCTGAATGGCAGCGCAACTGCAGCTGTCACCATGACGGAAACGTCCACGGGGAAAAGTTAAATTTTTCTCTTCGCAGGTCGGGTGATTCGTTCGCCTGACCTGCACCTTTTTCATGACCACCAAACACCCAAAAGTCCTACAGATCTGGGGAGAGCTGGCGCCTAAATTCTTGCCATTTGCGGATGCTGCATCCGAAGACTTGCCGCTCTCGCGTTTGCTGCGCTTGTCATTGTTTCAAGTCAGTGTGGGCATGGCCTTGGTGCTGCTGGTTGGCACTCTGAACCGGGTCATGATCGTCGAGTTGAAAGTACCCTCTTCCATCGTGTCCATCATGGTGGCTATTCCCTTGTTGTTTGCCCCCTTGCGGGCCTTGATTGGTTTTCGCTCGGATAACCACCGCTCGGAGCTCGGGTGGCGGCGTGTCCCCTACATGTGGATGGGCTCCATGATTCAATTTGGGGGCTTGGCCATCATGCCCTTCGCCTTGCTGGTGTTGGCCGGTGCCGGTCAATCTGCTGGGCAACCAGCTTGGGTGGGACAGTTGGGTGCAGCCATCGCTTTTTTAATGGTGGGCGCTGGCGTGCACATCACCCAAACCGTGGGCTTGGCGTTGGCCAATGATTTGGCCGCTGAAGAATCTCGGCCCAAAGTTGTTGGGCTGATGTATGTCATGTTGCTGGTGGGCATGATCATCAGTGCCTTGATGTTTGGTGTGTTGCTGGCTGACTTTTCCCCTGGGGCATTGATCCAAGTCATCCAAGCTTGCGCTGTCACCACCTTGGTGTTGAACGTGATTGCCCTTTGGAAGCAAGAGCCGCGCAGCCGTTTGCGACGAGGCAAGCCGGTTGTGGAGCCTTCCTTCAAAGAAGCCTGGGCCGGTTTGACCAAAGACCACCGAGCGCTGCGCACTTTGGTCGTGGTGGGCTTGGGTACCTTTGCATTCAGCATGGAAGACGTCTTGCTTGAGCCTTATGGCGGACAGATTTTGAACATGAGCGTGAGTGCGACCACCCTGTTGACCGCCACCTTGTCGCTGGGTGGTTTGTTTGGTTTTGCCTGGGCGTCGAAAGTGCTCAGCCAAGGCGCAGACCCTTACCGGATGGCGCGCACCGGCGTGCTGATTGGCGCACCTGCCTTTTTGGCTGTGATTTGTTCCGGTTATTTGCAAACCGAATGGTTGTTTTCGCTGGGCGTGTTTGGCATTGGCCTGGGCGGCGGCTTGTTCAGTCATGGCACATTGACTTCATGCATGAACTTGGCGCCCAAGGACCAAAGCGGCTTGGCGCTGGGCGCATGGGGGGCTGTGCAAGCCACCGCCGCTGGATTGGCCATGGCCTTGGGTGGCATCATGCGCGATCTGGTGGACCTGTTAGGGGGGGCGGCGTCCAATGGCTATGTCAGTGTCTATGCGGTGGAGTTGCTCGTGCTAATCTTCACCGCCGTTGTCCTGTCCCCCTTGGTTCGGCAGGTTACCACCTCCCCATTTTCTTCAGAGCAACGCCCGTAAGGTATTTTTTAAAAAGGAGATTCCCATGAAAACGCACCATATTTTGTTGATCCTTTGGCTGGTCATGGTTGGCTTTTTCCTTCTGAATTACTTCAGAGACAAGCGCAATCGTTGAAGATCACAACGCTTGACTTGCACTTCCCAGACACAGGCCTCGGCCTGTGTTTTTTTTCGCCTTAAAGGCCTTGAAACGTCAGTTTTGAGACGCTGAAAACCACGGTTGACAAATGTAAATGTGTTGATACATTTACAACATAATCTGTCAATTCAAGTTGACAACACATTTCAGGGGGCAGAATGGACTTACACCAACTGGCCGAGCAATCGCTGGCGGCACATGTCAACCAAGCCATCGGTGCCCATGCACCGCCACGGCTGGTTGCAGCCATGCGACATGCTGTTTTTTCTGGCGGTGCCCGTATCCGGCCCCAACTTTGCACCGCGGTGGCCCATGCCTGCGGCATGAACGCCCCACACCTCACGCAAGCCGCTGGCGTGGCCATCGAGTTGATGCATTGCGCCTCTCTGGTGCATGACGACATGCCCGCTTTTGACAATGCCGACACCCGGCGTGGCAGCCCCAGCGTTCACAAAGCCTACGGCGAAGCCTTGGCCTTGCTGACCGGTGACGGTTTGATCGTCATGGCCTACCAGGTGCTGTTGAATGCAGGCAAGACCCACCCAGACAGGCTGATCGCTTTGATGCAAACCATCTCCGATGCGGTGGGGGTGCCTGACGGCATCGTGGCCGGTCAGGCCTGGGAGTGCGAGCCACGCGCCGATCTGAGCCAATACCAGCGTGCCAAAACCGGCGCTTTGTTTGTGGCGGCCACCTGTGCGGGAGCCGAGTCGGCAGGCGCTGATCCGTTGCCATGGCGGGCGCTGGGTGATTGTTTGGGCGAGGCCTACCAAGTGGCCGACGACATCCGGGACGTCATCGGGCAGTCCGCCGATTTGGGCAAGCCCACCGGCCAAGACGCGCAGCACGGGCGCCCCAGTGTGGCCCATGAATTGGGCTTGAGCGGGGCGATTGGCTACTTTGAAAACCTGATCGACCGGGCCGTGGACTCGGTGCCGCATGTGGCCAGTGCCGACAAATTGCGTCAAATTGTGCGCATGGAGTCCGAGCGCTTGGTGCCCAGCAGTGTTTGCCAGTCCTACAAAACCGCCGCCAACGCTTCCAGTTTGCAGCATTGATTCGGGCAAGAGAGAAACGACATGCGCCACCTCGACCTGTCCCGTGCTGACCTGACGCACCTGGACCGACCCGCTTGGCGGGATCGTTTTGCCGCTTGGTTTGACGATGTGATGACCCGCCCGGGTATTTACAGATGGGCTGTGTCAAACCCGTTCTCCCGTTGGTTCACCCAATACCGAACACGCCAGGTGTTCAACCTGATGGCGGGCTTTGTCCATACCCAGGTGTTGCTGGGCTGTGTTCGGCTGAACTTGCTCACGCACGTCAAGCAGGCCCCCAAAACCCTGCAGGAATTGGCCACTCTCACACGGGTGCCTGCTGCTGGCTTGCAGCGCTTGGTGCAAGCCGCTGTGTCGCTGGGCTTGCTTGAGCAGCGCAGTCAACAGCGTTATGGCTTAGGACCCTTGGGCGCACCGGTGGTCAGCCATCCCGGCATCCAAGCCATGATCGAGCACAACCAGCTGCTCTACCAAGACATGCACGACCCGGTGGCCATCCTGCAAGCTTCTTGGCAAGGTGCGATGAGCGACTACTGGCCCTATGCCGGCAACGCCGAGCAAACCCCCGACAACACCAGCGCCCAGGCCTACGCCCGCTACTCCGAGCTGATGGCGGCGTCGCAAACCTTTGTCATCGAGGAAATTTTGGCGGCCTATGCGTTTGACGGGCACCGCGCGGCGCTGGACGTGGGCGGCGGCATGGGTCGTTTCGCCTGTGAATTGGCCCTTGCTTACCCACAGCTTCAGGTGCGGGTCTTCGATTTGCCAAACGTTTGTCAGGTCAGTCAGCAGCAGATCGCGGGCAGGGGACTGTCTGAGCGCGTGCAGGCCGTGCCTGGCGATTTCACCCAAGACAACTTGCCCAGCGGCGCGGATGTGATCACCTTGGTGCGCATCGCCCATGACCACGCCGACGCTGTGGTGCTGGCGTTGCTGAAAGCCATCTACCAGGCCCTTCCTGTGGGCGGCCGATTTGTGCTGGCCGAGCCCATGGCGTCCGAGCCGGGACAGCGGCCCGAAGGCGATGCTTACTTTCATTTCTACCTGTTGGCCATGGGTTCTGGCCGACTGCGCACGCCGATGGAGCTGATGCATTTGATGCACCAGGCCGGATTCAACCAGGTGGAACTGCTGTCCAACCCGATGCCGGTCCACGCCCGGATCCTGCTGGGCCGCAAGGCCTAAGTGTTTCCCCTAGTACAACAGCCTAAACTGTAAATATAAATTGACATAAATCAATGTAAGGCAAAAAATACACTCATGCACGCAAACGCCATCGTCTTCAAAAACCCCCAGCAATTGGCGCTGGAGGCATTGACCTTGCCTGAGCTGGGGCATGAGGACATTCAGATCGAGGTGGAGTTCAGCGGCATCAGCACCGGTACCGAGCGTTTGCTCTGGGATGGCAGCATGCCACCGTTCCCCGGCATGGGTTATCCGCTGGTACCAGGCTACGAAACCGTGGGCCGGGTGGTCAAAGCTGGCGCAGATGTACCGATGGACATCGGTCAGCGGGTGTTTGTCCCGGGAGCCAATTGTTTCGAAGGCGTGCGCAGCCTGTTCGGCGCTTCTGCATCGCAACTGGTCACCAACCACAGCCGGGTGATGCCCGTCTCGGATGCTTTGGGTCCCAAAGCCGTCTTGTTGGCCTTGGCTGCCACGGCTTATCACGCGGTATCCATGGGCGGCAAGCGTGAACACATCATTCCGCCGGATCTGATCGTGGGTCACGGCATCATGGGTCGCTTGTTGGCGCGGATGACGGTGGCCGCTGGTTTTGCCGCCCCCACCGTGTGGGAAACACAAGCGGTGCGGCGCACTGGTGCACAGGGCTACCAAGTGCTTCACCCCGATGAGGACGATCGCCGCAACTACCAAGCCATCTACGACGTCAGCGGCGACGCCAAATTGCTCGATCAACTCATCCTGCGCTTGGCCCCAGGCGGCGAAGTGGTGTTGGCTGGTTTTTACAAAGACAAGTTGGCGTTTGACTACGCCCCGGCCTTCATGCGCGAGGCGCAAATCCGCACCGCCGCCGAATGGAAGCGCCCCGATTTACTGGCCGTCACCGAGTTGGTCAACACCGACCGACTCTCCCTTGACGGCTTGATCACGCACCACGGAAGTCCTTCGCAAGCCAAAGCGGCTTATGAAACGGCTTTTGATGATGCTTTGTGCCTGAAGATGGTTTTGGACTGGAGTGCCAACGCATGACTACGCAAGCAAACGGAAATTCTCATCCGATCACATTCGTTGATCGTTTGCGCCAAGAGGCTTTAGTGGATGCTGATCCGGTGCACACCGATGCGCCGACCAAAGAAACCCAAATCATTGCCATTTATGGCAAGGGTGGTATTGGCAAAAGCTTCACCTTGGCCAACCTCAGCTACATGATGGCGCAGCAAGGCAAGAAGGTCTTGCTGATTGGTTGTGACCCCAAGAGCGACACCACCAGTTTGCTGTTTGGCGGCAAGGCCTGCCCCACCATCATTGAAACTTCTTCGCGCATGAAACTCGCGGGCGAAGCGGTCAGCATCAGCGATGTCTGCTTCAAGCGCGATGGCGTGTTTGCCATGGAACTCGGTGGCCCCGAGGTCGGTCGCGGTTGCGGCGGTCGCGGCATCATCCACGGCTTTGAAACCCTGGAAAAACTCGGCTTTCACGATTGGGGCTTTGACTACGTTTTGCTCGACTTTTTGGGCGACGTGGTGTGTGGCGGTTTCGGCCTGCCGATTGCCCGTGACATGTGCCAAAAAGTGATCGTGGTCGGCTCCAACGATTTGCAGTCCCTGTATGTGGCTAACAACGTGTGCTCGGCTGTGGAGTATTTCCGCAAACTTGGCGGCAATGTCGGCGTGGCCGGTATGGTCATCAACAAAGACGATGGTTCGGGTGAAGCCCAAGCGTTTGCTGCCAACGCAGGTATTCCTGTGCTCGCCGCCATTCCAGCCGACGAAGACATTCGCCGCAAGAGTGCCAGCTACGAAATCATTGGCATCCCCGGTACCCGTTGGGGTCCAATGTTCGAAGAGCTCGCAACCAATGTGGGCTTGGCCCCGCCGGTGCGACCCAAGCCGCAAACCCAAGACGAATTGCTGGGCCTGTTCAGCGCTGATGTGGTGGGACGCAATGTGGTGCTCGAGCCCGCCACCACCTTCGACATGGTGGGCCGCCACGATGTCGTCAAGCCCAGCCTTGAAGTTGTTTACGACGAGGCCTGAGCCATGGCACGCACCATTCCCATCACCCCTGCGGCACCTGACAAGCTGTTGAGCACCGCCTTGGAGGGCGACGGCATGGGTTGCCACGCTGGTGGTGAAACCTTGTTGGCAGCCGCCAAGCAAGCCGGCAAGTCGGAGGTGTTGGACCAATACGCCAAAGACTATCCGCGCAACCAAGCCGCTGGCCCCCATGACCAACCGCAGAGCATGTGCCCCGCCTTTGGTTCGCTGCGTGTGGGTCTGCGCATGAAGCGCACCTCCACCATCTTGTCGGGCTCGGCCTGTTGTGTGTATGGCCTGACCTTCACCTCGCATTTCTACGGGGCACGCCGCACCGTGGGCTATGTGCCGTTCAACTCCGAGACCTTGGTCACCGGCAAGTTGTTCGAGGACATCCGCGAAGCGGTGCATGCCGAAGCCGACCCTGAAAAACTAGACGCAATCGTCATCATCAACCTGTGTGTGCCCACCGCCAGTGGTGTGCCCTTGCAGTTGCTGCCCAAAGAAATCAACGGCGTTCGCGTCATCGGCATCGACGTGCCGGGCTTTGGTGTGCCCACCCATGCCGAGGCCAAAGACGTGTTGGCTGGCGCCATGTTGCGTTATGCCCGCCAAGAAATCATGTCCGGGCCGGTACAAGCGCCGCGCGGTGGTCGTCAGGACAAGCCAAGTGTGGCCCTGTTGGGTGAAATGTTTCCTGCCGATCCGGTCATCATTGGCCAAATGCTGGCCCCCATGGATATCTTGGCTGGACCCGTTGTGCCCACACGCGAATGGCGCGAGTTGTATGCGGCCTTGGACTGCGCAGCAGTGGCTGCAATTCACCCTTTCTACACCGCCAGCATCCGCGAGTTTGAAGCGGCCGGTCGGCCGATTGTGGGTTCCGCGCCGGTGGGGGTGGAAGGCACACACGACTGGTTGCAATCGATAGGCCGCAGCTTGGGCGTGTCACAAGCCAAGATCGATCTGGCACGCAATCAAACCTTGGCGCCTATGCGTGCCATGCTGGATGCCAAACCCATCAAAGGGCGCATCACCCTCAGCGGCTATGAAGGCTCTGAGTTGTTGGTTGCGCGCTTGTTGATTGAATGCGGTGCGGATGTTCGTTATGTGGGCTCGGCTTGTCCTGCCACCGCATGGAACAAACACGATGCCGACTGGTTGCAAAGCAAAGGCGTGCAGGTTCAATTTCGTGCCTCTCTCGAGCAGGACATGGCGGCTGTGTACGAATACAAACCCGACTTGGCCATCGGCACCACCCCTGTGGTGCAAAAAGCCAAAGAGATCAGCATTCCCAGCTTGTATTTCACCAACCTGATTTCTGCACGCCCGCTGATGGGCATTGCAGGTGCGGGCTCGCTCGTGCAAGTGGTGCAGTCGGCCATCGGCAATCAAGCCCGCTTTGACCGCATGAAAGATTTCTTCGGTGAAACCGGCATGGGCCACGCCACTGGCGTCTGGCAAGGTGTGCCGGTCGATCGTCCCGAGTTCAAAGCCGAAACCAAACGACAACTCGAACGCATTGCCAAAAAACGCAAAGCAGAGGAGATGGGCTGATGCTGGTACATGACCACGATCGCGCAGGCGGGTATTGGGGAGCGGTGTATGTGTTCACCGCAATCAAAGGTTTGCAAGTCGTCATCGACGGACCCGTGGGTTGCGAAAACCTGCCGGTCACTTCGGTGCTGCATTACACCGATGCACTGCCGCCGCACGAATTGCCTATCGTGGTCACCGGATTGGCCGAAGAGCAGTTGGGCCGCGAGGGCACCGAAGGTGCGATGAAACGTGCCCATGCCACCTTGGACCCGGAGTTGCCTGCGGTTGTTGTCACGGGTTCGATTGCCGAGATGATTGGCGGTGGTGTCACCCCTGAGGGCACCGGCATCCAACGCTTCTTACCGCGCACGATTGACGAAGACCAATGGCAGTGTTCCAACCGGGCCATGTACTGGTTGTGGACTGAGTATGGCCTGAAAAAAGTACCAGCTCGCAAACCGTTTGCCGAGCGTCCTGCCGGTGAAAAACCACGCGTCAACATCATTGGTCCAAGCTACGGCACCTTCAACTGTCCCAGCGATTTGGCGGAAATCAAACGCCTGGTCAACGGCATTGGTGCTGAAGTGAACATGGTGTTTCCTTTGGGCAGTCACTTGGCCGATGTGTCGCGCTTGGTGGAAGCTGATGTGAATATTTGCATGTACCGCGAATTTGGCCGTATGTTGTGTGAAGCTTTGGAGCGGCCTTATTTGCAAGCACCGATCGGCTTGCACAGCACCACCGCTTTCTTGCGTCAACTAGGCAGTTTGCTCAACCTCGATCCCGAGCCTTTCATTGAACGAGAACGCCACACCACACTCAAGCCCCTGTGGGATCTGTGGCGGTCGGTGACGCAAGATTTTTTCTCAACTGCCAGCTTCGCCGTGGTTGCAGGTGAAACCTATGCACGTGGCTTGAAAAATTTCTTGGAAGTGGAAATGGGTCTGCCTTGCAAATTCAGCGTGTCACGCACGGCTGGCACCAAAACAGACAACCAAAGCGTGCGCAAGATGTGCCACCAGCAAACGCCACTCATCATGTTTGGCAGCTACAACGAACGCATGTACTTGTCCGAGATGTCGGGTGGTCCCATGCGTGCGGCCTTCATCCCAGCTTCTTTCCCAGGCGCCGTCATTCGCCGCCACACCGGTACCCCTTTCATGGGTTACAGCGGTGCCAGCTATCTCGTGCAAGAAGTCTGCAACGCCTTGTTTGATGCCTTGTTCCACATCCTGCCTTTGGGTACCGAGATGGACAAGGTCGAAGCCACCCATGCACGCGGCGTGGTGGTGCCCAACGCAGCCTGGCAAGACGAGGCGCAAAGTTTGTTGCGGGAACTGGTGCAAAGCCAACCGGTGTTGGTACAAATTTCAGCGGCCAAGCGATTGCGTGATTTGTCCGAACAAATCACACGCGAGGCCGGCGGCAACGTGGTTGACAGCGGGCATGTGCACGCGGCAGCCAAAGATTTGGGTCTGGCGGCGGTACCCGCATGAAGAAATGGAATGTCATTGCAAACCCATGTGTTTGCAAATCAGGAATGTCGTGGCGCTCTGCTGCGGCTACTCAAGTTGCGCGGGTTGAGCGCAGCAATGGCCGCAAGGTCAAATTGTGAAGGAGCAGTCTTATGTCACAGCGGACATCCATCTCTGGCTTGACGGACGAAGAGGCTCAGGAATTCCATGCATTCTGGATTCAAGGAACAGTGTCTTTCACGGCGGTAGCTGTGTTGGCACACATCCTGGTCTGGGCATGGCGTCCCTGGTTCTAACGCCGTTTTCTTTCATCTGAAGGGGTTAAGCATGTCTAACACCAGTCAACTTGATCAAAGGCACGCACGTGCCAATGAATCACAAACATTTGCGGCCATTTTTGCACTTGGTTTTTTGGTTTTTTTCACGATCGCTTTCATGGCCACCATGATGGGCATCAACTGGAGAAATTACTTGCCAGGTGCGGAGAGCACCAAGGGTTTGGTGGCTGGCGTGAAAGCAGCTGTTTACACCTTCATGTCACACATCACTTAGGAGAAGAAATATGTGGCGTATTTGGAAACTGTACGACCCGCTTCGGGCAATGGTTGTTCAAGGCATTTTCTTGTTCGGACTGGCCGCAATGATTCATCTGATCTTGCTCAGCACCAACAAGTTCAATTGGCTCGACGGCCCACGCAAAGCAGCTGGCACAGCATCAGTGCAAAACGCACCGATGCCTCCCGCCGTACCAGCGGTCAAGTCTTAATCGACCTGATGCTGTTTCAGATGGAGCCCTGGCCTTGCCAGTGCTTCATCTGAAATTTGATTTCAATTTTCCTAGTAAGGGGCGCGATCATGTCCATGCTCAGTTTTGAAAAAAAATACCGAGTCCGAGGGGGTACCTTGGTGGGCGGTGACTTGTTCGATTTTTGGATTGGCCCTTTTTACGTGGGTTTCTTTGGTGTCACCACCATCTTTTTTGCGTTTCTAGGTACTGCGCTCATTTTGTGGGGTGCCTCACAAGGGCCGACTTGGAATCTTTGGCAAATCAGCATTGCACCGCCCGATTTGTCCTACGGCTTGCGCATGGCACCGCTGATGGAAGGCGGGCTTTGGCAGCTCATCACGGTGTGCGCTTTAGGCGCTTTCATCTCGTGGATGATGCGAGAGATTGAAATATGCCGAAAACTCGGCATGGGTTTGCATGTGCCATTCGCGTTCGGCGTGGCCATCTTCGCGTACTTCACCTTGGTGGTGATTCGCCCCGTGTTGATGGGTGCCTGGGGACATGGTTTTCCTTACGGCATCTTCAGCCACCTCGATTGGGTTTCCAACGTGGGCTACCAATACCTGCACTTTCACTACAACCCGGCGCACATGATCGCGGTGAGTTTCTTCTTTGCCACGGTGTTTGCACTGTCTTTGCATGGCGGTCTGGTGTTGTCAGCCACCAATCCACCAGCCGGTGAAGTGGTCAAAACACCTGAACACGAAGACACGTTTTTCCGTGATTCGATTGGCTACTCCATTGGTACCTTGGGCATTCATCGTTTGGGCTTGTTCTTGGCCCTGGCAGCTGTGCTGTTCAGCGCCTTGTGCATCGTCATCAGTGGACCGTTCTGGACCCGTGGTTGGCCAGAGTGGTGGGGTTGGTGGCTCAACATGCCTATTTGGAAATAAGGCGGGAGAAACAACATGCAATATCAAAATATCTTCACCACCGTGCAAGCGGTAGGCCCCACACACCACGGTGTTGAGCTTGGCCATGGCAACAGCCCGCGCACCGGCGAACCCTTCATCGCCTACTGGTTGGGTCGCATCGGCAACGCACAACTCGGCCCCATTTATTTGGGTGGCTTGGGTATCGCGTCGATCATGTGCGGCATGATCGCCTTTGTCACCATCGGCTTGAACATGCTGGCATCGGTGTATTGGGATCCCATCCAATTTGTGCGACAACTGTTTTGGTTGGCGCTGGAACCGCCCGCGCCAGGGTATGGCTTGGGGTTGCCGCCCCTGAACCAAGGCGGTTGGTGGTTGTTCGCTGGTTTTTTCCTCACCGCATCCCTCTTGCTGTGGTGGGCACGCATGTACCGCCGCGCCCGTGAACTGGGCTTGGGTTCCCACATTCCCTGGGCGTTTGCCGCTGCCATTTGGCTCTATTTGGTGCTGGGCTTTTTCCGACCCATTCTGATGGGCTCTTGGGGCGAGGCTGTGCCGTTTGGCATCTTCCCGCACCTTGATTGGACTGCAGCGTTTTCACTGCGCTATGGCAATTTGTTCTACAACCCGTTCCATGCCTTGTCGATTGTGTTTTTGTATGGCTCGGCCTTGTTGTTTGCGATGCATGGCGCCACCATTTTGGCGGTGGGCCGTTACGGCGGCGAACGTGAAATTGAGCAAATCGTCGACCGCGGTACGGCCTCAGAACGCGCCGGTTTGTTCTGGCGTTGGACCATGGGCTTCAATGCCACGATGGAATCCATCCACCGTTGGGCTTGGTGGTTTGCCGTGTTGTGCCCTTTGGCGGGTGGCATCGGCATCTTGTTGACCGGGACTGTGGTCGACAACTGGTACCTCTGGGCTGTCAAGCATGGCGTGGCACCCCCTTATCCCACCGTGTTCCCTGAAGTGGTGGACCCTGCAACCTTGACAGGAGTGAAGCCATGAACATGCGCCACTTACTGACCATCGCTGGCTTGGCCGCGGTCTTCTTGCTCTCGGGTTGCGAACGCCCACCCGTCGATTCGGTTCAGCACGGTTATCGCGGCACCGGCATGGTGCAGGTCTACAACCCGCGCACCTTGGATTTGACAACCGAGGCCAATGTGCTGCCGGTGGCGCTGCCCTTGGCCCCCGGTGACAGTCCAAAGGCGTCCACCCTTTATAAAAATGTCAAGGTGTTGGGCAATCTCAACAACAACGAGTTCACACGATTGATGTTGTCAATGACGGCATGGGTGTCTCCCACAGAAGGTTGTGCTTATTGTCACAACCCAGCCAATTTTGCAGAGGATTCCAAATACACCAAGGTAGTGGCGCGGCGCATGATTGAAATGACCCGTTACATCAACACCGATTGGAAAAACCACGTGGCTGAAACTGGCGTCACTTGCTACACCTGTCACCGAGGCAATCCTGTGCCCAGCAATGTCTGGTTCACAGAAGCCGAACAAGACAAGGGGGCCGACTTCATTGGCGATCGTGCAGGTCAAAACTTGGCTGCCAAATCGGTGGGTCTGAGTTCATTGCCCAGCGATCCGTTCACACCCTTCTTGTTGGGTGAACTTGACATCCGAGTCAACGGCCCCACGGCCTTGCCATCAGGCAACCGCCACTCCATTAAACAGGCCGAGTGGACCTATGGGTTGATGACCCACATGTCAACCTCTTTGGGTGTGAATTGCACTTACTGTCACAACACCCAGTCATTCTCAGAGTGGAAGGGCAATCCTCCACAAAGAGCCGTGGCATGGCACGGCATACGCATGGCTCGTGACTTGAACAAGGCCTACATGGAACCGCTCACCAGCACCTTCCCCGAGCAGCGTTTGGGTCCGACAGGTGATGTTGCCAAGGCCAATTGTGCGACCTGCCACCAAGGTGCTTACAAGCCATTGAATGGTCAATCGATGCTGAAGGATTTTCCTGAATTGGCCACCACGGATTCTGAGTCTGCAGGTGCCAAGCTGGCCAAAAAATAAAGAGCAACAAACATGTGCGAACCCTTTCAAGCGTTGGTGTCCAATCGTTCGCCGACTGAGTTCGTCTGAGGGCAGCATGGTCATGGCCACAGACACCGCTATTCACTCCTCGATCAGCGGCGTGGTCGTTATCTTGCTGGTGGACTTGCTCAAAGCCAAGCGATCTTGGGGTTGGTTGCGCTTGGCCCAAGGCAGCGCTGCATTGAAGCAAATCGCGGGTTTGGTGTTTGCCAAAGTCATGGGCAGCGGACATGAGGGTGGGTTTGTGTTGCGTCCCAGCCCCAGCCACCAAGGCCTGGTGTTGGTGTTTGAAAGACAGTCTCAAGCAGATGATTTCTTAAACAGCGACCTCTGTCAGCAATACAAAAAAAATGCACGTGAGTGGTTCAGCGCCACCATGCGGGTTGACAGCAGTCGCGGCAGCTGGAATCAAATCGCTTGGCAAGCGACCACATCAAACGCGCTTGGCAGCTCCAACCAGGATCTCGACAAAATGCCGATAGCCACCATCACACGTGCGAGCATTCGCTCTGCCACAGCCATGGCTTTTTGGCGCCATGCGCCTGCCACCCAAGCCGATCTGCAATCAGCCCCTGGATGCCTCTTGGCGATGGGATTGGGCGAAGCGCCATTGCTCAGACAGTGCACCTTCAGTATTTGGAAAAACACGGCATCCATGGTGGCCTATGCCCAAAGCGGGGCCCACCATGCTGCCATTCAGGCCGCTTACAAACATGGGTTTTTCACAGAGTCCATGTTTGTGCGCATGCGGGTTTTGTCCATGGCGGGTGCTTGGCAAGGGCAAGACTTCACCGCGAAGAACCCGTCTCTGGCCGAGGAGGTGGTGCATGCCTGAACGCCATGTTGTCGTCGTGGGTGCCGGTATGGGTGGTCTGGTTAGCGCATTGTTGTTGGCGCACCAAGGCGTGCGCGTGACAGTCATTGAGCGCGGCTTGCAACCTGGCGGCAAGATTCGGCAATTGCATGTGGATGGCGCGGCCATCGACAGTGGGCCCACTGTGTTCACCATGCGCTGGGTGTTTGATGAAATTTTTGCCTCGGTCAATGCCTCACTTGACCGCATGTTGAAATTGCAAAGCTTGGATGTGTTGGCACGGCACGCATGGTCCGATGGCAGTAGCTTGGATTTGTTCGCTGATGTCCAAGCTTCCACCGATGCGATTGGTCGCTTTGCGGGGTTGGCCGAGGCCCGCAACTTCGAACGGTTTTGCTTGAAAACGCGCGAGGTTTATGACACCTTGCAAGCCCCCTATATCCAAACCACCTTGCCCTCGGTGATGCAGTTCACCAAGGTGTTGGGTCCGCGCGGCCTGGCCACCTTGGCATCTTTGGGTGTGATGTCCAGCTTGTGGGAAAGTTTGGGGCGGTATTTCCAGCATGAAAAAATGCGCCAGTTGTTTGCACGCTACGCCACGTATTGCGGCTCTTCACCTTGGCAAGCACCAGCTACTTTGATGCTGATTGCGCAAGTAGAAATGGACGGCGTCTGGGCCATCGAAGGTGGCATGCATGCCTTGCCTCGTTGTCTGGAAAGCCTGGCCTTGGCCAGCGGGGCCAAGTTTCAATATGGCCAAACGGTGCAACGCATCCACACTGCCCAAAACAAGGTCTGCGGTGTCACCCTGTTGAATGGCGAAACATTGGAAGCGGATGCTGTGGTGTTCAATGGCGATGTATCAGCCTTGCATGCGGGTTTGTTGGGCCCAGCGGCTGCCCAATCGACCCCGCGCGGCCATCGTCAACGTTCTTTATCGGCGCTCACTTGGTCGGTCAACGCCAAGACCGCAGGTTTTGCCTTGGATCGGCACAATGTGTTCTTTCAAAACCACTACGAAGCGGAGTTCAAATCGATTTTTGAAAAACAAGAATTGCCCAACAGTCCAACCGTCTATGTCTGTGCGCAAGACCGGGGTGCAGGCACAGAGCCCCAAGCCAGCGAACGTTTGCTGTGTTTGGTGAATGCACCTGCGGTTGGAGACCAACCACTTTTGACCGATGAAGCGATCGAACGATGCCAACACCAGAGCTTTCAACTTCTGCGTCAGTGCGGCCTGGAGATTCAACCCACGGCTCAGAACACCCAACGCACCAGTCCTCAGGACTTTCACAAACTCTTTCCAGCAACGGGCGGGGCGCTTTACGGCCAAGCGACCCACGGTTGGATGTCGGCCTTCAGTCGTTCGAACGCCACGACCAGCCTGCCCGGATTGATATTGGCGGGGGGCAGCGTTCACCCGGGTCCTGGCGTACCCATGGCCGCTATGTCGGGTCGACTGGCGGCCGCCGCAGTGATGGCTCACCTTGCTTCGATCAGCACGTCCCCTCGGGGGGTTATCTCTGGTGGTATGTTGACGCACTGAGTGATTGCGGCCAATATGGTTTGACCATCATTGCTTTTGTTGGCAGTGTGTTTTCACCTTACTATGCATGGGCTCGTCGCAGCCGCTCTGACACGGATCCCGAAAATCATTGCAGTTTGAATGTCGCGCTCTACAGCCGGCAAGCCAACCGCTGGGCCATGACTGAGCGGGGATCATCGCATTGCGATCGCAGTGCACACACTTTCCACATCGGGCCGAGTCAATTGCATTGGGACGGTCAAGCTTTGCGCATTGACATCGACGAAGTCTGTGTACCCTTTCCCAGACGCATCAAGGGCAGCGTGCGCATTTACCCCGAGCAGTTGTTCAATTTTGGTGTCCATCTTGAACCCGGTTGCAAGCACACTTGGGGTCCAATTGCACCCTGTGCGCGGGTGGACGTGCAGTTGCAACATCCCAGTCAATCATGGCAAGGCCATGCTTATCTAGACAGCAATGAAGGTGACGAGCCGATCGACCGGCCCTTCAAAGAATGGGACTGGTCTCGAAGTCGCATGGCCAATGGCGACACGGCGGTGATGTATGACTTGCTCTTGAGAAGCGGCGAGAACCCGGTTTTGGCCTATCGGTTTGATCGGCAAGGCGAGGTGAGCCTGTTTGAGCCACCTGAACCGGTGGCGATGAGCCGCACCAAATGGTGGTTGGCACGCAGAATGCGAACGCAAGCAGCGGTGCGCGTCAAGCAGCAATTAGAGGACACACCCTTTTACCAACGTGCGGTGCTGGAGAGCAGCTTGTTGGGTGAGGCTGTTGAAAGTTTTCACGAAACTTTGCACACGGACCGCTTGATCTCACCGGTGGTACAGGCCATGTTGCCTTGGCGCATGCCCAGACGCGCCTGAGCGCTTTGGGCGGTATGCCAGCACAGATCTTCAACTGCATCAGTTGGGGGCATGCATCCAGGCCGCGTGTTTGGGGGCGCGTTTGGTTCGGCTCCACTCTTCCAGCATGGCCCATTTGACCTCGTCGAGTTGTTGGTGCATCTCGGGTGTGCCGGTGTCACAGGCCACCTCCAAGCGATGGCCATTGGGGTCAAAGAAGTAAATGGATTTGAAGATGGTGTGGTCGGTCACGCCAATCACCTCGATGCCATTGGTCACCAAGTGTTCTTTGAAGGCCAACAGTTCTTCCAGGCTGTCCACTTTGAAGGCCAAGTGCTGCACCCAAGTGGGCGTGTTCAGGTCACGACCCATCTCTGGCGAGTTCGGCAACTCGAAAAAGGCCAATACGTTGCCTTGACCAGCATCCAGAAAAACATGCATATAAGGGTCGGGGGCCTTGGTGCTGGGCACCTGGTCTTCGGCAATCGCCAGCACAAAGTCCATGTTCAAGTGCTTGACATACCACTCCACCGTTTCTTTGGCGTCTTTGCAGCGGTAGGCCACGTGGTGAATGCGTGCAAGTTTCATGTGGGATCCTTCTTTCAGGTGGCGCTCAGTGACCAAGGGCGGCGCTACACCCAAGGAGCGAGGTTTTACCACCTCTGACACTGCGGACAGATCAGTGCTGTGCCGGCGGCGTGAGTCCACGCCGTTCAAACTCCAAACGCTCTGACAGGCTCAGTAGCCACTCTATTTTTTCAGACATGCTGCGTTGAGATGCTAATTTCACACTGGGTGGCAGCACTGGCTCTGAACTGTTGCAGCCTTCGATCAGGTAGCGAATAGCTGCCAAGGGTGGAGCAGTTTGTTTCTCAGGAGTCACCCAATGCGACTGCCATTTGGATTGGGCTAACAAGGCCATCTTGCGTGTACCGCTCACCACGGTGCGGTGGTTCACCGAGTTGCAGCCTTCGCGACGCAGTTGGTGGCCAATTTCGGCATAGATGAGTCTGGCAGCTAAGATGGCTGAACGGCAGTCGCGGGGCAGTTCGGCAATACCTTGATGGGCTTGGGCATAGAGCCGGTCAGCCTCATCCAACAAACGCTGGACAACCGATTGCAGGGCTGGACTGTGGACAGGGTGTTGCATCCAAACTGCGGGATCCAAACCAGCTTCACGCAGCCATGCCTGTGGCAAATAGAGTCGGCCAATGCGGGCATCTTGACCGACATCACGGGCAATGTTGGTCAGTTGCATGGCCACACCCAGCTCGCAAGCGCGGGCCAGTGCCCCGGCATGGCGAGGCCCCATGATCCAGCACATCATGGCGCCCACACTACCGGCCACCCGGGCCGCGTATTGGTGCACGTCTTCGATGGTCTCGTAAGTTTTGCCTTGTGCATCCCATTCAAAGCCTTCAATCAAGGCTTCCAACATGTTGCGCGGCAATGCATATTGCTGGGCCACATGGGCCAAAGCGTTGTCTTCCAAAAAGGGCTGCGGCTGGCCGCTGTAGATGCCATCAAGTCTTTGCCTCAGCTCCATCAATGCGTCTTCGCTGGACTCGCCTTCATCCACCAAATCATCAGCCACACGACAAAACGCATACAGCGCCACTGCGGCGTTGCGCACCCGTTCAGGCAACAATTTGGAGGCGGCAAAAAAACTTTTGGAGCCACCTCGCATCATGTCGATGCAAGCTTGCAAATCCTGGTGTTTCAAATCAGTTGAGCGCATGAGCATGGGGCACCACGGTTTCTAAAGCTTTGGCCGACATCAACACGCCGGGCACACCTGCACCCGGATGGGTGCCTGCCCCAACCACAAACAAGCCTTGCACATCTTCGCTGCGGTTGTGCGGTCTGAACCAGGCGCTTTGCAACAGCAAAGGTTCCAAGCCAAAGCCTGCACCTTTGAAGGACCACAAACGGTCTTTGAAATCTTGCGGAGTCATCATTTTGGAAGAGACGATGTGTTTGGACAGTTCGGGCAATACCGAGGCTTCTAAGGCTTGTTGGATTTTCAAGCGGTAGGTTTCAGCTTGGTTGACCCAGTCGGTGCCGCTGTCCAAATGCGGCACCGGCGAGAGCACGTAAAACGTGTCGCAACCTGCAGGGGCCAAGGAAGGATCAGTGGCGGTGGGGCGGTGCAAATACAGGCTGAAGTCGTCGGCCAAGTGGTGGTGCTTGAAAATATCCGTCAACAGTTCTTTGTAGCGTGGCCCCAGCACCATCATGTGGTGCGGTACATCGGCGTATTGGCGATCGGTGCCAAAGTACCAGACAAACAAGCCCATGGAATAGCGGCCGTTGTCAATCTTGCGATCGGTCCAATGGCGGCGATGTTGGGGTGCGACCAAATGTTTGTAGGTCCATGCGGTGTCGGCATTGCTCACCACAATGTCGGCGGGCATGAAGCGACCGTCTTGCAACTCCACGCCCACGGCTTTGTTGTTCTCAATGCGGATCGTCGTGACGGGCGCGTTGTAATGAATGGGAATACCGCGGCTTTCCAGCAAACGCACCAAGCCTTGTACGATGGCGCCGGTGCCGCCCATGGCCGAATGCACACCCCAGGTGCGCTCCAACGAATTGATCAGGGCATAGGCACAGGTGACTGAAAAGGGATTGCCGCCGATCAGCAAGGGGTGAAAGCTCAGCACGATGCGCAGTTTGTCGTTGCGGATGTGTTTGGCCACCAAGCTGTAAATGCTGCGCCATGCGCCCATGCGGGCAAAAGAGGGAATGGCATTGATCAAGTCGCCAATCGTGTCGAAGGCAATCGCCCCCAAACCTTCAAAGCCCAAGGTTTTGCACAACTCGGCATCGGCCAAAAAGTTTTCATAACCGACCAAATCCTCGGTTGAAAAACGCGCAATCTCGGCACGCATAGCGGCTTCGTCACCGCTGTAATCAAACCAAGTGCCATCGCTGAACCGGATACGGTAAAACGGGTCCATGGCACGCAAATCGATATCGTCTTTGAAGGAGCGGCCACACAATTTCCACAACTCTTCCAATAAAAAAGGCGCCGTGATGATGGTCGGTCCTGCATCGAAGGTGAAGCCATCTTGCTTGAACACCGAGGCACGACCACCGGGGCCATCCAGCTTTTCCACCACCTTCACGTCATAGCCCTTCACACTCAAGCGAATGGCGGCAGCCAAACCGCCAAAGCCGCTGCCAATCACCACGGCCACAGGACGGCGACGACCGAGTTCCAAGGCTTCTTGCAAAGCGAGCATGTCATGGTGGCTGGTGGCGTTCATGGCGTCTTTCAGGCGGAACTGGCGCTGGTGCGGGACATGGCCCAGCCCCAAATGCGTTGCAGGGGCAAGGGGAAAATCATCAAGGCGTGCTCCACAATGGCCAAACTCAGCAAACTGGCCAACATGACCCAACCGGTGGTCATCTCTACCTGACCCACGATGGTTTGCCAAATCAACCAAACCAACGTCAAGACAGACAGGCTGACAGAGATGGCAAACCACCAAGTCATGCGACGGTGTCTGAAATAACTGGCCAAATAGTGCAAATGTGCGGGCAGGTAGGCTGCGCCGTTTTCAGAGACGCCAAAAAACAAATTCAGTTTGGCGCTGACCCGCATGCACCACAACAGCGCGAAGGTGCACAGGGCAATGTGGTTAGGCTGATCCATTTGCATGGCACACAGCACTGCAAAGTTCAGCAACAAGGCCAGTTCATGGTGCAGCATCACCATGAAGGCTTGTTCGAAGCGCTTGAAGCCGGTAGCGCCTTCGTCCAATGCAATCTTTCGAGGGCCGGTGAGGGTGCCTGTTAGAAAGGCGAGTTCGTGCCAACCCCACATGACGATCACGCTGCCAAACCCCAAGTACGCGTTGGCATCACTCACACTCTTCATGCTCGTCGCGACACCCCAAAAGCTCAAGCCCAACAAAAAAGTCCAGGCCAACATGCTCCATCGAAAACTGGCTTGTGGCAGACGGTCCAACCACAGAATGACGCCCGTGCCGAACCACCAGCAGACAACTGCAAACAGCGCGGCAAAAGCAACTTCACTCACCATGACGGGGCCATGCGGGTGTTGACAGGCAGTTCATGCTCAAGGGTGTCCATCATGAACAAGCGACCAAAGGTCCACAGGGCTTGTACACCGCAGACGGCGCGGGTGACATAGCTGAACACGCCACCTTTTTCAATGGCCGCGTCATTGGCCTTGGAAATTTCAAACAAACGCGCCAAACCTGCACGGAACGCTGGGTTGTCAGTGTCCAAGGACAAGGGAAAAACTTGTTTGGATATTTCGGTGGTGATGCGAAACACGGTGTAGTCGTACTCATCGGTTTCCAAGCCCATGGCTTCGTGCAGCATGGGACGGGTGTGGTCCCGCACGTACATGGTGGCGTAGACCGCCAGTAAAAAGAACTTGATCCACAAGCGGTTGCCACCGCGCAGCAAATGCGGATTGGCTCGCATGATCAGGGCGAAAGATTCGCCGTGGCGGAACTCGTCGTTGCACCAGCGCTCAAACCAACGAAAGATCGGGTGAAAGCGTTTGTCGGGGTTTTTTTCCAAATGCCTGAAGATGGTGATGTAGCGGGCGTAACCAATTTTTTCCGACAAGTAGGTGGCGTAAAAAATGTATTTGGGTTTGAAGTAGGTGTAGGCCTTGGTGCGCTTCAAATCGCCCAAATCGATGCCTAAGCCAAAGTCGCGCAAAGACTGGTTGATGAAGCCTGCATGGCGAGATTCGTCGCGGGCCATGTAGGTCATCAGTTGTTTGATGTCTGGGTTGGTGACATGCTTGCGGATCTCGTTGTACAAAATACAGCCCGAAAATTCCGAGGTGAGGGAGCTGACCAAAAAGTCTAAAAACTCTTGCCGCATCTCGGGCGAGAGTTGCGGCATGAGCAGGGCCACTTCATCGGCAAAAGCAGCATCGCGCTGAAAGTGATCATGGTTGTTGTCACCCTCGTACTCTTGCATCATCAGGTCCCATTCTTTGCGCACAGGGTTCACATCGATGCGGTCCATGGCGGCAAAGTCGGTGGTGTAAAAGCGCGGGTTCAAGAGCGTGCTTTGAATGGCTTTTTCATTCGCGTCGCGTGCGGTTTCAATGGTTGCAGTCACTGGGGCCATGGTGTTGTCCTCGATTTTTTATTGCAATTGACGGTAGATCTGTGCATTGGTCGGCCCAAACGATGCCAAGTGAATGCTCGCGCCCGTGGCAGGATCGTGCAACACCATTTGGCCATCTGATAGACCACTTAATTCGAATGCCGCTTCCGGGCCAATGGATCTTTTCTTACGCTCACGTGCCAAGGCACGCAAAGTGCCACGCATAAAGCCTTGTTCGCCTTCAAACACGGCCACCTGTTGCTCAGTGGCTGCATCACGCACCACAATTTCACCCTTTGAACCGTCTTCAAAGCGCAGGTTTTTCTTCCAAACCACAGGCACATCAACCGGCTGAGCCGATGGTCCCGATTGTCGAACCGCAAACACAGCCAGTAGCAGCAACACCAGGCAAAACAACACCCAGCGCACCACCATGGGTACGGCAGGTGAAGCCGCGACGGTGGTGGGGGCCAGACTCATGCTTGCCCCCAAGCCTGGCTGTTGCCATGCGTTGCTTCGGTCTGGGCCGACAGCAATTGCTCGGTCGGATTGACTTGTCGCCAAGTTTGCAAAATCCGTTGTGCCAAATCCGCTGCCTGTGGCACACAACGCAAGGTCGGTTGCGGTGAAGATACTCGCCATGGGCGCACATGCGGCCACAAGTTCAGCCAACCAATCGGACTTTCGCTGGCAATGCCAAGTGCAATATTGCCAGTCTGTTTCTTCGCCAGTTGCAAGTCACACGAGGTGATTTTTTTGAGTGGCAGGTTGAAGGTGAGCGAGAGCACGATCCCAATGCGCATGATGATGCGTTTGTTGGTCAGGGTATACATGGTGGCCTGGGCCGACCAGTAAGCACTCCAGGTGAGCAAGCCCAAGGCCAATGTCGCCAATCCAATGCTGGTGCCCAGTTGTTTCAGCATGACGATGCCAGTGGCATCGCCGTCCAGGAGGTGCACGCCTTGGAAAAAAACCATGATCGCAAAGTAAATCGCCAACTTGCGCACATGGAAAGCTTCTATGGCGAGTTGACGCCAATCAGGGCGACCTTGCCAAACGATGTATTCGTTGCGCGGCAAGTCTTCTGGCAAGCCCAAGGCCGCTTCAAACTCATGCTCGTGGTGCGCTTTCATACCAGGGGTTCCTGGCGGTTGGGTTCGGCATACAACAAGCCTGCACCAAAGTAGCCCATGATTTTTTCTTCTTCCAGCATGGTCACTTGGTCGGGGGACTTGGTGGCAGGCACATTGGCAAACTGGTGCGACATCAGGGCATGCACATCGATCGCGTCTTCATGGATGCGGGCGAAGTTGATCGGGATCAACACATGCTTGTCTGTGCCCTTGACCGTGATCTCGATGTAGCGAAAGATCATTTCGGAACGGTCCACCCAGAAGTCGCGCACCACGCCCGCAATTTGGTCATCAGCACCGTAAACGTTTTGACCGCGTGAGTCTGTGTCTTGTGGAGCCACACCGTGGTCTTTGGCCACGCGCAGGGGCACGATCTTGACTTCATTTTCATGCGTCATTTCGGGCACATCGGCGCGGTTCGCCCAAGCGCCAGGACCCAAGCCTGCCAACAGCGGGTCGCCCACGGGTTCCAGCGGCGCACCCAGCCACGGGTGCATGGGCTGACCGTTGTAGACGCCGTCGGGTCGGTTGTGGTCGGGGCTCAAGGCTTCATGACCATTGGCCAATTTGTAGACCTTGGGCTCGGGCACCGAAGGCCAGCCTTCCATCTTCGGACCGTTCTCGCGTCCGTTGTCCATGGGATAACCCTCGCGGTGGTTTTCGCGCAAGAGGTAATAAATGAGGCCCGCGAAAAACGCCCAGAAGATGTACAAGACGATCTGGGCTACATCGACGTATTGGGTAATTGCACCAGTTTCCATGGTCATGTCTCCGTTTAAAAAATCAAGTGGTCGTTAACTCGGTAACTCGGCCAAACCGAAATGAGATCGGTTGGAGCTTGCTTGCGTTTGTCGGATGTTGCGCACCAAGGGACCCAGGGCGATCAACACCACGAACAACAGATAAATTTCAATGTGGTACACAAAGCTGTAGGCGGTGGCCGGGGTGTCCAAGCTGCTGCCCAGTGCACCGCTGCTGGCCAAACTGCCAATCAGATCGCGTAAAAAACCACCCACCGCCATGGCGATGCCTGAGGCTGTGGCTTGCACCGCACCCCATGCACCGAGCACCAGGCCGGCCAACTTCTCTTCGCTGAATGACATGGCCATGACCAACATGCCCACCGAAAATAAACCGCTCGAAAAACCGATCAATGCGGTGCCGCTGCGGAACAACAAGGCCGAGGACAGCGGGGCAGAAAAAATCACAAAAGCAAAAGCGGGCAACCCCAGCACCACCCCAGCACTGGCCAGGCGACAGGCGTCCAAGCCTCGGTTGAGCAGCACTGACGACAAGTAAAAGGCCAACAAAGCCCCACCTGCACTCAAGGCTGTGAGTGAACTGGTCATACTGACATCCAAGCCCAGCACTTCAGCGCCATAGGGTTCCAAGATGATGTCTTGCATGCTGAAGGCGGCCGTGCCCAGCGCGACTGTCCACAAAAAGCGGCGCATGCCAGGTTGATTCAACATGCGTTGCCAATTTTTATGAAAACCGTTGTCTTCTCGCGGTCCGCGCTTTTCTGCGCGTGCTTCTTGCTTCCACAAGGAAATCAAATTGAAAACCACCACCACCACGGCACAGCCTTGAATCACCTGGATCAAATGGGTCGGTGTGAAGTCACTCAAAAACACCCCGAACAAAATACTGCTGCCAATCATGCCCAGCAACAGCATGCTGTAGAGCAGGGCCACCACGCGTGGGCGTTTTTCTTCGGTGGACAAGTCACTAGCCAAGGCCATGCCAGCCGTTTGCGTGACTTGCATGCCAAAGCCCAACAAGACGAAGGACAGGGTGACGCCAGTGAGGCCCAGCCATTCGGTGTGGGGTGGTGGATCCGACAGGAGCAGCAAGGCAAACGGCATGATGGCCAAACCAGCAAACATCAACAAGGTGCCCATCCACATGTAGGGAATGCGCTTCAAGCCCAGCGCAGAGGGATGGGTGTCGCTGCGGTAGCCCACCAATGCGCGCAACGGGGCGAACACCACGGGGATGGCCACAGCCATGGCGACCAACCAGGCTGCCATGCCCAGTTCCACAATCATCACCCGGTTCAAGGTGCCAACCAAGAGCGAGGTCACCATGCCAATCACGGCTTGAAACAAAGACAAGCGCAACAACTTGCCGATGGGCAACTCGGTCGAGGCCGCATCCGCAAACGGCACGTACTTCATGCTTTGTGCCTTGAGCAAGTTGATGAACTTGGACTTCATGCCTGACGCCACTCCCAGGCTTGCGAGGTGTAAAAACCACTGCTGATGCGTTGGCTGCGACCTGCTTGCCAAGCTGTGCCTTGCAACACGGCTTCGAGGCCCAGGTTCAAGTCCACTGCTGACACGGGCTCGAGGGCGGGCGAGCGGTCTGAGCGAGGAAAAAGGCGGCCCACGCTGTGCATCATGGCCAGCAAAGGGGTGCGCGGTGCAAAGGTGAACAAAATAGCGCGGCGGGTGCGCTGCGACAAACCATGCACGGCTTTGACGATGTCTTGGGTGTCGTAGTGAATCAAGGAATCCATGCCGACCACGTAATCGAATTCGCCGGTGGCGGGGCTCAGCATGTCGCCCGCCAAAAACTGGATGCTGCCTGGTCCTTGCTCCACATCCTGCGCATAGCGTTCACGCGCCAATTGCACCAATGTGGGCGAGAGATCGATGGCCACCACCTCGGCACCGCGTTGCATGGCCAGTGCCGCCAAAGCACCTGTCCCGCAACCGGCGTCCAGCAAACGCATGCCGCGCATGTCTTGGGGCAACCAAGACATGAGCGTGCTGCGCATCTGGTCGCGGCCTTCGCGCACAGTGCGGCGAATGCGGCCCACCGGTGCATTTGAAGTGAGCACCTCCCAAGCCTTGGCCGCGGTCCGATCGAAATAGTGCTCGATCTGTTCGCGTCGTTGCAAATAGCTGGTGTGGTCCATCAATCGAATCCCAGCAGGTCAAAAATATCGCGGTCTTTCATGGGCACGGCAGGCAGCGGGTCCCCACCCAACCACAAGGCCGCGGCCAAACGCATGTACTCGTCTTGCACCGCTTTCACAGCCGGTGTGGCTTCGAGTTCAAACAAGGTGGACTTGGACAAACGACTGCGGCGGATTTCATCCAGCATGGGGAAGTGCGCCATGGTTTTCAAGCCGGTGACCGCGTTGTACTTGTCAATCTGGTCGGTGGCATCACTGCGGTTGGCAATCACACCGCCCAAGCGCACGTTGTAGTTCTTGGCTTTGGCACCAATCGCTTGCACGATGCGGTTCATGGCGAAGATGGAATCGAAATCATTGGCCGTCACAATCAGGGCGCGGTCAGCGTGTTGCAGCGGGGCTGCAAAGCCACCACACACCACATCGCCCAGCACGTCAAAAATCACCACGTCGGTGTCTTCCAACAAATGGTGCTCTTTCAAGAGCTTGACGGTTTGACCGACCACATAGCCGCCACAACCCGTGCCCGCTGGTGGGCCACCGGCCTCGACGCACATGACGCCGTTGTAGCCCTTGAACACAAAGTCGTCCAAGCGCAGTTCTTCGGCGTGAAAGTCAACCGCTTCCAAGGCGTCAATCACCGTGGGCATGAGCTTTTTGGTGAGTGTGAAGGTGGAGTCGTGTTTCGGGTCGCAACCGATTTGCAAGACACGCTTGCCCATTTTGCTAAAGGCCACCGACAAGTTTGAAGAGGTGGTGCTTTTGCCAATGCCGCCTTTGCCGTAAACCGCAAAGACTTTGGCTGTGCCAATTTTCAAGTTCGGATCCATCTGAACTTGGACACTGCCTTCACCATCGGGTCGCCCTCCACGCTTGATTGAGGATACCGGGACTGTGGCTGTTTCCATCATGCAAGTACTCCTTCTTGGACGCCTTCTAAGCGGTCCTCTAACTCATCGCCTGCCTGTTGCAGTACCTTCATTGTTTCGGCGTCAGGTTTCCAGTACTGACGTCGAGACGCTTCCAACAAACGACCAGCCACTTTGGCTGAAGCCGTTGGATTGAGTTTGGCCAAACGTTCACGCATCTCGGGGTCGATGATGAAGGTTTGCGCCAGTTGTTGATACACCCAAGGATGCACTTGGCCGGTGGTGGCCGACCAGCCCATGGTGTTGGTCAGGTGGGCTTCAATTTGACGCACACCTTCGTAGCCGTGTTGCAACATGCTTTCATGCCACTTGGGGTTGAGCATGCGGGTGCGGGTTTCCAATGCCACTTGTTCGGTCAGGCTGCGCACCACGCCATCGCCTTGGGTTTGGTCGCCGATGTAAACCGGCGGCGCACTGGCTTGGCTGCCATCGCGTTGGTGTTTGGCTTGCAACACCGCACGGCTGATGCCACCCAAGGTGTCGAAATAGGTGTCAATGCTGGTCACGCCCAACTCGACCGAGTCGACGTTTTGATAGGTGAGGCTCACATTGGCCAACGCACTTTGCAGCAGCGCGTTGTTGCGTACCGGCTGGCCTTCGCGACCGTAGGCAAAGCCTTTGCGGTTGGTGAAGGCATTGCCCAATTCGTTTTCTTCTTCCCAGCAGCTGCTGTCAATCAAGTGGTTGACGTTCGCACCGTAAGCGCCTTCGGCATTGCCAAACACACGCAGCGATGCGGTTTCCATGTCGCAGCCGTTTGACTGCATGAAAGCCAAGCTGTGTTTGCGGATGAAGTTGTCTTCGTCGGCTTCATCGGCGCTGGCGGCCAAGAAACTGGCCTCGGCCAACAACTTGATTTGCATGGGCATCAGGTCGCGGAAGATGCCCGACAAAGTGATGACCACGTCAATGCGGGGGCGTCCTAATTTACTCAAGGGAATCAAGGCCGCACCGGCCAAGCGGCCATAGCTGTCAAAGCGCGGTGCTGCGCCCATCAGCGCCAAAGCCTGGGCCAAGGGCCCGCCTTCGGATTTCAAATTGTCCGAGCCCCACAATACCATGGCCACGCTCTCAGGAAAGCCTTGGCCGTCGGCGGCATACCGCGCCAACAGTTTGTCGGCTTGGTGCTTGGCGTCTTTCACCGCAAAAGCACTGGGCATGCGGAAGGGGTCCAGGCCATGCAAGTTGCGACCGGTGGGCAAGACCTCGGGCATGCGCAGCAAATCGCCACCAGGGGCAGGCTCGATATAGCGGCCATCCAAAGCCCGCATCAAACCCTGTAATTCATGCTGTTGGCCCAGCATGCGATTGGTGTCGACAAGTTGTTGAATTTGCTGCACTTGTGAGCTTGAAAAGTCACTCAAGGTGTTGGCGGGCAAGTCGTTTTCATCTACCAACTGGTTGAGCAAGGCGGGTGCTTCGATGTTCATGGCTTTGGCCATGGCCTTCAAGGTGGACAAGCGGGCGTCGCGGGTCGGCACCCGGCCAATCACATGCAAGCCGTCAGGAATCAGGGCGTATTCAAGCTCCAACAACTGGGCTTGCAGGCCATCGATCCACGTGGCGTCGTCATCCAACTGTGCGGGAACTTGCAAGTCCATGGCCAGTGCTTGTTCGTGCAGCATCTGCATCAGCGATTGACGCTCGGATGCGTCTGTTTGGGCTTCACCGCGCCAGCGTTCCAGCGTTTGTTTGAGTTCAATCAAGCCTTTGTACAAACCGGCTTCGGTGATGCTGGGGGTCAAGTAGCTGATGAGCGTGGCGGCAGCGCGGCGTTTGGCCAGCGCGCCTTCCGAAGGGTTGTTGGCAGCGTAAAGGTAAATATTGGGCAGGTCATGGATCAATCGCTCGGGCCAGCATTTGCCCGACAAGCCGGTTTGTTTGCCCGGCATGAATTCCAGTGCGCCATGGGTGCCAAAGTGCAGCACGGCATCAGCACGGTAATCTTTGCGCAAATAGCGGTAGAAGGCACTGAAGGCGTGGGTGGGGGCGAAGCCCTTTTCAAACAACAACCGCATCGGGTCGCCTTCATACCCAAACGCGGGTTGCACTGCCAACAGCACGTTGCCCAGTTGCAGACCAAGTACAAACAAGCTGCGGCCATCGGTCAGGTGCTTGCCGGGCGCAGCCCCCCACTGAGCCTCAATTTCACTGAGCCACTGCTCGTTTTGAATATGGTGAGACAAGGGAATTTGGTGAACGACATTCGCTTGGGTGCCGTATTGCGCGGCATTGCCCTTCAACAAGGCCTCTCGCAAGGCATCAGCGCTTTCGGGCAATTCGACCTGATAGCCTTGTGAAGCCAGGTTGTGCAGGGTGTTGAACAAGGATTCAAACACCGACAAATAAGCGGCAGTGCCAACCGCACCGGCATTCGGTGGGAAGTTGAAAATCACAATCGCGACCTTGCGTTCTGCCCGTTTGCTTTGGCGCAATTGCACCAGTTTTTGCACCCGTGCAGCCAGCATCTCGGTGCGCTCAGCGCAAGTGAACATGTGCTGGGTTTGATGCGCTTTGGTGAAGGTGCACAAGCGCTCGCAACCGGTGCAACTGGTGCCCTCGGCACCGGGTCGACCGCCATACACCATGGGCACGGTAGAGCCATCAAGCTCGGGAATGGCGACCATGATGGTGCTTTCCACCGGCAACAAACCGCGCTCGGAGCTGCCCCATTGGTCCAGCGATTGAAACTCGACGGGGTGCGCTGCGATGTAGGGCACATCGAGCTGCTTCAAAGCCTCTTGGGCAGCCTTGGCATCGTTGTAAGCAGGTCCACCCACCAATGAAAAGCCAGTGAGAGAAACCAAGGCTTCAATGACAGGGGTGTCGCCCTTTTTGAAATACGCATCGATGGCGCAACGGGCATCCAAGCCACTGGAATAGGCGGGAATGACACGCAAGCCCTTGGCCTCCAAAGCATCGATCACCGCGTCGTAATGGGCGGTGTTGCCAGCCAGCAAATAAGAGCGCAACACCAGCAAGCCGACAGCGGGTTGGTCTTGGCGTTTGATGTTGGGCAGGTCGCTGGACTGTTCGGAGAACAAACCCTTCATGCGCGGGTGGTAGACGCCAACATCGGGGTATTCTTGGGGTGCCTCCAGTGCAGGCAAAGCGGACAGTTGTTTGGTCGACAACTTCATGTAGCGTTGCACCAGCATCAACACCATGTGCATGATGTTGTGCTCGGAACCGGCCAACCAATACTGCATCACCAAGAAAAAGACACGCACGTCTTGCGCCGTACCGGGAATGAAGCGCAGCAACTTGGGCAGGCGGCGCAGCATGGCCATTTGCTTGGCCCCGGCAGACGCGGGTTTGTCTTTGCCGTTCTCGTCTTTGGCGGAGGGGCGCAGTTTTTTCAGCAAGCCGATGAGGCCACCGCTTTGGGTGTTGGCCACGTACTTGCCCATGCGGCCGAGTTGCATGACCTGGGGTGCCGACATGATGCAGACCATGGCGTCCACCTCAAAGCGGCGTTGCTCCAAGACATCGAGGATGGGCAGGAAATGGTCTTCCATGAACAACATCGAAACGATGACCATCTTGGCTTGGGCCAAGTCGTCGCGGCAGTGTTGCAGTTGGTCTTGGTTGTTGCGCCAGTCGCTGGCAGCATGCACTTTCAGGCGCAAGCCCAGTTCGCTCAGTTGCAGAGCCACTTTCTCAAAAGCACCCGACAAATGGTTGTCCATGGTGACCAGCACCACGGTGTTGGCGGCGGCCAAACGATCAGCGGCTGAAGTGGGCTTTGGCATCGTAGAGCGTCTCCACGGTGATGGTTGACACACCTTGCTCGGTGGCAAAACGCTCGGTGTTGCGTTTGGCTTTGCCGCGGACAAAAAACGGGATCTTGCCCAGCTCTTTGGTGGCTTCAGGGGACCACTGGGTGGCGGCGACAGCGTCAGCGGGCAACACAATCAATTCAGGCTCCGCCTTGGGTGCTTCGGGTTGACGACGCGTGGAACCCAAGTGCGAAGGCGCGGCGCTGTCGTTGAATTCAAAGTCGTCACGGAACATGCCCAGCAAATGCTCTTCCAGGCCCATCATCAGCGGATGCACCCAGGTGTCAAACAAGACATTGGC
Source organism: uncultured Burkholderiales bacterium (assembly GCA_937891045.1). The sequence continues at coordinate 14,066 of CALBEV010000181.1, read as the reverse complement.
ACCTTCAAAGCCCATTTGCGGCGCGTAGCGTGCTGGGAAATCTTGCACATGCACGGGTGCGGAGATGACCGCGCATGGAATGCCTTGGCGCTTGGCGATGTGGCGTTCCATTTGCGTGCCCAAAATCAGCTCGGGGTGCAAGGCGGCGACTTGTTTTTCCACCGCCATGTAGTCGTCGGTGATCAGCGCTTCCACGCCGTAGCGTTTGGCGGCATCGCGCACTTCGCGGGCGAATTCGCGGCTGTAAGTGCCCAAGCCCACCACCTCGAAACCCATTTCTTCCGACGCGAAGCGGGCAGCAGCCACCACATGGGAAGCATCACCAAAAATGAACACACGCTTACCCGTCAGGTAGGTGGAATCGACCGAGCGCGAATACCAGACCGAATGGCCGTCGTCTTCCAAATCGGCGGGCACTTCCACGCCTGCCAAGGTCGCCACTTCTTTCACAAAGTCGCGAGTGGCACCCACGCCAATCGGGATGGTTTTGGTGAAGGGCTGGTTGAATTGACGCTCGAGCCACAAAGCAGCGGTGTTGGCCACTTCGGGGTAGAGCACCACATTGAAGGAGGCCAAGGGGATGTTTTGCAAATCGGCCACACAGGCGTTCAAGGGGGCAACCACATTCACTTGGATGCCCATGTCTTCCAGCAACTTGGTGATTTCTTTCACGTCATCGCGGTGGCGAAAGCCCAAAGCCGTGGGGCCCAAGATGTTGCAACTGGGCGCTTGCGCTTGGCGGTCAAAGCCCTCGGGTGGTGACACGGCCACATGGCGCAGCAGTTGGTAAAAGGTTTCGGCTGCGCCCCAGTTTTCTTTGCGTTGGTAGGCGGGCAATTCAAGCGCAACAACAGGGATGGGCAGTTGCAGCGCTTGCGCCAAACCACCGGGGTCGTCTTGAATCAACTCGGCGGTGCAGGAGGCGCCCACCAACATGGCGTTGGGTTTGAAACGTGCGTTGGCATGGGCCACGGCGTCTTTGAACAGTTGTGCGGTGTCGCTGCCCAAGTCACGCGCTTGGAAGGTGGTGTAAGTGACCGGTGGGCGTTTGTGGCGGCGCTCGATCATGGTGAACAACAAGTCGGCGTAGGTGTCGCCCTGCGGTGCATGCAACACGTAGTGCACGTCTTGCATGGCCGTGGCGATGCGCATCGCACCAATGTGGGGTGGGCCTTCGTATGTCCAGAGGGTGAGTTGCATGTTGTGCCTCAGGCGACCAGTTTGAGTCGACGAATCAGGGGACGGCTGAACAAGCCTGCCAAGTCACCTGCTTGCTCGTAGCCTTGGATCGGTGTGAACACCAATTCAATGGCCCATTTGGTGGTGAAGCCTTCGGCCTCCAAGGGGTTTGCCAAACCCAAACCGCAGACCACCAAATCGGGGTTGGCAGCGCGGCAACGGTCGAGTTGCAACTCCACGTCCTGGCCTTCCACCACGCGGGTGTTGGCGGGCAGTTGGTTCAGATCGGCGTCCAGGTGTTTGCGGTGCACATAAGGTGTGCCGACTTCGGCCAGATGCATGCCCAACTCGTGGTGCAGAAAACGCGCCAACGGGATTTCCAACTGCGAATCGGGGAAGAAAAAGATTTTTTTGTCTTGCAATTCGGGACGGTGTTTGCTGATGGCTTGGACCGCGCGTTTGCGGGGTGCGTCGATGGCGGCTTCAAATACCTCGTTGGTCACACCAAAAGCCCGAGCAGCCTCTGCCAACCAAGCGGTGGTGCCTTGGGCACCCAAAGGGAAGGGCGCGGGCAGGTGTTGGGCACCCAGGTTTTCCAAAGCGCGGGCGGTGTCGGCCAAAAACGGTTGGGCCAACAAGAACACGGTGCCGGGGCCCACGCTGGGCAATTGCGTGCTGCGACGCGGCGGGAAGAAGTCCACGTCGGGCAGGCCCATCTTGCCGAACAAGCTGCGGAACTGGTCTTCCACCACATCGGCCAAAGTACCCACCACCAACAGTTTTTTCTGCTCGGTCTCGGTGGTTTTCAAGGTGGGGGCCAAGGCTGCCAAGCAGGCGTCTTCGCCCTGGGTGAAGGTGGTTTCGATGCCGCTGCCCGAGTAGTTCAGCACCTTGACGCCGCCGTTTTGACTGTATTGGGTGCTCAGGCGGTAGGCGGCACGGGACAAATCGAGTTTGATGACTTCGGAAGGACAAGAGCCCACCAAAAAGAGCAGCTTGATGTCGGGGCGGCGTTCCAACAAATCGGCGACGATTTTGTCGAGCTCTTCGTTGCAATCGGCCAAACCTGCCAAGTCGCGCTCGTCGATGATGGCGGTGCCAAAACGAGGTTCGGCAAAAATCATCACGCCTGCGGCAGACTGAATAAGGTGGGCACAGGTGCGGGAACCCACCACCAAGAAAAACGCGTCTTGAATTTTGCGGTGCAACCAAATGATGCCGGTCAGGCCGCAAAACACCTCGCGCTGGCCGCGTTCGGGGGTGATGTCTGGGGCGCAAGCCTCGCTGGTGGCGCTGCGGATCGGGATGACCGGGCTCATGCGGAGGCTCCTTCAGTCAGTGAGGGGCTGAGCGTCATGGCTTCAGCTTGCAAACGAGCGGCCCGAAGTTTCCAAACAAACTGCGCGGCATTGATCAGGTAGGCGGCGTAGGCGGCCAAGGCCAGCCAGAGTTGCTGCTGCGCCGACAAGCTGCCGGTGAACCAGGCCCACAAGTACGCGGTGTGCAAGGCCAACACCAACATGCTGAAAACGTCTTCCCAGAAGAAGGCGTGGGCGAACAGGTATTGGTCAAACACCACTTTTTCCCAAATGCAGCCGGTGACCATGATGGTGTAGAGCGCGATGGTTTTCACCACCACCGAGTACAAGGCCAGGTTTTCACCTTCGCCGGTCATCAAACAGCGCACCACCAGCCACAGGCTTATTAAAAAAATCAGGAATTGAACCGGGGCCAAGATGCCTTGCACCAGCGTCCACACGGATGCGTCCCGCCGGATTTTTTGTTCCGGTGTGTACAGCAGGTGGTTGGGTGGGCGGGTTGGGGTCATGTCGGGTTGATGGCTTTTGGCGTGCTTTGACTTTAGGGGGCACTTGCCAATCTGTCAACCCAGGTTGACGTATTTATTTGTTTACAAAACTAGGGTTTTCCATAGGAGGCGGATCAAAATTACAGATAAAACTACGCCGTCTGTGAATTGAGAAGCTTCACACCAGTTTTTGCCATGCAAAGCAGTCTGCACCCCTTCCATTTGTCGCCGTCGGCTTCACCCTTTGGGGTGGGCCGCGTGTTGCTGCACACCTTGAATGAGCCCTTGCCGTCAGGGCCTGTTCAGCACGGCCAACTTCAGATGCAGCATGTGCAGGCCTTGTGTCAGGCCAGCTTGCTTGGCAGTCAACAAACCTCCGAATTGGTCCACCAATGGCTGGCAGCCGGTGTTGATATTGAGGATGTCTATTTGGATGGCATCACCCCAGCGGCGCGCTTGGTGGGTCAATGGTGGTGTGATGATTTGATGGACTTTGCCACGGGCAGCTTGGCCTATGCCCGTTTGCGGCACCTGTTGTTTGAATTAAGCCCGGCGTTTTTGAAAAACGCCAGCAGCCAAGCGGCCGGGTTGAGTTGCTGCATCGTCGGGGCTTTTCAGACCCAGCACACCATGGGCAGTTTCATGCTGTCAGAGTTTTTCCGGCGCACAGGTTGGCAAGTCAATCTGCTGGAGTGCGATTCGGCTGATGAATTGTTGAAAAAAATGGTCTCGGATTGGTATGACTTGCTCGCCATTTCCCTCAGTTCAGAGCAACAACTTCCGACTATTCGTCAACTGGTCAAGCAGATCAGGCGGTACTCAGCCAACCCGCGATTGCAAATACTGGCGGGTGGCCCCTTGGTTGCCGCCTGCCCTGAATTGCTCGAGAACTTGGGGGTGGAGTTGGTCACCAAAGATGCCCGTGCAGCCCAGGACAAGGCGCTGGAGTTGGTCATGGCGGTGCGTTGCCGAAGTCAAACAGAGCTGACATTGGTCAATGTCAGATGAAATCAGCACAGACGGCTTGACATGTCTATCTGTCTGTACACTCTTGTACCTAGGAAGCCCCGAGAAACAACTACTACTTTATGAAAATCCCCAGTTTCACCGCAGACAAATTAGCCCAATTGATCGGGGTGGCATCCGATATTGCGCTGCTTGTGGACCAAAACGGCGTGGTGGTTGATGTTTCTGTGCGCAAAAACGAGTTGGCCGCCATGTCCTGTCAAACCTGGGTCGGCAAGACCTGGCTGAGCACGGTCACCCCTGAAAGCGTGCCCAAGGTCAAGGAAATGCTGGCTGTACCCAGCAACAATGCCGATATGCGATGGCGGCACATCAACCATCCTTCTCTGCAAGGCGAGGATCTGCCCATCCAGTATGTGGCCCTGCATTTCGAGAAAGAACAACGCACCTTGCTGTTGGGCCGGGACCTGGGGGCCATTGCTGTGCTGCAAAGGCGTTTGGTGGAAACCCAGCAGTCCATGGAACGCGACTATTTGCGCTTGCGCCACATCGAAGCGCGTTACCGCATTCTGTTTGACACCTCCAATGATCCCGTCATGGTGGTTGAAGCACTCAGCCAAAAAGTGTCCGAGGCCAATGTGGCCGCCATGGGGCTGATGAAGGACCAGTCCAAACGACTGGTGGGGCGCGACCTGCTCGAATGCTTTGACCCGCAAAGCCACGACGAAGTCCAGTCCTTGCTGCGCATGGCCCATGCCACCGGGCGCATCGAGGTCTGTCGGGTCAAGTTGCTGGGCTCAGAAAACGTCATCACCCTGACCGTGACCGTGTTCCGCCAAGAGGGTGGGGCGCAGTTTTTGGTGCGCTTTCTGCAAGCCGATCCGGTCTCCACCAGCCCGATGGATTCGGACCAAACCCTGTACGCCGAAGCCATGCAGCGCGCGCCCGAAGGCTTTGTGCTGACCGATAAAAACGGCCAAATCCGCTCGGTCAATTCCGAGTTCATGGCCATGGTGGGTGCCACCGCCCAGTCGCAATTGCAAGGCCAAACCTTGGACCAATGGCTGGTGCGCGGCAGCGTCGATTGGGGCGTGCTCAACACCCATTTGCGCCAACAAGCCAATGTGCGCGGCTTTGCCACCGACATCCGCAGCATGTCCGGCCTCAATTTGGCGGTGGATATTTCCGCCGTGGCCATCTCCGACAAAAGCCAAATGTTCGCGTTTTTCATCCGTGACACCAGCCGCCGCCGCCAGCAAGAAACCCCGGCCTCGGGCGGCATGGCCGGTTCCGTGGCCGAGTTGTCCCATTTGGTGGGGCGCATGCCGATGAAAGACATCGTCAACGAAACCACGGAAATGATCGAGCGCATGTGCATCCAGTCGGCGCTGGAGCTGACCCACAACAACCGCGCCTCGGCCGCCGAGATGCTGGGCCTATCCCGGCAAAGCCTGTATGTCAAATTGCGGCGATTTGGCATCATTGACGACAACGAAGCGGTGTGAAAGTGTAAACCCCAGTTGACATTGTGGCTTGTATGGTCACAATGTCAGCATGAACCGTCCCGACCTCGCCACCGTCGCCGAGCTGCTCAAACCCATCACCTGGTTTCCGCCCATGTGGGCCTTCGCCTGCGGCATGGTCTCCACCGGTCAATCCCTGAGCGACAACTGGTTGCTCATCATCGGCGGCATCTTGCTGGCCGGGCCCTTGGTCTGCGCTACCAGCCAGGCGGTGAACGATTGGTTTGATCGCCATGTCGACGCCATCAACGAACCTGATCGTCCCATTCCTTCAGGCCGCATGCCCGGGCGCTGGGGCCTGTACATCGCCGTCATTTGGACGCTGTTGTCCTTGTTGTGGGCTTGGCAACTCGGGCCTTGGGGCTTTGCCGCCAGTGGCTTGGGGCTGGTCTTGGCCTGGGCTTATAGCGCACCACCGGTGCGCTTGAAAGCCAATGGTTGGTGGGGCAACTCGGCCTGTGCACTCAGCTATGAAGGACTCGCTTGGGTCACTGGTGCGGCCGTCATGTTGGGCGGTGCCATGCCCCCGCAAGACACCATCGTGTTGGCCTTGCTGTTCAGCTTGGGAGCGCACGGCATCATGACCCTGAACGATTTCAAAGCTGTGCAAGGCGATGCCCTCATGGGGGTGCGTTCTTTGCCGGTGCAAATGGGCGTGACCAAAGCAGCCTGGACCGCTTGCGGCTTCATGCTGGTGGCGCAGTGGGCGGTGGCGGCCTTGTTGTTGCATTGGGGCTCACCCAACGCCGCCTTGGCTGTGGTGTTGCTGACTGTGGCGCAACTCCCCCTCATGGTGCGCTTCATTCAACAACCGGTGGAAAAAGCCTTGAGCGTGAGTGCTTTTGGTGTGCCTCTGTTCGTCAGCGGCATGATGGTCAGCGCTTGGTCGCTGCGTGGTTTGCAGGAGGTGGTGTCATGAGTGCAACAGGGTTCACTTGGCTGCAAATTGCCCGTCTGGGTTTGATCCAAGCTTGTATGGGCGCGGTGGTGGTGGTCACCACCTCGACCTTGAACCGCATCATGGTGGTCGAGTTGGCGCTGCCCGCGCTCTTGCCCGGTTTGTTGGTGGGCTTTCACTACCTGGTGCAAATGGTGCGACCGCGCATGGGCTTTGGCGCGGACCAAGGACGGCGTTGCACGCCTTGGATGATGGGTGGCATGACGGTGTTGGCCACTGGTGGGTATTTGGCCAGCGTCGCCACGGTACAGATGGCTGATCACTTATCAGCAGGCATCGCTTTGTCGGTGCTGGCCTTCAGCTTGATTGGTTTTGGCGTCAGTGCCTGTGGCACCTCCTTGTTGGTCTTGATGTCCAAGCGGGTGGCTGAAACACGCCGCGCACCTGCGGCAACCGCCGTGTGGATGATGATGATCGTGGGCTTCGCAGTCACCGCCATCACGGTGGGCAAATTGTTGCAACCCTATTCACCCGAGCGCTTGCTCGACATCAGTGCCAGCCTGAGTGTCTTGGTGGTGATCATCACGGGCTTGGCTTTGTGGGGCTTGGAAGGCCAAGCCAGCAGCTTGGTGTCCACGGACAACAAACCTGTGCATCAACAAGATTTCAAACAAGTCTTGGCCAGCGTGTGGAACGAACCGCAGGCCAAAGCCTTCACCGTGTTTGTGTTCTTGTCCATGCTGGCTTACAGCGCCCAAGACCTGATCTTGGAGCCGTTCGCGGGTGCGACGTTTGGTTTGACCCCCGGTGAAACCACCCAATTGTCGGGCCTCCACCACTCGGCCGTGTTGTGCGGCATGTTGATCGTGGCCCTCGCTGGCAGTTCATGGATGGCGGGGCGCATGGGCTCGGTGCAATCTTGGATGGTCGGTGGTTGTGTTGTCTCGGGCGTGGCCATGGTCGGTTTGTGCATGGCGGGTCTTTCTGGGCCACCTTGGCCGCTGAAGGCCAATGTGTTTTTGCTGGGTGTGGCCAACGGCAGTTTTTCCATCGCTGCCATCGCCACCATGATGCGCTTGGCCACCCAAGGTGGTGAAGACCGCGCTGGTACCCGCATGGGATTGTGGGGCGCGGCGCAAGCCATCGCCTTTGGTGTCGGCGGTTTGCTGGGCACCGGTGCCAGCGATTTGTCGCATTGGTTTGTTCACGCACAAGGCACTGCTTATGCGTGGGTATTTGGTTTCGAAGCGCTGATGTTTGCCATGTCAGCCGCGTGTGCGGTGTGGGTAGGGCGTTACGACGCACCGCGCACACCTTCTTTGTCTGTGCCGGCCAGCCATCATTCCAAGGAGTTGGGCCATGAATACTGATACCTATGACGTGATCGTGATTGGCGGTGGACCCTCAGGTGCCACGGCGGCTGACGACCTGGCGTTGCGCGGTTGGAAGGTGTTGTTGCTGGACCGCCAAGGCCGCACCAAACCTTGTGGCGGCGCCATCCCACCGCGCTGCATCAAAGACTTTGAAATCCCCGACCATTTGTTGGCGGCCAAAGCACGTTGTGCCCGCATGATTTCGCCCAGCGACAACAAGGTGGACATCCCGATTGAAAACGGTTTTGTCGGCATGGTCAACCGCGACAGCTTTGACGAATGGTTGCGTGAACGCGCCCGTTCGCATGGCGCGACACGCTTGCGGGGTTCGTTCTCCAAAATCACACGCGACACCGATGGTGTGGCGCGTGTGCACATTGGCAGCGTGGACAACAAAACCCCCGAGCAAAGCCTGCGAGCGCGTTTCATTGTGGGCGCGGATGGGGCCAAGTCCGAGGTGGCGCGTCAAACCATTGAGGGCGCAGAGCGCACCAAGTACGTGTTTGCCTATCACGAGATCGTGCGTGCGGCCAATGGCCAGCCCGACTACGACCCGGACCGCTGTGACGTCTATTACCGAGGCAGTTTGTCCCCCGACTTTTACGGCTGGGTGTTCCCCCACGGCGACACCATGAGCATTGGCACCGGCAGTGCCGACAAAGGTTTTTCATTGCGCAGTGCGGTGGCGCGTTTGCGTGAAACTGCGGGCTTGAGTGACGTGGAAACCTTGCGCCGTGAAGGTGCGCCGATTCCCTTGAAACCGCTGCCCAAATGGGACAACGGCCGCGACATTGTGTTGGCCGGTGACGCGGCAGGTGTGGTGGCCCCTGCTTCGGGTGAAGGCATTTACTACGCCATGGCTTGTGGCCGCATGGCAGCTGACGCGGTGCAACTGGCGCTGGAAACCAACAACCCGGTGCACTTGAAACAAGCCCGCAAAGTCTTCATGAAAGACCACGGCAAGGTGTTTTGGGTGCTGGGCATCATGCAGTATTTCTGGTATCAGAACGACCGCCGCCGCGAAAAATTTGTGAAGATTTGCGAAGACAAAGACGTGCAACAACTCACCTTCGAGTCCTACATGAACAAGGTCTTGGTGCGCAAAAAACCCATGGCCCATGTGCGTATCTTTTTCAAAGATTTGGCGCACTTGTTTGGCATGGTTCGCACATGAGCGCTGTCAAGCGCTGGGGCGGTTTGGGCATCGCCTTTGCCTGCAGCTTTCTGGTGGCCGGTATTGGCGGCTCGCTCACCGATTTGGGGCCGTGGTACTACGCCTTGAAGCAACCACCGTGGAAGCCGCCCGACATCGCGTTTGGCCCGATCTGGACCACCATCTTCACGCTGTGTGCCCTCAGTGGTTGGGGTGCGTGGCAGCTGGCCACCAGCGCCAGACAAAAACTCGCCATTGGACTCATGTTCGGGGTCAATGGCGCGTTGAATGTGCTGTGGAGTTGGCTGTATTTCACCCTGAAGCGCCCCGACTGGGCGCTGAGTGAACTCTATGTGCTGTGGGCCTCGGTGTTGCTGCTCATCCTAGGTTTGTGGCGCATCTCCAAGCTCTCAAGCCTCATGATCCTGCCCTATTTGGTGTGGGTCACAACAGCAGGCTTTTTGAACCACAGCACGATTCAACTCAACGGTCCTTTTGGGCCTTGAAGCTTCAGCCTTTGGGAAGGGCAGCTTTGATCTTATCGTAGAGCAGGGGCAGGTCGTTGTGGATGGTTTTCCAAAGCACTTCAAAATCAACCTTGAAATACCCATGTGCCAAGGCATTGCGCATTTGATAGGCTGAAGAAAGAGGCAATTCCGGATGCTCAGCGGCAAAGTTGGAATAACGCTTCTCAATGTTGTTACATGCTTCGCCAATGATTTCGAAATTACGAATCACAGCATCTTGAACGAGATGGCTTTTTAAAAAAGCAAGCTCATCCAAATCAGAGACATACGTATCAATACGCTCAATGGCTTCAAGGATATGAGCTAAATAATCGGCTAAACGTTGTTCTTGGCTCATACCGGACGGGCTTCAGCAATCACCTTGGCTCGGAAAGAATCCGGCAGCGCATTGGGCGTAACAACGTCTACTTGGACCCCCAACAGTTGCAGCAGCTCGTGTCGAATGGCGCCTATATCAAACAAAGTGGTTTCTGGCGTCGGGTCGATCAGGATATCCAAATCACTGCCTTCATGGTCGTTGCCATGAAGTACAGAGCCAAACACGCGAGCGTTGCAAGCGCGATGACGCTCAACCACAGATCGGATAGCGGCTCGGTGGGTTTGCAGCGACTGTGAAGGCTTCATCATCGTTTTCCAACTTCTCAATGGCGTCCATCATATCTTTCACGCTAGATCCTGCAACCACTTCAACACCATCTGTGCACAAAGTTGCGGGTTTTCTTCGTGCGCCAAATGCCCCAAGCTTTGAAGTGACAAGAGCGCAGCGCCCGGGATGCGTTGCTGCGCGGTGACCGCATGGTCGTGCGGCACGGCTTGATCGTTTTCAGCAGCCAAGATCAACACCCGGCTTTTCAACTCGGCCAGTTGCTGGGGCAGGGACCCCAAGTCGTGGTGCAACATCATTTGCAACACGCCTTGCACATGCGAGGGGGATTGCATCAACAGCTTGTAGCAAGCCGCATCCTCGGCTGCCAAGTGCGAGCCGGTGCTGCTCAAAATTTTGCCTACAAACATTTCTTGTTGCATGGCTTTGGCAAACAGCCAGGCCGACAAGGGGTTGAGTGAAATCAGTTTGGCCGACAAAGGAAACAACCAATGCGCCGTGCTCGAGAGCGGCAACCACGCGGGGTTGAAGGCCACCAGATCTGGGGCGGGTCGATCCGGGTGGTTCAACAACCAACGCGCTGCCAAGGTGGCACCTGCTGAATGACCTACCACCACTTGCGGCCAGGTTTGCAGTTGCGTCATCAATCCCTGCAGGGCCTGCGCCATGTCGGGCAAACCTGCGGCCTGTGCAGAAGGCGTGCTGCTGAACGCATGGCCGGGCAAGTCGATCAGCATGACGCGGTAATGCGCGGCCAACAAGGGCGCCATCCCGCGCCAACTGTGGGTGGATGCACCCAAGCCGTGCAGCATCAACAACAAGGGCCCATCGCCCAAAGTTTGCACATGCCAGCGCAAGCCCGCCGCATTCACAAACTGGCTGTGTTCTGACAAAGGCCAATGCGCCTGGTGTTGTTCCCAGGACAGGGCTGGGTAGAACGACTCGAACATAGGCCTTAGCGGATGAAAGCAATCGCGTCAGCGACGCGTTGCGAGGCCACATAGGGCATGGGCAGGTAACGCGCTTGCATGGCTTGCGACAGCTCTTGAGCATGGCCCGTGGGTTGCACGGCGGTGTCAATCCACAGCGATGCAAAACCCAATCGCGCCCACTGTTGCGCCCACTTCATCGCGTCTTCTTGCGCTTGGGTTCGCCCGCCCAATCCCTCCAGGGTCACGTTCGCTTTGCCATCGCTCAGCATCACCAACAAGGGTGTCATGCCTGCACGTTGCAAAGCCAGCGCTTGTTCGCTGAGGTGTTTCAACGCCAGGGCAATGGGTGTGCCGCCGCCACCGGGCAAGCCAGCCAAGGCTTTTTTCGCCCGCACCAAGGAGCGCGTGGCGGGCAACAAGGTTTGCACTTGTGAACCGCGAAACGCGATCACACACACACTGTCGCGCCGCGCATAAGACTGTTGCAACAAAATATCCACCGCGCCTTTGGCCTCGGCCAAACGGGCCAAGGCCGCCGAGCCCGAGGCGTCCATCGCCACGATGATGCAAGACGCAGCCTTGTGCGCAAAACGTTGCACATGAAAGTCTTCGGTTCGGATGGCGATGCGTTGACCAGCGTGTTGGCTGCGCAGTTTTTGTTTGGGTGCTGCAGCCCGCAAGGTGGCCAGCAAATGCAAACGTGCGCCTGCACCGGGTTTGCCAGGGCGCGGCGACAAAGGTCTGCCGCGTTGTTTCGAGAGCTGCGCTTGGCCGCTGCTGCCGCTGCTGCTCTGGGGTTTGGTTTTTGCGCCGCCCAGCAAAAGTTGATCGAGCAACTTCGGTGGCAAGCTGGCGATGGCCGCAGCCAACAACAGGTCTTCCAAAGCTTCGGGTTCGCTGCTGGGTGCTTGATCTGGTTCGTTCTGGGTGTCGTTGTCGGGTGTGTCGGGTTCGGGCGCTGGCGGCTCGGGCGGCTGTTCTGCGTTCGCATTGGCAGGCATGCGTGTCGCGCGGGGCGACAACACCATTTGCACCGCGAACTGCAGGTCCTCGTCGTCCAACTGGCTGCGTTCGTGCAAAGCCGCATTCACACAGGCCAATCGTTGCGCCAACAAACATGCCCGCAGGTTGTCCACGCCCAGCGCCATCGCCACTTCGCACAAGGCTTGTTGCTGCGCCGTGGTGGCTTGCACTTGGCGCAACAAGCTGCGCACGTGTTGGCGTTCGTGCGCTGGCAAGGGCGCGAGTTGTGCTTCGCTTTCGCGCCAATCCACGGCTTGCACATCCAGCCACAGCGCCAAACGCTCTTTCAATTTCAGCGGCACACCGGCTTCGTCGTCCAAGGATTCATCCAAAGCCACGACACCGAAGCGGCTGGGGTGCAGGCTATTCAAGGACAACCCCTGCACCTGGCCTTGGTCTTGCGCTTGCAACAACATGGCCAAGGTGGACGGGCTGAGTTTTTCGGCCATCGGTAACAACACCAATCCGCCATCGGCCTGCGCCAACAAACCGCGTTGTTCCACGACACGGCCTTGCGCCAAAGTAACGGACAAATCGATGCCGCCCAGCAGTCGTTCGTGGTCGATGTGGTGGGGCATGCGCTGCAGGTTGATGCCGAGGTGTTGCAACTGCGTGAGCCAGGTTTGCCGCACCGGCCCAAAACCCGCCTTCAGCCACACGCCGCCCAAGCCCACGGGATCGACCTGCAAACACAAGAGCGCTCGTTGCGCCTGGTCCCAGGCGTCCAGCATCAGGCCAGCACCTCGTCCAAGCTGCGTTGCACCCGCTCGCCCGAACCGGTGTCGTCCAGCGGATTGCGGCGCAAACGATGGCGCAATGCCAGTGGCGCAATGGCCCGCAAATGCGCCGCCGTGACTTTCTTCGCGCCGTGCAAGGCGGCATAGGCGCGTGTGGCCCGCATGAGGGTGAGTTCGGCCCGCAAACCATCGGTGCCCAAGGCCTGGCAGAGCTTGGCGCACAAGCGCAAGAGCTCGTCGGGGATCTCGAGTTGGCCCACGGCTTTTTGCGCTTTCAAAATGCGCTGGCGCAGTTTGGTGTTGTCGGCTTCCCAGTCGGCTTTGAAGCCCTCAGAGTCGCGGTCGAAGGCATCGCGGCGCTTGATCACCTGCACCCGCAAATCCAGGTCTTGCGGGGTGCGCACTTCCACGCTCAGGCCAAAACGGTCCAGCAGCTGCGGGCGCAGTTCGCCTTCTTCCGGGTTGCCGCTGCCGATCAGCACGAACTTGGCCGGATGCCGCACGCTCAGGCCCTCGCGCTCGACCAGGTTTTCGCCGGAGGCGGCGACGTCAATCAGCAGATCGACCAAATGGTCTTCCAGCAAATTCACTTCGTCGATGTACAAAAAGCCGCGGTTGGCCTGGGCCAAGAGGCCGGGGGCGAATTGCTTGACGCCTTGCGACAAGGCTTTTTCCAGGTCGAGTGCGCCGACCACGCGGTCTTCGGTGGCACCCAGCGGCAGGTCGATGACCGGCACCGGGCGCTTGGCGGTTTTGGGCTTGTCGGTTTTCAGAGCGGCGCAGTGTTCGCAGCCGCTGTGCTTGTCTTTGGGAGAGCAGCCGTAAGGGCAACCCAGCACGACCTCGATGGGTGGCAGCAGGTCGGCCAGCGCCCGCACGGCGGTGGATTTGCCGGTGCCCCGGTCACCCAGCACCAGCACGCCACCGACCGTGGGGTCGACGGCGACCACTTGCAGCGCCATGCACATTTCATCTTGACCCACGATGGCCGCAAAGGGGAAGGTTTTCGCCATAGACGTTCCAAATGCCAAACTGCTCGGATGCTCTTGGAAATGACTCGAAATGTCAAGCTAGATTGACACTTTCAAGGGTAATCCTGATGGGCTAATGGGGGTCAGATTCCAATTGTTTTGCTCAGCTGGTCAGAAGCCACGCTTGAGCCGCCCGCCATGGGTAATGGGGGTCAGATTCCAATTGTTTTACTCTGCTAATTGGGGTCAGATTCCAATTGTTTTGCTCAGCTGGTCAGTGCTAATTGGGGTCAGATTCACTAGTGTCCGGAGATTTTTATTGGATTCGATGTAACCCATTGATATCAAACATATTTTTCGATTTTCTGGCCAA
>CALBEV010000180.1 GCA_937891045.1 uncultured Burkholderiales bacterium | reverse complement strand
TGTTGGACGCTTGCAGGCCTTTGGGGCCGGTGGTCACTTCAAAGCTCACGCGTTGACCTTCAGCCAGGGTTTTGAAACCTTGGTTTTGGATCGCGGAAAAATGGGCAAATAAATCTTTGCCGCCGTCTTCAGGAGTAATAAAGCCAAAACCTTTGGATTCGTTAAACCATTTCACTGTACCTGTTGCCATTTAGTGCATTTCTTTAAAAAAAAGGGAAGCCCCCCTCGGGGTCGAAGGTCAAGAAGCGTGTGACGAAGGGAGAAATACCTAGAAGGGCAGAACTAGAAACGAACAACAACGACATAACTTGATAATCGAAGCCGCGACTATGCCTGTGTTTACAACATAAAGCAATCTTTATTTCAATTTATTGGGCTAATATGGGCGATATGAGTGAAATACGCGTCTTGAAACAGGTTTTGCAGCAGCACAAAACCATCGCCGTGGTCGGTTTATCCGCCGATTGGTTCCGCCCCTCCTACTTCGCGGCCAAGTACATGCAAGAGCATGGTTACCGCATCGTGCCGGTCAATCCCAAGTACCCCAGCATTTTGGGCGAGACCTGTTACCCCGATTTGGCCGCCATCCCCCACCCTATCGACATGGTCGATGTCTTTCGCAAACCAGCCGACACCCCTGCCATTGCTGAACAAGCCGTGGCCATCGGTGCCAAGACGCTGTGGCTGCAACTCGGCGTGGTGAACAAAGACGCCCAAGCAATCGCCGAGCAAGCAGGCCTGACCGTGGTGATGGACCGCTGCGTGAAAATTGAACATGCCCGTTTGTTTGGTGGCCTGGGTTGGTTTGGCGTCAATACGGGCGTCATCTCTGCGCAACGACAAATTCCTCCGAGCTTCACACCCCATGGCTGATCGCACATTTGGCTTCGAAACGCTCAGCTTGCACGCTGGGCAAATTCCGGATGCGGCCACCGGCAGCCGCGCTGTGCCCATTTACCAAACCAGCGCCTATGTGTTTGACAGCCCCGAGCACGCGGCCAGTTTGTTCAACCTGCAAACCTTTGGCAATGTGTATTCGCGCCTGAGCAACCCGACGGTGGCGGTGTTCGAGGAGCGCATTGCTTCGCTTGAAGGCGGCCGCGCTGCGGTGGCCACCGGCAGCGGCATGTCGGCGCAAATGATTGCGTTGCTGAATGTCTGCGAAGCAGGCGACCAAATCGTGGCGGCCCGCACCCTGTATGGCGGCACCCACACGCAGCTGAGTGTGAACTTCAAAAAGTTGGGCATCGAGACGGTCTTCGTCGACTCGGCGGACCCCGAGAATTTCGCCCGGGCCATCACGCCGCAAACCAAAGCTTTGTATGCCGAAACCTTGGGCAACCCTTCTTTGAATGTGCTGGACATTGAAGCCGTCGCCCGCATTGGCAAGCAAGCAGGTGTGCCTTTGTTCGTGGACAGCACCTTCGCCAGCCCTTACCTGTGCCGCCCGTTTGAGTGGGGTGCGGCCATCACCTTGCATTCGGCCACCAAGTTCATCGGCGGTCACGGCACGACCATGGGCGGCGTCATCATTGAATCGGGCAAGTTCCCCTGGGACAACGGCCGTTTTCCCTCGATGACCGAGCCCTCCCCCGGCTACCACGGTGTGCGGTTTTTCGAAACCTTTGGCGACTTTGGTTTCACCATGAAGTGCCGCATGGAGGGCATGCGCACCTTTGGCCCAGCGCTCTCGCCTTTCAACGCTTTTTTGTTGTTGCAGGGCGTGGAAACGCTGTCGCTGCGCATGGACCGCCATTGCAGCAGTGCCTTGGCCGTGGCGCAATATTTAGAAAAACACCCGAAAGTGGCTTGGGTGAATTACCCCAGCCTGCCCAACCACCCCGACCATGCACTGGCCAAGAAATACATGCCCAAAGGTGCAGGTGCGGTGCTGAGTTTTGGCGTGAAAGGCGGCACCGCCGCTGGTCAAAAATTCATTGAACACGTGAGCTTCTTGTCACACTTGGCCAATATTGGCGACGCCAAAACCTTGGTGATTCACCCTGCTTCCACCACGCACCGGCAGTTGTCCGAAGCGCAGCAAATTGCCGCCGGCGTGCCCCCCGACTTGATTCGCTTGAGTGTGGGTTTGGAAACGCTGGACGATATTTTGTGGGACATCGATCAGGCCTTGGCCAACACCTGAAGCCCTCTTGAAAAGGGCGCTGCCTCTATGACGAAGGCAGATGCCTCGGGACGCCAATCAACCCCAAATAAACCAAACCACAATCGCCGTGATGAGGCTGTACTTTGTCAGCTTGTAGGCCGTGCGGTTCCATTGTTTGAAAGCGCGGCGTTTCGTTTCAAGCTTGTCGTGGTAGCGCGTGAGTTTGTTGATGGCACCGGTTTGATCCCGGCCATCGTTGGGTGAACTGGCCGCTGACATCACCACCCGGCTGAACCATTTGTTGAGCGAAGCCACCCACTGAGCGGTGACAGGGCGCTCGACATCGCAAAACAAAATGATGCGGTTGTGTTCGGTGTGGTTGTAGGCCTCGTGGATGTAGGTTTCGTCAAACACCACGGCTTGCCCATCGCGCCAACTGTGGCGTTGCCCGTCCACGTCGATGTAGCAGGCATCGTCATTGGGTGTGACCAGGCCCATGTGAAAGCGCACCGAGCCAGCATAGGGGTCGCGGTGGCGATTGAGTTTGCCACCAGGGGCCAACTCTGCAAACACGGCGGCTTTCACCGATGGAATGGACTGCAACAGCGCCACGGTTTTCGGACACAGCTCCAGGGCCGAAGGGTGCTGCGCGTCATACCACTTCAAGTAAAAACGCTTCCAACCGTATTTGAAAAACGAATTGAAACCGAGGTCGTCGTGGTTTTCCGCCGCTTTGATGCGCTGCATCTCGGACAGCTTCAGGGCTTCATCGCGAATCTCTTGCCAATGGTTTTCCAGTGCTTTGAGCTCTGGAAATTCGCTCATGGGGATGTAGGGCGTGGTGGGCACCCTTGAAAACATCACCATCAGCGCGTTGATCGGAGCCAGCAAGACCGAATGGTCTAGGAACACGCGCCGCAAGGGCAAACGCACTTGGCCTCGGAAATGACCGAAGAGCACAGCGGCCAACCAAGTGGAGACGATGATCCATTTCATGGTGTTCACTTTACTCCCACTCGATGGTCGCTGGTGGTTTCGAACTCACATCCAGCACCACCCGGTTGATACCGCGCACCTCGTTGATGATGCGGCCCGACACTTTTTTCAGCAAGGCATAGGGCAGCTCGGCCCAATCTGCGGTCATGAAATCGCTGGTTACCACGGCACGCAAGGCCACCACATGGTCGTAGGTGCGGCCGTCGCCCATCACGCCCACGCTTTTCACCGGCAAGAACACCACAAAGGCCTGGCTGGTGGCTTCGTACCAATTGCGGGGGTGTTGGCCACCTGCAAATGCCACGGACGCAGGGTCGCCCTCGAAAGGCGTGTTGCGCAACTCTTCAATGAAGATGGCGTCCGCGCGGCGCAGCAAGTCTGCATATTCTTTTTTCACCTCGCCCAGAATGCGCACGCCCAAGCCTGGGCCTGGAAAGGGATGGCGGTAGACCATTTCGCGCGGCAGTCCCAAAGCGATGCCGAGTTCGCGCACCTCGTCTTTGAACAAATCACGTAAAGGTTCGAGCAGCTTCAAGCCGAGTTGCTCGGGCAAGCCGCCCACGTTGTGGTGGCTTTTGATGGTGACGGCTTTTTTGGATTTGGCACCGCCGCTTTCAATCACATCCGGGTAGATGGTGCCTTGGGCCAAGAAACTGGCCCCCTTGTGGCCGCCGCTACCTGCTTTGAGTTTGGCAGCCTCTTGTTTGAAGACCGTCACAAATTCTGCGCCAATGATTTTGCGTTTGGCCTCGGGGTCGGCCACACCGGCCAGCTTGCCCAAAAACAAATCACTGGCGTCCACGCGAATGACGTGCGCATGCAACTGCCCCACAAACATGTTCATCACCATGTCGCCTTCGTTCAGGCGCAGCAAACCGTGGTCGACAAACACGCAGGTGAGTTGGTCGCCAATGGCGCGGTGGATCAGCGCTGCAGCCACCGAGGAATCGACGCCGCCTGACAAGCCCAGAATGACTTCTTCATTGCCCACCTGCTGGCGAATACGCGCCACCGCTTCTTCCACGTAGTTGCCCATCACCCAATCGGGAGAGGCTTGGCAAATATCGAGCACAAAGCGGTTCAGCATGGCCCTGCCCTGCACCGTGTGGGTCACTTCGGGGTGGAATTGCACACCGTAGAAATGGCGGCTTTCATCGGCCATGCCCGCAATGGGGCAGCTGTCGGTGCTGGCCATGAGTTTGAAGCCTGTGGGCAGCTCAGTGACTTTGTCTCCGTGGCTCATCCAGACTTTGAGCATGCCGTGGCCTTCAGACGTGGTGAAGTCGGCGATGTCTTTGAGCAAATCGGTGTGGCCGCGGGCCCGCACTTCGGCATAGCCAAATTCGCGGGTGTGTCCGGCTTCCACTTTGCCGCCGAGCTGTTGAGCCATGGTTTGCATGCCATAGCAAATGCCCAGCACTGGCACACCCAGCTCAAACACGGCATTGGGGGCGCGGTCGTCCACTTCGTAAACACTGGCATGGCTGCCCGACAAGATGATGCCTTTGAGCCGATGGTCTTGGGCATATTGGCGCAGCCATTCGTCGGTCACATCACAAGGATGCACCTCGCAGTACACGTGAGCTTCACGCACACGGCGGGCAATCAGTTGGGTGACTTGCGAGCCGAAATCAAGAATCAACAGGGTGTCGTGGGACATGGGCTTCACCTGGCGACAGGCGTCATCGAAAAGTTATTCAGCGCGGTAGTTCGGCGCTTCTTTGGTGATTTGCACGTCGTGCACATGGCTTTCGCGCATGCCCGCCGCAGAAATCTCGACAAATTCGGCTTGCTGGCGCATTTCTTCAATGGTGGCGCAACCGCAATAGCCCATCGAGGCCCGCACCCCACCAGCCATTTGGTAGACGATGCTGACCATCGAGCCTTTGTAGGGCACTCGGCCTTCAATGCCTTCGGGCACCAACTTGTCGGCGTTCGGGTTGCCCGTGGTGGCTTCTTGGAAATAGCGGTCGGCACTGCCCTGCTGCATGGCGCCAATGCTGCCCATGCCGCGATAGCTTTTGTAACTGCGGCCTTGGTAGAGGATGATTTCGCCCGGCGCTTCTTCGGTACCAGCAAACATGCCACCCATCATGACGGTGGAGGCGCCTGCGGCGATGGCCTTGGCGATGTCGCCGCTGTAACGAATGCCACCGTCGGCAATGAGAGGGATGCCCGAGCCTTGCAAGGCCATGGCCACGTTGTCGATGGCGGTGATTTGGGGCACGCCCACACCGGCCACGATGCGGGTGGTGCAAATGGAGCCCGGGCCAATGCCCACCTTCACTGCATCCGCTCCGGCTTCGGCCAGCGCGAGTGCCGCCGCACCGGTAGCGATGTTGCCGCCCACCACATCAATGTGCGGGTAGTTTTGCTTGACCCAACGCACCCGCTCGATCACGCCGTGGCTGTGGCCATGGGCGGTGTCGACCACGATGGCGTCCACCCCAGCTTTGACCAGCGCTTCAACGCGCTCTTCGGTGCCTTCGCCCACGCCAACCGCTGCGCCAACACGCAAACGGCCGGAGGGGTCGCGTGCTGCATTGGGGAAACTGGTTTGCTTGGTGATGTCTTTGACCGTGATCAGCCCTTTCAGTTCGAACGCGTCATTCACCACCAAGAGGCGTTCGAGTTTGTGTTTGTTCAACAGCGCCTTGGCTTGCTCGGGGGTCGTACCTTCGGGCACCGTGATCAGGCGTTCACGTGGCGTCATGATCTCTTTGACTTGCACGTCATAGCGGGTTTCAAAGCGCAAATCGCGGCCACTGACGATGCCGACCACTTTGCCGCCGTCGCAGACAGGGAAACCGGAAATGCCCATTTGATCGGACATGGCCATGACCTGACGCACCGTGTGTTGCGGGGTGATGACGACAGGGTCGAGCAACACGCCGCTCTCATAGCGTTTGACCTTGGCTACCTCAGCGGCTTGCTGTTGCGCCGTGAGGTTTTTGTGGACGATGCCCATGCCGCCTTCTTGGGCGATGGCGATGGCCAAACGGGCTTCGGTGACCGTGTCCATGGCGGCAGACACCAGGGGCAGGTTCAGGGCGATGCGGCGCGAGAATTGGGTGGAAAGCTGGGTGTCCTTGGGCAGGACTTTTGAAAAGGCGGGGACCAACAACACGTCATCGAAGGTCAGCGCTTTGCCAAGTAGGCGCATGGGATGTCTCCAAAAGAGAGATCATACCGACTTGTCTTGCTACTGATTTATTATCAGGAACCACCCATTTGGTTTCAAGGAAGTATCAAAGCCATGGTCGCACGCCTCTTCAAAATGCCCAAGCCACATAGTGGCGACGAGGTGGCGACCAGGCATGAATGGATCCATCCATTTGTTGAGCTGTTCACGATCATTTGTTTTTTGATCAATTTCTTGTCGGCCCTGGTGCCAACGCCCCTCTACAGCAGTTGGATTCTGTTTGCCGCTAGCGCCGCGTATTTTGCGCTTTGGATGGGGTTTCGTCTGGGGGCCTCAGCCGCGTGGACTGTGCACTTGGTCACCCTGATCGGCAGCACAGTCTGCATCTACATCATCAGCAAGACCGGCGGCACGGTGTCTGTGGTGATGGTGATCTATGTCGGTTTGGCCTGGATGCCGTTTTTGTTGTTGAACCTGAAATCCGCTGTGGCATGGTTGGTCGCTCAAGTCAATGCACTGTTGCTCATTTTCTTGGCCTCGCAAATGGGTTGGATCCAAACGCAAACTGCGATGACGGCCGACATGGCTTATTGGAATTTCTTCATCAAAATCCAAGCAGCCTTGGGGCTGATATTGATTTTGGATTTTTTAGCCCGGGCAAGGCGACAACAAATTTCGGCATTGGTACAACGCGGACAAGAATTGCAGTCCTTGCATGCAGAGCTCATCCGAGCACAAAGCCACAAGGATGAATTCATCGCATCCGTGGGACACGAACTGCGCACACCCATGAATGCTATTTTGGGTTTAAACAGTGTGCTCAAGGACCAGATCAAGGACGATGCAGTTGATTTGCGGCGCGTGAACTTGATTCGTCAATCGACCCAGCATCTCTTGACCGTCGTCAATGACATCCTGGACTTTTCACAGCTGCAAGCTGATCGAATGGTTCTGTCACCGCAAATCATGGCTTTGAAACAACATGGGCTCGCTCAATTTGAGCGTTTGCAACACCTTGCGAGTTTGAAAAAAATCGACAGCCACTGGGTGTTTGATGACAAATTGCCAGCTTGGGTGTCATTGGATCCCAAACGGTTTGCACAAACCATCGACAACTTGCTTGAAAACGCACTGAAATTCACCCACGAAGGCAGCATCTGTCTGCGCTTTTTGCATATCCCCTCGGGCTTGCGGGTTGAGGTGCAAGACACAGGCATTGGCATGACCGATGAGCAGATGGGGCAAGCCTTTGGTCGATTTGAAAAAACATCCTCTCCAGCGATCAAGATCTACGGTGGAACAGGCTTGGGCTTGTCCATTTGCGAAAGACTGGTTCGGTTGCAAGGGGGCCGCATAGGCGTTCAGAGTCAATACAACCAAGGCAGCCTGTTTTGGGTGGAAATTCCTCTCACGTCAGTCCCCGAACCTCAAACACCAATGTCTGCGCCCCCTGTGGGCCTGACGACCCGTTCGCCGTCCCACTTTTTGATTGTTGACGACCACCCTGTGAATCTCATGGTGGCCCAACAAATGGTTGAAAAAACCTGGCCGCAGGCCAAAGTCAGCACCTGTCCATCGGGCCGATTAGCGCTTCAATTCCTCCAAGAACATGATGATGTGGACATGGTCTTGCTCGACATGTTCATGCCCGACATGGATGGCTTGGCTGTGGCTAAGGCCATCAGGCAACGACCAGCGCCCGGCAACAAAGTAGCCATCTTGGGTTTGACTGCCAGCAGCAATGTAAACGACCATGTGCTTTGCACTGAAGCAGGCATGGATGGCTTGGTCCTCAAGCCACTGGAACGGGACGAACTTGCCCTTGGCGTGGGGCGAGCCCTGCAATCTTCTGGGCCAACCCCATGAGCAACAAATTCACTCCACCTGAGTTTGTCTATCGCTTGCCGCCCCGTATGTGCGACAGGCGCATGCTGTTGTTGTATGTCATAGGCTTGGTGTTCATCCTTGCCATCATGTTGTTGGGTTTCTTGACGCCATCTTTGGCATCTGAAGCCAGTCGTTACGGCGGCATTGCAGCCATCAGTCTGACTTTGATTTTGTTAACGATTGGCGTGCCCTTGAATATCGGCCTGTCTTTGGCGGCGGTTTATATCGCGGCTGATGTCACTTGGTTGGCATGGTCAAGCCAAGGCATTTATTCTCCCAGCATCAACTGGCTCTACATCATTCCGATCTTGATGTCACAGATGGTGGGGCGACGCGCAGGTTGGCTGTGGACCGGCATCATTGCCTTGTTGTTTTTGTTCATGACGGTGGCCACCCATCAGTCATGGTTGCCGCAGATGACCAACTACGATAAATCTCACGAGGTCTATGGTCTGGTGGTGTATGTGGTGACCACGGCGAGTTTGATTGGTGTGAATTTGTTTTACCAAGGCTTTGCCAATGAAACGATTCAAAACATCAAAGAGCGCAACCATGAACTGGAACTCAAGCGCCAAGAGTTGCAAGCCATATTGGATACACGCGACCAGTTCATCGCTTCGGTGAGTCATGAATTACGCACACCCATGAATGCCATCATGGGGTTCAACGAATTGCTGAAAGAACACCAAGCCAACAAACCCAAGGTTCAGGAAATCTTGAACCTGACCCATCAATCCGGCGAGCATTTATTGACTGTCATCAACGATGTGCTGGACTACTCACAATTTCAGTCTGGCAAATTGGGGATTCATCCAGAAGCATTCGTCTTGAGCCAGGTGGCTGACAGCGCTTCGGGTTTGTTTGTCACCCGCATCAAAAGCATGCGATTGGCTTTTGAACAAGAAGTCGACCCCAACTTGCCCATCTGGATCCTGGCAGATCGCCACCGCCTGATGCAGGTGTTGGTCAATTTGCTGGGCAATGCGATCAAGTTCACTCAGCAAGGTCATGTCAAGTTGCGCATCTCAAAGCAGCAAGAATTGATCCGCTTTGAGGTCGAAGACACCGGGATTGGCATCTCTCCCGAGCAACAAGCCCTGGTGTTTGAACGTTTCTCCCAAGCCACTGCTCAAACCCAAGATCTTTATGGTGGCAATGGCTTAGGCTTGGCCATCTCCAAGCGCTTGGTTGAGTTGATGGGCGGCGCAATCGGCGTACAAAGCAAATTGGGTGTGGGAAGTTGTTTTTGGTTCACGCTGCCACTGATTGAAGCCTTGCCTGCGCAAATCAAACAAGACGCCGACAACTCTGGCACTTCGGATTTCTTTCAACGAGCTTGGCGTTTTTTGATTGTGGACGACATGGCCATCAATCGATTGCTGCTGAGACAAATGCTGCAAATGGCCTGCCCGAATGCCAGGATCAGCGAAGCAGAACATGGCTTGTCCGCGCTGGCCATCCTGAAAATTTCATCATTTGATTTGATATTCATGGACATGGTCATGCCACAACTGGACGGCATAGAAACCAGCAAACGCATCCGCCATGAAATGACGGGCCCCGATCGCTACACACCCATTCTGGGGTTGACTGCAAATGTCAATGCGATTGATCGAGAACGCTTTATTCAAGCCGGTGCCGATGGCTTTTTGCTCAAACCGTTTGACCGCAAAGTGCTGATGGAAACCGCTGAACGCTTGCTGCTGTCATCGAAAAAGACGCCAGCCTCCAGCTGATCCAGCAACCCATAATCGCTTCAATAACCTGGCTTGGCACCAGCACGACCTTTGGCAAACAAGCCTGCGGTGCGAGCACCCTGCTTTTGAAACCGTTCACGCCGAGCCACTTTGGGGTCCACCCGCAAACCGCGCAATACCTCCACACGGTCGGTGGGTTTGAGCACCTGGTCTGTTGACACCGGTTTGCCCCAAACCGCGACTTGCCAAGCATCACCGTGCCAAACCCAGTCAGCATTCAAGGTTTGCATATGTGACAAGGCTTGAGCCACCGTGGCACCTTCAGGCGCTTGCCACTCGAATGCGCGAATGTCGCGTGCTGCCCATCCCAGCAGCAAAGTAATGTTCATCGGGGATAGACCACTTCAGCACGCTTGACAAAAGCATCCACCAAGGTGGCTGCAATGCGGTCAAACACTGGCCCCACCAAGGCGCCAAACACAGAGTCAAAACTGTAGGAGAGTTTCAATTCCACCCGACAGGCTTGTTCCTCACCCAAGGGGATGAAGTTCCAAACGCCATCGAGTTGTTTGAACGGACCGTCAATCAAGGAGAGCTGCACCTGACGACCGGGGACATGGGTGTTGCGGGTCGTGAAGGTTTTGTGCAAACCACCAAAGGCCATGCCAATGCGGGCGGTCATGCCCTGCTCTTCCAGATTGAGAATGTGGGTTTGATCACACCATGGCAGAAACTGCGGATAAGACGCGACATCCACCACCAAGTCAAACATTTCTTGGGCGGTGAACCAGATCAATACGGACTTCTCAACGGTTTTCATAGAATGGGGCTTGCGCCACGTTGGCACCAAGGGTCATTGTAAAGACCCGATTGACGATCTAAACCCTTTCCATGGCCAGCAAAACTGCACCCCAAACCCGTATTGCGGACAACAAAAAAGCCGCCTTCAACTATTTTTTCGAGGAACGCCTGGAAGCAGGCATGGTGCTCGAAGGATGGGAGGTGAAGGCTGCACGCGAGGGTAAGGTGCAACTCACCGACGGCTATGTGGTGATTCGCAATGGCGAGATGTTTGTCATCGGTTGCCAAATCAACCCTTTGAAAACCGCTTCAACCCACGTCAACCCGGACGCCATCCGTTCACGCAAACTGCTGCTGCACAAAGACGAGATTCGCCGCTTGATTGGCAAAGTCGAGCAAAAGGGTTACACCTTGGTGCCGCTGAATTTGCATTGGAAAAACGGCCGCATCAAATGTGAAATTGCGCTGGCCAAGGGCAAGGCCGAGCATGACAAACGCGACACCATCAAAGACCGCGAAGGCAAGCGCGAGGTGGAACGCGCCATGAAAAACAAAAGTCGTTGAGGGTCACACCTCGAGGTGTGCACGACCAGCTTCCATCACCAAACGTTGGTCGCAGCGCTGACTCAATGCGCGGTCGTGGGTCACCATGACCAAGGTGGTGCCAAGCTCTTTGTTCAACTCAAGCATCAGTTGCATCACCTTTTCCCCGGTGGCGTGGTCCAAACTTCCAGTGGGCTCATCGGCCAACAGCACGTCGGGTTTGACCACAAAGGCCCGCGCCAAAGCCACACGCTGTTGCTCACCACCACTCATCACCTTGGGGTAATGATTTAAACGCTCTGCCAAGCCCACACGGACCAGCATGTCTTTGGCAATGGGCCTGGGATCGGGGTGTCCGGCCAATTCCAAAGGCAACATGACATTTTCAATGGCTGTGAGCGGTGCCAGCAATTGGAAACTTTGGAAGACAAAACCAAGATGTTTGGCCCGCAAAGCGGCGCGTTGGTCCTCGTTCAGCGCAAAAACGTTTTGACCGGCGACATGAACGGATCCTTGCGTGGGGGTATCCAAACCCGCCATGATGGCCAACAAGGTGCTTTTGCCCGAACCAGAGGCCCCAACAATCGCCAGGGTTTGCTGTGGCAACAAAGTGAAATTGATATCGCAGAGAATCTCTAAGGTACCGGTGGCATCGGTGACGGATTTGGAAACGTGAGAAAACGCGATCAAAGGTGAGGACATGCTGTGAAATCAGTGTTGAAACGTAGAGACTTTAACGTGCAATGTATCGCTCTGGGTTGGTTGGCTGGAATATCCATGTCTGCTGTGGCCTCACCGACCTCTCGCCTGCTGGTGGTGGGAGACTCTTTGAGCGCCGAATACGGCATCGCACGTGGAACTGGTTGGGTGGCGCTGCTGGATGCGCAACTTCAAAAAGACCATCCCAACTGGCAAGTGGTGAATGCCAGCATCAGCGGCGACACCACGGCGGGTGGTTTGGCCCGACTGCCCCCATTGCTCAAGCAGCATCAGCCTCAACTGGTTGTGATTGAACTCGGTGGCAATGATGCCTTGCGTGGTTTTTCTTTGAAGAGGACCGAAGACAACCTGGTGAAAATGATTCGCGCTTGCCAAGCCATCAAAGCCAAGGTGCTGTTGGTGGGCATGCAAGTGCCGCCCAACTACGGCGCAGCTTATGCGTCAGATTTCACCCGTTTGTTTGCCCGCATCAGCAAACAACAGCAGACCGCTTTGGTGCCGTTCTTGCTGGCGGGGGTGGCGGATGACAAAGACCCCACCGCCTTGTTCCAAGCCGATCGCGTTCACCCCAAAGCCGAAGCCCATCCGCGCATCTTGGCCAATGTGTGGGCGGTGTTGAAAAAGATGCTCTGATGTCCTTGCACCCTGTGTCGGCCACCGAGGCCATGCAACGCATGGCCTTGCCCTCTGGGACCGCTGGTGCGTTCAGCTGCATCATCGATGCGCGCAGCGAAGCGGAACACGCCCTGGACCATTTGCCGGGGGCTGTGAACTGGCCTTCCCTCACCAATGAAGAACGCATCCGGGTGGGCACGATTTACAAACAAGAAAGCGCTTTCGAAGCCAACAAAGTCGGCGCCGCGCTGGTAGCTGCCAACATTGCCCGTCACCTTGAACGTGAAGTGATGCACTTGCCCAAAAGCTGGCAACCGCTGCTCTATTGTTGGCGCGGCGGCAAGCGCAGTGGTTCCTTGGGTTTGGTGCTGGGTCAAATTGGCTTCAAAGTGTGGTTGATAGAAGGCGGCTACAAAGCGTTCCGAGCGGTCATGGTTGAAGACATTGCAACGCTGTCTCAGCAGTTCAGGTTTGTGGTCGTGGCTGGTCCCACCGGTTCTGGCAAAACCCGCTTGCTCCATGCTTTGAAGGCCGAAGGCGCACAAATTTTGGACTTGGAAGACTTGGCTCAACACCGCAGTTCAGTGCTGGGACGCATCCCCGGTCATCCCCAGCCCAGTCAAAAACAATTTGACACCCGGATTTGGAACCAACTGCGTCAGCTGGATCCGCAACGCAGCGTGTTTGTGGAGGCTGAAAGCAAAAAAGTGGGCAATGTCAGCGTGCCTGAAGCCTTGGTCGAGGCCATTCGGTCCAGCCCTTGCATTGATCTTCAATTGCCCGAAGAAGAACGTGTGCAACTGCTCTTAGAAGACTATGCCTATTTCGCGCAAGACGCTGATTTGTTTTGCAAACGCTTGGATGTACTGACGGCTCAGAAGGGTCGTGCAGTGGTGACGCAATGGCAGCAACAAGTGCAAGCGGGTGACACCGTGCAGGTAGTACACGATTTGTTGAAACAGCATTACGACCCGACCTATGCCAAGTCGGTGCAACGCAATTTTTTGCAATTTGAAAAAGCCCAACAAGCGGTCTTGGTCGATCGCCATGCGCCCAGCCTGCAAGCCTTGGCGCAGGCCTTGAAGCAGCGCTACCCTTGAGGCCAGGCCTGATGCAGGGCTTGTGCTAAGTCGGCGATCAAGTCTTGCGGGTCTTCCAAACCCATGGCCAAGCGCACCAAACCGCCTTCCATTAATTCTGTGGGCGCGTGTTGTCGCATCCCCTTCAAGTCATAGGGCACCACCAAGCTGATGGGGCCTGCCCAGCTGTAAGCCAGCTTGAACAGCTTGAGGGCATTGCAAAAAGCATCAACTTGCGTTTGGGGGATGCTGGGTTGAAACCTCAAACTCAGCAAGCTGGCTGCTGCGCCGCCTTCGTGCACCGCAGCAGTGCTCGGCGCGTAATCTGCACACAAACGCCGCCAGTGCATGTGTCCAGGTGAGCCGACCACTGCAGGATGCAAGACTTGGGCAAAGGCTGCTTGATTCAAACACCAAAAGGCCACGGCACGGCAGGTGCGGTCTTGGGTTGCATAACGCAAAGCCATGCTGGGCAAGGAGCGCAACACCAATTCCACATCGTTGCCTGCCACGCCAAAACCCATGCGCATGTGACTCAACTTCAAGCTGCGGGCCAAATCATCATGGCAAGTCGTGACGCTGCCCATCAACACATCACCACCACCGCTGGGGTACTTGGTCAGGGCATGAACGCTGATGTCCACACCCAGGCCTGGCTCCAATGCAAATGGCTGAAATGCCACGCCTGCGCCCCAGGTGTTGTCTAAGGCTGTTAACACGTCGTGTTGCCTACAAACCTTCAAAAGACCTGTCAAATCCGGGAATTCCAAGGTCACCGATCCCGGCGCTTCCAACCACACCAATTTGGTGGCAGCCGTGATGCGCTGCGCCAAATCCGCCGGGTTCATCGGGTCGTAAAACTGGTGGCGAATGCCCCAAGCGGACAACTCGCCTTCAGCCAATGTTTTCAAAGGGCCATAAGCGTTGTCAGGCAGCAGCAGCTCGTCGCCCGATTTCAAAAAGGCCATGTTCACTTGGGCCAAAGCTGCGAGTCCGCTGGGCAACAAGAGGCAGTGTTTGGCACCTTCCAATTGGCACAAACGCTCTTCCAAGGTGAAGCTGGTGGGTGTGCCGTGCAGGCCGTAGGTGTAGCCTGACTTGTCCAGCCATTGGCGTGTGCGCATGTCCTCGACGTTGTCGAAAAACACCGACGAGGCTTTGTGAACTGGAATTTGGGGCGACGCAAAGTCGCCAGGGGCTTGGTAAGGGTGGTGGATCAGGTCGGTGATCGGCTTCATGCCTTCAGACCCGCCACTTCTCCAGCAAGTTGGCCGGACGCGTGGTGTCGTAGGCCTCAAAAGGCTGGTGAATCCAAGGGTTGGTGGGCAGGTATTCCACCGAGAAATCAGGGGTGAAGCTGGACACGCCTTTGGTCCAAATCACGGCACTGCGAAGTTCGGTAATGGGGCTGTAATTGTTTTTCAGGAGGTCGATCACGGCATTCAAAGTGTGACCCGAATCGGCCAAATCATCGACCAACAACACACGGCCAGCGATTTCACCTTTTGGCGTGGTGATGAAGCGAGCAATGTCCAAATGGCCTTGCACCGTGCCGCCATCCGAGCGGTAAGAGCTGGTGGACATGATGGCCAAGGGCTTGTCAAAGATGCGAGACAACACGTCACCGGGGCGCATGCCACCGCGGGCCAAACACAAAATGGTGTCGAACTCCCAGCCCGACTGGTGCACCTTGATGGCGAGTTTTTCAATCAGGTTGTGGTACTCGTCATAGGACACATAGAGGTGTTTACCGTCTTCAGTCAACATGGCTGTACTTTCAGGGAGAGGTTGGGGTTAATCGTGGAAGGGATGGCGCACCATGATGGTGTGATCGCGGTCCGGACTGGTGGAAATCACGTGAATGGGCACGCCCGTGATCTCGGCGATGCGTTCCAGGTAATGTCGGGCTTGGACTGGCAATTTGGCGTAGTCTGTGACACCCACCGTGCTGTCGCTCCAGCCGGGCAAGGTTTCGTAAAGGGGTTCACAACGTGCAATGTCATCAGCCCCCATGGGCAGGATGTCGATGGTTTCACCATCGAGTTTGTAGCCGGTGCACAGCTTCAGTTCTTTCAAGCCATCAAGCACATCCAATTTGGTGATGCACAAGCCACTCAAACCATTGACTTGCGCACTGCGCTTGAGCAAAGCGGCATCGAACCAACCACAGCGGCGGTAACGCCCAGTGGTGGTGCCCTTCTCAGCACCCACGGTGCTCATGTGCCAACCGGGCGTGCCTTCCACGTCCCAATCGAGTTCGGTGGGGAAAGGACCTCCACCCACACGGGTGCAATAGGCCTTGGTGATGCCCAAGATGTAGTGCAACAAGCCAGGACCCACGCCAGACCCTGCTGCAGCATTGCCTGCCACACAGTTGCTGGAAGTGACAAAAGGATAGGTGCCGTGATCGACGTCCAACAAGGTGCCTTGCGCCCCTTCAAACAGCAAGTTGCTGCCCGCATGGTGGGCCTCATTGAGTTCGCGCGACACATCGGCCATCATGGGCTTCAAGAGTGCCGCGTGTTGCATGGCTTCGTCATACACCGCCTGAAATTGCACTTGCCCGTTGGCCATGTAGGGCTTCAAGCCGTCACCGAAGTTGAATTGTTCGGAGCCCAAAAAAGTGGTCAGTACATGGTTGTGCAAGGCCAACAGCTCACGCAACTTGCTGGCAAAGCGATCGGGGTGCTTCAAGTCTTGCACCCGCAAGGCGCGGCGTGCAATTTTGTCTTCATAAGCCGGGCCAATGCCGCGTCCTGTGGTGCCAATTTTTTCAGAACCACCTTGCTCGCGGGCGGCTTCTCTGGCGACATCAAGTGCTGCATGGAACGGCAAGATGAGCGGGCAAGACTCGCTGATGCGCAAGCGTGAACGCACTTCGACACCGGCTTTTTCCAAACCCTCAATCTCTTCAAACAATTTGGCAGCAGACAGCACCACACCATTGCCGATGTAGCACTTGATGCCGGGGCGCATGATGCCACTGGGAATCAGGTGCAACGCGGTTTTGACACCGTTGATGACCAAGGTGTGACCGGCGTTGTGGCCGCCTTGAAAACGCACCACGCCTTGGGCGCTTTCGGTGAGCCAATCGACCAGCTTGCCCTTGCCCTCGTCACCCCATTGGGTACCCACCACCACCACATGCCGTCCGTGCTTTGTACTCATGGATTCATCAACTCAATGTCATTGTTGTCGCAAAGGTTGGACCGTCCAACCCCCTGAGGTGTCGACGAGTTCACGGTCGCATTCGAACTCGTCAACTTCGCTGTCATGGCCGGGCAACATGCAGACCACGGTGTGTCCTTGTGCTCGGAGTTGGGCAATGGTGGCGACCAGCACAGCATCGTCTCGCCAAGGGGCGCGAATCGCGGCTTGAGGCTGGGGATGCGGCAATAGGCCCACCAAGGCCTTGATGTCCAAACTGAAGCCCACGGCAGGACGTTTGCGGCCAAAAACAGCGCCAACCTCGTCATAGCGTCCACCTCGTACCAAGGCATCGCTGGACTCGGGCACAAACACCGAGAAGCGCGGGCCACTGTAATAGGCGTAACCACGCAGGTCAGCCAAATCGATGCTGACCGGGTGATCGATATGGGAAGCCAACCAAGCCAACTGGTCCAATGCCGTCAACACCGCGGGCCAAGCGGCAAATTGAACGCGGGCTGTTTGCAACACACTCAGGTCGCCGTACATCTGCACCAAGGCTTGTAAAGCTTGCCCCAGGGCTTGTGGCAGTTGCGCCGTCAACTCACGCATGGCACTGATATCTTTGTGTGTCAGCGCATCCGTGATGGCCTTGGTTTGATCAGCAGACAGCGATTGGCCGTTGAGCAAGGCGGGCAAGATCCGTGCATCACTCAGGTCAATGTGAAACGAGGCCAAGTGATTGGCACGCAAGCATTGCAGCGTCAGTTGCAAAATTTCCAAATCGGCTTCAAGACCAGCATGGCCATAAATTTCAGCGCCCAATTGCAAGGGCTCGCGGGTGGCATAAGGACCCAATGGTTTGGTGTGCAGCACCGGGCCGCAATAACAAAGCCGGGTGACGCCTACGCGGTTGAGCAAATGGGCATCGATGCGGGCGACTTGCGGTGTGGTGTCGATGCGCAAACCCAAAGTGCGACCAGAAAGTTGGTCAACCATTTTGAAAGTTTGCAAATCCAAACCGGCATTGTTGCCTGACATCAGCGATGCCAGATGCTCGAGCATGGGCGGCATGACCAGTTCATAGCCAAAGCCTCGGGCTGTGTCTAAGCACAGGCGGCGCAATTCTTCAATGTGCCGGGCCTCTGAGGGCAATACATCCGCAATATGATCCGGCAAGACCCAGGCAGCCATGAAATGTTGAAGTGCTGTTAAAAAAGAGATTCTACTGGTCTGTCACAAGCACGCCACCGTGGCCGTGCTTATTTTTTGGCAGTACCGGCAGAGCCCGAACCCCGCATGGCTTTGAAGAAGTCGTTGTTGGGGTCCAGAACCATCACATCTGTCTTTTTATTGAAGCTGGATTTGTAGGCCTCAAGGCTTTGATAAAACTGCGCAAACTGAGCATCACGGCCAAAAGCTTCCGAGTACAGTTTCGCCGCCTCGGCGTCACCTTCACCTTTGATTTTTTGCGCATCACGGTAGGCATTGGCCAAGGTCACTTCGCGCTGACGGTCGGCATCGGCGCGGATTTTTTCCCCTTCAGCACCACCGGTGGAGCGCAATTCATTGGCAACACGCTTGCGTTCGGCTTCCATGCGGCGGTAAACGGATTCGGTGATGGTGTCGACATAATCGGCGCGGGTGATGCGCACGTCAACCACATCAATACCCCAAGGGTTGTTGCTGCCTTTGACGATCTCCAACACTTCGCGCTTGACGTCGACCATCAACGCCTCGCGCTTGAGTGACAAGAGGTCTTTCACCGTGCGTTTGTTGATCTCTTCTTGAAACGCATTGCGCACCACGCGCGTGAGTTGCTGGGCACCCGCTCTTTCATCCAAGCCGACATTTCGAATGTATTGAGACGGGTCGGAAATGCGCCAACGAACATACCAATCAATCACCATGCGTTGCTTCTCAGCGGTCAACATGGGTTCTGAATCCACATTGTCCAAAGTCAACAAACGTTTATCGATGAAGTTGACGTTTTGAAAAGGTGGTGGCAGTTTGAAATTCAAACCTGGCTCGGTAATGACCTTTTTGATTTGCCCCAAAGAATAAACAACGCCATATTGCCGTTGGTCGACCACGAAAATGGTGGAACTGAGAAGCAACAATGCCAAGAGGAAAGACGAGACGTAAAGACCTAGTTTGTTCATGATGTTCTCTTAGCGTATGTCGCGGTCACGTTGACGGCTGTCTCTGCTGCGGCTGTCAGACGACGATGAGTTGGGCGCGATGGGTGTGGGCAGATCCACGCTTGCAGGTTCGCTTGGCAGGCTGATGGCGGGTGGATTCACGCCGTTCATCTGCATGATTTTGTCCAAAGGCAGGTACAGCAAATTCGAACCTTGCCGAGACTCGACCATGACCTTGGTGACATTGCCATAGATCTCTTTCATGGTGTTGATGTAGAGACGATCTCTGGTCACCTGAGGCGCTTTTTGGTATTCCGCGTACAAGGATTTGAAGCGCTGGGCATCACCTTGCGCTTGCGCGACGATGCGCGACTTGTAGGCATCGGCCTCTTGCTTCAAACGTGAAGCAGAACCAACTGCACGAGGAATCACGTCATTGGCATAGGCCTCTGCTTCATTTTTTGCGCGTTCACGCTCTTGTCCAGCCTTGAGCACATCATCGAAGGCCGCCTGAACTTGCTCTGGCGGACGCACACCGCCTTGTTGCAAGTTGATGCCAACCACTTCAATACCCACGTTGTAACGATCCAAGATGGTTTGCATGATGGCGCGAACACGCGGTGCGATTTGCTCCCTGTCCTCAGACAGGGCCGCATCCATGCGCATTTTGCCCACCACTTCACGCACCGATGTTTCTGCAGCTTGCATCACGGCATCCGTTGGATTTTTGCTTTCAAACAAATAGGCCCGCGCATCGGTGAGGCGGTATTGCACCGCAAATTTGATTTCGACGATGTTTTCATCTTCGGTCAGCATGGCTGATTCACGCAGGCCTGTTGCCTTGATGACGGTATCTCGCCCAACATCCAATGAACGAATTTGTGTCACAAAAACGACTTCATGGCGCTGGATTGGAAAAGGCATTCGCCAGTTGATACCTGCACCTGCAGTGCTGTGGTAGCGGCCAAATTGTGTGATGACGGCTTGTTGGCCCTCTTGCACGATGAAAAAACCCGAACCGAGCCAAAGCAGAAACACCACGCCAGCCACGGCAGCCAAACCAGTTCCAGCATTCTTGAAAGGAGGCTGAAAACCGCCACCGCCGCCGGGGGGGCCACCTTGTCCTCGCTTGCCAAAGAGTTGTCCGAATTTTTGGTTCAAATCTCGCCAAAGTTCATCCAAGTCGGGGGGGCCTTGTGTGGGGCGGGAGGGGCGGCGTTGCTCCTCTGGGCGGGGAGGCTGCTGCCCATCGTCAGGCGCGTTGTTGCGTGCGCCTGCTGGATCATTGCCATCATCACCGCGGCCCCAACGCCCATCGTTCAAATTGAACGTGCCAAGCACGCTCTGGAATGCGGCCTTGAGTCGGGTCATGGCGAGCCATGACCATTGATAAAGCCCGTTGAAAATGGGCCATGCCCTGGATTTGATATTCATTTTTGATCAGTCAATTGGATGCGGCAAGCCCCCATTGTGCCTAAAGCCAAATGGGTCGATTTATCCGAGGGCTTCATGGTCCAACTCGGGGGTCTTCAAAGATGCAGCATGGGCTTGCGCCTGCTGGAGTAAACGTTGGCGCAATGTGTCCAAATTCAAGCCCGATTGGGCACTCATGAAAATACGGGGCACAGCCAGATCGTCCAGCATGTACATGTCTTGTAGCAAGCGCGGACGCTGGCTGTCTTCTAAAGCATCCATTTTGTTGAAGATGAGCAGCTGGGGAACGTCTGCTGCACCAATGTCTGCCAGCACGGATTGCACTTGGGCGATTTGCTCTGGGTAGCCCGGGTGAGATGCATCCACCACATGCAACAGCAAGTCGGCCGAGGTGGCTTCTTGCAAGGTGGCCTCAAACGCATCCACCAATCCATGCGGCAAATCGCGGATGAATCCCACGGTGTCAGACAAGGAAATGTGGCTGCCCTCGCCCTCGTCGTTGTTCAAATACAGCTGGCGCGTGGTGGTGTCCAGGGTGGCAAACAATTGGTCGGCCGCATACGCCCGGGCTTTGACCAAGCTGTTGAACAAGGTGGATTTGCCTGCATTGGTGTAACCCACCAAGGAGACATTGAACATTTGTTGGCGCTCGCGTTGACGTCGCTGGGTGTTGCGCTGGCGCTTGACTTTTTGCAGGCGATCGCGGGTGCGCTTGATGGACTCGCCAATCATGCGACGGTCCAACTCAATTTGCGTTTCGCCCGGGCCGCCACGCATGCCAATGCCGCCGCTTTGACGCTCTAAGTGCGACCAGCGACGAACCAAGCGAGTGCTCAGGTATTGCAAACGTGCCAATTCCACTTGCAATTTGCCTTCGTGGCTGCGGGCACGCTGGGCAAAGATTTGCAGAATCAGCATGGTGCGGTCATTCACCGGCAAACCCAGGGTCCGCTCCAAGTTGCGCTGTTGGGCGGGGCTGATGGCTTGGTCAAACAAGACTTCGGTGGCGCCATGCAGCAGAGCCAACTCTTTGATTTCTTCGGCCTTGCCAGTACCGACAAACATGGCTGCATCCGGTGCTTTGCGCTTGCAGGTGAGCCGCGCAACAGGGTTCAAACCCGCCGTTTGCGCCAATTGCGCCAATTCATCGAGTTCGGTGTCGAAATGCGGCATGCCAAAATCCACGCCGACCAGCAAGGCGGTGGCAGTTGAAGCGTCGTCTGGGTGATTCAAGTGAACTGGGCGGTCGCGTTCAGGCTTGTGAGTCAGGCGTATCGGCCTGGGCAAAATTCACAGGGCGGCCGGGTACGATGGTGGAAATCGCGTGCTTGTAAATCATTTGGGTAACGGTGTTGCGAAGCAACACAACGTATTGATCAAAGGATTCGATTTGGCCTTGCAATTTGATGCCGTTGACCAAATAAATGGATACCGGCACATGCTCTTTGCGCAAGATATTGAGGAACGGGTCTTGTAGAAGTTGCCCTTTTTGATTCACGATATTCTCCGTGTTTGCTGAGGAAGAATAACGATACCACAGCCTACTTACCCCTTTGAAAACAAGGGGTCGTTTCCAAGGGCTATCGCTCTTTGTCGGCGTAAGGGTTGCTGGAGGTTTTCAGCTCGATCCGCAAGGGCGTGCCTTCCAGCGAAAAAGCCTTGCGAAAACGCCCTTCCAAAAACCGCTTGTAAGCCTCGGTCACGTGCTCCAAGGAATTGCCGTGAATCACGATGACGGGCGGGTTCATGCCGCCTTGGTGGGCATAGCGCAATTTGGGACGGAACATGCCGGAGCGGTTGGGCGACTGGAACTGCACAGCTTCCAGCAACAAACGCGTGAGCACCGGCGTGGACATTTTGCACATCGCCGCTTTGTGCGCCTGCGCTATAGAGGTCCAGACGGGGCCCAAGCCTTGGCGCTTGATGGCTGAAATATGGTGCAGTTTGGCGAACTTCAAGAAAGCCAAGCGGTTTTCAATGGAGCGGGCCAACAACTCACGTTGGTAGGCATCCACCGCATCCCATTTGTTCACCGCCAACACCACAGCGCGGCCACTCTCCAGCACAAAACCGGCGATGTGTGCATCTTGTTCGGTGACCCCTTGGGTGGCATCCAGCAACAACAGAACCACATTGGCCGATTCAATGGCTTGCAAGGTTTTCACCACCGAGAATTTTTCAATGGCCTCGAACACTTTGCCGCGTCGGCGCAAACCTGCTGTGTCGATCAATTCAAACATCTGACCATCGCGTTCAAAGGGCACGCTGATGGCGTCGCGCGTGGTGCCTGGCATGTCAAAGGCCACCAAGCGCTCTTCACCCAACCAGGTGTTGATCAGGGTGGACTTGCCCACATTAGGCCGTCCCACCACGGCCAAGCGGATGGGTTTGTCTTCGCCCTCTTCTTCATCCTCTTCTTCGGGTAAATGCAAGGGTTCCAGCGCCAACTCGATCATGCTGCGAATGCCCTGGCCGTGGGCTGCCGAAACCGGCAGCACTTCGCCCAAACCCAATTCGTAGAACTCGACCAAGCGGTGGCCTTGCTGCATGCCTTCGGCCTTGTTGGCCACCAACAAGCAAGGCTTGCCCAAGCGCCGCAAATAGTTGCCAATGTCATGGTCTTGCGCCGACAAACCGTCTCTGGCGTCGACCACAAAAATCACCGCATCCGACTCGGCCACCGCTTGCCGGGTTTGCTTGGCCATTTCTTTGAAGATGCCGCTTTCCGCGTCGGGCTCGAAACCGCCGGTATCGATGACGATGAATTCGTGCTTGCCCAATTTGGCATTGCCGTAGTGGCGGTCCCGGGTGAGGCCCGCGTAATCAGCCACGATGGCGTCACGTGTTTTGGTGATGCGGTTGAACAACGTGGATTTGCCCACGTTGGGGCGACCCACGATAGCGATGACTGGTTTCACAAAGGGTAACTGCCGCTCAAGGCAGTTGGTAGGCCTGCAAAAGACCGTTGCGCGTCAGCACCACAAAGCCTCCGTCAGGCAGTGCAGTAGGCGAGGAAGCAAAACCGGAGGCTGGGGTTTTCAGCTTGTTCATCAAACGACCATCTTGGCCAGACAGCACGTATAAATAGCCCCCAGCATCGCCCACAACCACCCCTTTGGAGGTCCACAAGGGGGCTGTCAGTTCGCGGTATTTCAGGCGGTCCGTGTCCCACAATCGTTCGCCTGTGCTGCGGTTCCAGGCTTGCACAACGCCATTGCTCTCTGCACCTGCCAGCGCCGTGCCATCCCCGCCAACACCCTGCACACCGTTGGCTGGACGGGTCCATAACAAGGCACCCCGTAAGGCGTCGACACAACCCACTTGGGCTTGGAAAGCACGCACACAAACAGAATTGTTCAGCCGTGATGGGCTGGCGACCAAATCCACCAGACGCTCCAAGTCGTTGATGCCGCGTGGATTGGCAATGGGGACTTCCCAGCGCACCTGGCCGTTGTCAGGATTCAAAGCCACCAATTTGCCGCCCAAACCCGCCAACAGGTTGTTTTGAAAGGCCATCAGCACACCGTTTTGTTTCAAGACCAAGGCTTCGCCGCTGCGTTGCTGAACCCACAAGCGCTGGCCTGTGGCCAGGTCAAAAGCAGCGACAGAGCGGTCGGCCAACAACACAAAGACTCTCTCGCCTGCCACCAAGGGATTGGTGTACGACTGGGCCGTCAATCGGGTCCGCCAGCTGACTTTGCCATCAGCCACCGCCACCAGCTCGTTGCTGCGGGTGACAACCGCGACATTGCGGCCATCAAACCCAGCACCTGTATTCAAATCGGTTTTAAACGCAAGCTGCCACACCAAGCGTCCGGTGTCGGCACGAACCAAATGCACATGGCCATTTTTGCTGACCATGGCCAGTTGGCCGTCCTGCATTGGCAGGCTTTGGTTCAGGGCTGTGTCACCTGCCAGTTTGACGCTCCAAGCGGGAACCAAGGCCTGCTCAACCTTGACATCTCCGATCGCCTGAGCGCTGGGTTTGGGGCTGCTGCCACAAGCGCTGAGCAACAATGCTGCAGCCAAGCATGTAGATGGAGCGAGCAACAGTCGAAAATTCATTGTTTCTTCTCGGTGTCGGCGGTATTGACGCCCAAGGCAGCCAATTTGTAATCGACCATGCGACGGTAATCATTGCTTGCTTCCAAGCCTTTGTAAGCGCTCAGATAAAGGGGTTTGGCTTCTTCAGGTTTGTTTTGCAGCACGGCGATATCGCCAAGGCGGTCGTCAAACAAGGGCTGAAAACCAGTTGGTGCTTTGACGGTCTGCAGCAAGGCTTTGGCCTTGTCTAGGTTTTTTTGCTCCATCGCCAGGGCAGACAAACGCAAGCGCGCAAGCGCGACATAACCGTCCTCTTTGCCATGATCGATCACCCCTTGCAGGGATTTTTCGGCTTCTGGCAAATTGGCTTTGTTGGCATAGATGCGGGCAGACAGCAAGGCCGCTTGCTGGGCAAAGGTGGTGCGGCCAAATTGGTTTTGCAAATCAGCCAAGGAGCGAGCCATCAGGGGTACATCAGCCCCACGAGCCGCATTTTCAAACGTGTCATACAGGACAGCCGCTTGGGTGGCTTGGCGCTGCTGCCAGTAATTCCAGCCGTTGTAGGAGGCGTAAACCAGCAAGACAGCGGTCACCAAGCCCGTGATCAGGTTGCCCCAACGCGCCCAAAAATGTTTGAATTGGTCTAGTTGCTCTTGTTCTTCGAGGTCAAGATGGGTGGCCATGGGATTCCAAAGGGTTTAAAACTCAAGCCTGCGATTGTAGGCTGTGACCCCAAGCGTCGATTTGCGTCAAGGTCTCGATGCGTTGAGCCCCTTGGCCATCGCGCAAGGCCTTGACCGTGACCTGCCCTTGAGCCAGTTCGTCAGGACCAAACACCAAGGCGAAATGCGCCCCGCTGCTGTCGGCTTTTTTGAATTGTGACTTCATGCTGCCCATGCCTTCAACCGCACCACTGGGGGCATGCATTTGCACCGAGACACCCATCTGGCGCAGGCTTTGAAGCACCGGCAGGACTTGGGGCAAGGCCGAAGCCTCAGGGATGATGGCGTAGACATCGGGCACCATTTCGGCGGTGGCGTCGCCCTGTTCTTTCAGCAACTCCAAAACGCGTTCAACCCCCAGCGCCCAACCGACGGCGGGTGCAGGTTTGCCGCCGATTTCAGCCACCAGATGATCGTAGCGGCCACCGCCACACACCGTGCCTTGCGAGCCCAAGCGATCGGTGATGAACTCGAACACCGTCAGGTTGTAATAGTCCATGCCGCGCACCAAGCGCGGGTTGATGCTGTAGATCACGCCATTGGCGTCGAGCATGGCGCGAACCGCGTTGAAATGCGCCAGGCTTTCGGGCCCCAAGAAATCCAGCAGCTTGGGAGCCGTCTCATTCAAAGCCTTCATGGCGGGATTTTTACTGTCCAAAATCCGCAAGGGGTTGCTGTGAAGGCGACGTTTCGCGTCTTCATCAAGCTGGTTCAGGTGCTGCTCAAAGTACGCGATGAGCGCTGCGCGGTGTAGTTTGCGCTCGGGCGGCTGGCCCAAGCTGTTGAGCTCCAAACGCACATCTTTCAAACCCAAGGCTAGCCACAAAGCATGGGCCAACAAAATCAATTCTGCGTCCACTTCAGGGCCGCCAAAGCCCAGAGCTTCAGCTCCAATTTGATGGAATTGTCGGTACCTGCCGCGCTGGGGACGTTCGTGCCTGAACATGGGGCCCATGTAATACAAGCGTTTGCCGCCGTCATAGAGCATGTTGTGCTCCACGGCTGCCCGCACCACGCCTGCTGTGGACTCCGGGCGCAGGGTGAGCTGCTCGCCATTCAGGCGATCCTCAAACGAGTACATCTCTTTTTCAACGATGTCGGTCACCTCGCCCAAGCCGCGAACAAACAAAGCGGTCGGCTCAACGATGGGGGTGCGGATGTTGCGGTAAGCGTGCAAGTGCATCACTTGCCGAACGGCTGTTTCCAAGGCTTCCCAACGCGCAGAGTCGGGCGGCAAGATGTCGTTCATGCCTTTGACGGCGGTTAATTTGTCAGCCATGGTGCTCTAGGGCGGGGCGCATCAGGCGCTGACCGCGTATTTTTTCTGGATGTAGTTGTCGACGATGTCGTGGAATTCCTTGGCGATATTGTCGCCGCGCAAGGTGAGTGCTTTTTGGCCGTCGATGAACACGGGGGCGGCAGGCGCTTCACCGGTGCCGGGCAAGCTGATGCCGATGTCGGCATGTTTGCTTTCGCCGGGGCCGTTGACGATGCAGCCCATGACCGCCACTTTCAGGTTTTCTACGCCGGGGTACTGCTTGCGCCATACCGGCATTTGCAAGCGCAAAAACTCGTCAATTTGCTGGGCCAGTTCTTGGAAGGTGGTGCTGGTGGTGCGGCCACATCCAGGGCAAGCAGTGACGCTGGGCACAAAGGTGCGCAAACCCAGCGCTTGCAAAATTTCGGTGGCAATCAGCACCTCTTGGGTGCGGGCTTCACCGGGCTGCGGGGTGAGCGACACGCGGATGGTGTCGCCAATGCCCTCTTGCAGCAGCACGCCCAAGGCCACGCTGGAAGCCGCGGTTCCCTTGGTACCCATGCCAGCTTCTGTGAGGCCCAAGTGCAAGGAATGGTTGGTGCGCTTGGCCAATTCGCGGTAGAGCGCGATCAGGTCTTGCACCCCACTCATCTTGCAACTGAGGATGATTTGCTGGCGCGGCAAGCCCAGCCGTTCGGCCAGTTCAGCGGACTCCAAGGCGGAAGTGACCAGGGCTTGGTACATCACTTGTTTGGCGTCCCAAGGGTGGGCACGCAAGGCATTCTCGTCCATGAGCTTGGCCAGCAGTTCCTGGTCCAAGCTGCCCCAGTTCACCCCGATGCGAACGGCTTTGTCGTATTGAATGGCCGCCTCGATCATTTGGGCAAATTGCTTGTCGTGCTTGTCGCCCTTGCCCACATTGCCGGGGTTGATGCGGTACTTGGACAGCGCTTGGGCACAGTCGGGGAATTCGGTCAGCAACCGATGCCCGTTGTAATGAAAGTCGCCGACCAAAGGAACGTTGATGCCCATCTTGTCGAGCTGCTCCCGGATGTAGGGCACGGCTTTGGCCGATTCGGGTGTATCAACGGTGATGCGCACCATCTCCGAACCTGCCAAGGCCAGTTCTTTCACCTGAATGGCGGTGCCAATGACGTCACCGGTGTCGGTGTTGGTCATGGACTGCACCCGCACCGGGGCATCGCCGCCGACCGTGACCACATGGCTGCCCCAACGCACCTGGGCTTGCAAGCTTTGATTTCGTGCGGGTTTGGAAAAAGGAATGGCTTGTTCGTCGGTCATGGTGAGCCTTCAAGCATGAATGCGAATGGTTTTGGCGCGACGCCCTGAGACATCGGTGCGGTCTTGGATGTCACCTGCCAATTGTCCACATGCCGCGGCGATGTCGTCGCCCCGGGTTTTGCGCACCGTGGTGACGATGCCCGCCTCGGACAAGATGGCGGCAAAAGCCTTGACCCGCTCGGGCGGTGAACGCAATAAACCAGAGGCGGGAAAAGGGTTGAAAGGAATCAGGTTGAACTTGCAAGGCGTGGGCTCGCCATGCGGCGGGCGCACCAAGGCGATGAGTTGCTCTGCATGTTCGTCGCTGTCGTTCACACCGTCGAGCATGCAGTACTCGAAGGTGATGAAGTCGCGCGGGGCGTGGGCCAGGTAGTCGCGGCAGGATTGCAACAACTCGGCCAAGGGGTATTTCAAGTTCAGGGGCACCAGTTTGTCGCGCAAGGTGTCATTCGGCGCATGCAAGGACACGGCCAAGGCCACCGGGCAGTCTTGCGACAAGCGGTCGATCATGGGCACCACGCCCGAGGTGGACACTGTGACACGGCGGCGCGACAAGCCATAACCGTGGTCGTCCAGCATGGTTTTCAGGGCGGGCACCAAGGCACTGTAGTTTTGCAAGGGCTCGCCCATGCCCATCATCACCACGTTGGAGATGACGCGTTCGTCAGTGCCGCGTTCTAGGCGCAGGGTGCGTTCGGCAAACCACAATTGCGCCAAGATTTCAGCGGTGGTGAGGTTGCGGCTGAAGCCTTGGGCACCGGTTGAGCAAAATGGACACCCCACGGCACAACCAGCCTGCGAAGACACACACAAAGTGCCACGGTCGGTTTCGGGGATGAAGACGGTTTCAATCGCGTTGCCCTGCCCCACATCGAACATCCATTTGATGGTGCCGTCGGCCGAGTCATGGCGACTGACCACAGGCAAAGCGTCAATGCTGGCGTTAGCTTGGAGTTTGGTGCGCAGGCTGAGCGCCAGGTCGGACATCTGCGCAAAGTCTGAGACGCCTTTGTGGTGGATCCAGCGAAACAGCTGGACCGCCCGAAATTTTTTCTCGCCTCGGGTCAAGCACCATGCGACCAAACCATCGAGATCAAAGTCGAGCAGGTTGGTCTTCATGGCGATGCGGCGAGAAACGCTTTCAGTGACCGAAAACGTTCATTCCAGCAAAGAAGAAACCGATTTCGTGGGCTGCGGTGTCAGGACCGTCGGAGCCGTGCACCGCATTGGCGTCAATGCTGTCAGCGAAATCAGCGCGGATGGTGCCTTTGTCGGCCTTCTTGGGGTCGGTGGCCCCCATCAGATCGCGGTTTTTCAGGATGGCGTTCTCGCCTTCGAGCACCTGGATCATGACCGGGCCGGAGATCATGAAGTCGACCAAATCTTTGAAGAAAGGACGGGCTTTGTGCACGCCGTAAAAGGCTTCGGCTTCGCCACGGCTGAGGTGGGCCATGCGAGCGGCGATGACTTTGAGGCCAGCGCCTTCAAAGCGAGCGTAGATTTGACCAATGACGTTTTTTGCAACGGCGTCAGGTTTGATGATGGAGAGGGTGCGTTCGATGGCCATGAGAAAGATTCCAGGAAGTTGTCAAAAAATAAAGAGGGCTTGTGCCTTTAGAAGCCCATTTTAGCTCGGCGGGGCAAGGCCTTTTTGCGAGCGGCATCTGTTTTTTGGTCGCGCCGTTGACGCGACAGGCTTTCGCCACCAATAAAGCCAGCCGCAGAACCCGCCACAGCACGTTTGCCAGCAACAGCGGACACCGATTTGGCTGGGGCGGATTTGCGCCCCGGCGCGGCTTTGGACACGCTGCGGGCCAAGCCAGCGCTGCGCACCAATTGCTCGGTGTCCAAGGCGTCCAGTTCCATCCACTCGCCGCGTTTCAAACCCCGCGGCAGCATCATTTTTCCGTAGCGGATGCGAATCAGTCGGCTGACCGCATGGCCGACCGCTTCAAACATGCGGCGCACCTCGCGGTTGCGCCCTTCTTGGATGGTGACGCGGTACCAGCAATTCGCGCCCTCGCCGCCGCCATCTTCCAAGCTGCCAAAACGAGCTTCGCCATCTTCAAGTTGAACACCCGCCAACAATTTGGCTTTTTCAATGTTGCTGAGTGCACCCAGCACCCGCACAGCGTATTCACGCTCCAAGCCAAAGCGGGGATGCATCAGCTTGTTGGCCAACTCACCGGAATTGGTGAACAGCAACAAGCCCTCGGTGTTCAGGTCGAGGCGACCCACCGACTGCCATTTGCCGTTTTGCAGGCGCGGCAGTTTGCGAAACACCGTGGGTCGGCTTTGCGGGTCGTCGTGGCTGACGATTTCGCCTGTGGGCTTGTGATAAGCAATGATGCGCGGGGGCGGCGGCTCGATGCGCAAATGCAGCGCTCGGCCATTGACCTTGACATGGTCCCCGTATTGAATGCGCTGCCCGACGTGGGCGGGCTGGTCGTTCACCAGCACCCGGCCTTGGGCAATCAGCGCTTCCATTTCCAGACGCGAGCCCAGACCGGATTGGGCCAAGACTTTGTGCAATTTAGGGGTTTCAGGCTGGGGGCTGAGCACCCGCTTGAGCGGTTCAGGGGCTTCTGCGGTGTCGGGTTGCGCGTCAAAAGCGCCAGAGACCACCTCGTTGAATTGAATACCTTTTTTGTTCACGCCTGGTTGCCTGGCTGGTTATCGTGCGGTTGGACGGGCAGATCAGCTGATGCTTCTGAAGGCGATGCTTCAGACATCTCCGAGTCCTCGTCCGTCGCCTCCAAAACCATGCTGAGTTGCGATGAATCGACTTCTTCTTCCACTTGGGCCGTGAGTTGCTCGAAAAAACCTTCGCTGGCGTGCTGGGCTTCCAGCGGTGGCAATTGGTCTAAAGAGGCCACGCCCAAATCGTCCAAAAACTGGCGGGTGGTGGCGTACAGCATGGGGCGACCCACGGTTTCGCGGTGACCGATCACCTCGACCCAGCCGCGGTCTTCCAACTGTTTGATGACAAGGGAATTGACCGTGACGCCCCGAATGTCTTCCATGTCGCCGCGTGTGACCGGTTGGCGGTAAGCAATGA
Source organism: uncultured Burkholderiales bacterium (assembly GCA_937891045.1). The sequence continues at coordinate 26,266 of CALBEV010000180.1, read as the reverse complement.
TGGCCAAAGTTTCCAAGGCAGCGCGGGAGTATTTGGGGGGTTTTTCGGGGTGCAATCGGTCGAGGAAATCGCGCATTTCGGGGCGACTTTGCATGCGCCAACCACTGGCCACGTTGACCAACTCCAAGCCGCGCTGGGCCCAGTCGAGCTGTATGTCTTGCAACAGGGTTTTGATGGTGTCGGCACCCAACTCGTCGTGAAAAAGCTGGCGCAACTCCCGCACCTGAAGAGGCTGGGTGGCACAAAGCAAGGCCGTCTCTAGGACACGCTTGGCTTCCAAGCTGTTCATGGTGTGTGGTCCGGGGAAATAAGGGTGCTCATTCTAGCCGAGGGGTCTGCAGCCCCATGGCGGCCAAGGCGGCCTGCATATCGGCGGGCAACGGGGCCTCAAACTGCAAGTCCAGGCCCTTGAACGGGTGGGTTAAGCCCAAACGGAAGGCATGCAAGGCCTGACGCTGAATCTCGGGGCTGTCGCTGCCGCCATACAGGCCGTCGCCCAGCAATGGCAAGCCGATGGCCGCCATGTGCACCCTGATTTGGTGGGTGCGCCCGGTGTGCAAGGTGCCATGCACCACACAGCCTTGGTCGTTGCTGTCCCAGCATTCGAAGCTGGTGTGGGCCGGTTTGCCAGATTGGCGGGCCAAGTCCACCACCGCCATGCGCAAGCGGTTGCGCGGGTCGCGCCCTACGGCCAATTCAACCTCACGCTCTTGGTCGCCACGCCAGGGGCGCTGAGATATCGCCAGGTACTCTCGGTGCACCGTGCGCTCGCCGATCATGGCCACCAAGGCGTCCATGCAAGCGCGGGTTCGGGCCGTCACCATCAAGCCGCTCGTGTCTTTGTCGAGGCGGTGCACGATGCCGGCCCTGGGCACTTGTTTGAGGTTGGGATCCAAGGCCAATAAGCCATTGAGCAAGGTGCCACTCCAGTTGCCCGGAGCAGGATGCACCACCAAGCCCACCGGCTTGTGGATCACCCGCAAGTGCGGGTCCTCAAACACCACATCCAAGTCCATGGCCTGCGGCAAATAAGCCTGAGACATTTCAGTGGGCTGCAAACGCACGCTGTAGGTCTCGGCCGCTTTGACCAAATGGGCGACTTTGGTGATGGCCTGCGCTTGACTTGCGACACTGACACAACCGTCTTCAATCAGGTGTTTCAGGTGGTTGCGTGAAAACTCGGGCAGCAAAGCCACCAAAGCGCGGTCGAGTCGATCGCGGTGCAAGTCGGTGGGAATCAGGATGTCGCGGACTTCAGCGTCTTGGCCCAGCTCATCAGGCTCGACCTCTGCCAGCCCAGACGGCACCAAAGGATCGAGAACAGGAGGACGCATCGCTGATAATGAGATCAGTTCAAAGACTGAAGGTTCAAAGTGGTGAGATTTCATTCATTATCGGTGTTGTTGTTCATGGGTTTGTTGCTGGGCTGTGCCACGGATGACAAAGACAAAACGGCGGGCATGAAGCCTGAAGAAATTTACGCCGAGGCCAAAGACAACATGCAGGGCAATTTGTACGACAAAGCCATTGTGCTGTTGGACAAATTGGAGGGTCGCGCTGCTGGCACGCCCCTGGCCCAACAAGCCCAGCTTGACAAAGCCTACGCCCAATACAAAAACGGGGACCGTGCCAACGCCATCGTCACCCTCGAGCGTTTCATGAAGCTCAACCCCGCCAGCCCGGCCATGGACTTCGCCATGTACCTCAAGGGCACCATCAACTTCAATGACGACCTGGGCCTGATGTCCAAATGGTTCAAGCAAGATTTGGCCGAACGCGACCAAATGGCAGCTCGGGAATCATTTGAAGCCTACAAAGAACTGGTGACCCGCTTTCCGCAGTCCAAGTACGCGGAAGATGCTTCCTTGCGCATGCGCCACATCATCAATTTGCTGGCCAAGTCTGAAATCAAGGTGGCCTACTACTATTTCAAAAAAGGCGCTTATGTGGCGGCCATCAACCGCGCCCAAACCACGCTCAATGATTATCAAAACATCGCGGCCGTCGAAGATGCCTTGATCATTTTGGTGGAGTCTTACAAAGCCTTGGGCTTGACGCAGTTGCAAGATGACACCTTGCGGGTCTTGAAGCAGTCCTATCCCGACAGCAAGTACTTTCCCAAGCCCGGTAAACCGGCGGATACAAACTGGTACAAGTTTTGGTGAACGCCAGTTAGAGCGTTCAACAGCTGGCTCAAATTTTGGTGATGCCCCGCAGGGCGCTGAGCAACTCGGGGAGTTGCTCGATGCGGTTCATGGGTGGCAAACCCGCCAACAAACGCCGACCATAGCCGGTATTCACCAGTCGGTTGTCGCACACCACCAAGGCACCGCGGTCGGTTTCTCGCCTGATCAAACGTCCTGCGCCTTGCTTCAAGGACACGGCTGCTTCGGGTAAAAAATAATCATTGAAGGCGCTGCGTCCCTGAGCTTCCAAGCGTTGGCTGCGGGCCTCCACCAGCGGATCGTTCGGCGGCGGGAAAGGCAGTTTGTCGATCACCACCGCTTGCAAGGCCTCGCCGGGCACATCAAAGCCTTCCCAAAAACTGGCTGTTGCCACCAGCACACAGCCTTTGCTGCCGGGGTCGATGCCTTTGCGAAAGCGGGTCATCAACTCACGCTTTGGGCTGTCACCTTGTATCAAGATGTCCAACTCGCCGCTGTCACCCAGCGCAGCTTGCAATTGAGCACCAATCGCACGCAAGGCCCGCAAAGTGGTGGTGAGCACCAAGGTGCGACCACCCAAGGCACGGGCAATTTGAATGGCCGTCTCACCCACTTCGGCACTGTGTCCCGGGTCTTTGGGAGGCACCATCAAACGTGGCACATGCACCCAAGCTTGTGCTTGGTAGTTGAAAGGACTTTGCACCCGCAACACTTGGGCATTGGTCAAGCCGCAGGGCTCGGTGAACCAAGATAATTTGTCGTCATCCCCCAAGGTGGCCGAGGTGAAGATCCAGCTGCGCGGCAAGGGGGCAGCGGTGCTGTCACCCGGCATGGCCACGTCCGTGCCCAGCAATTTGTTTTGCACCGTTTCAGCAATGTTCAAGGGCGCCTCAAAACAGCGCATTTGTCCGCCCACCTCCACCCAACGCACCGAGCCATGGGCGCAGGGGTTTTCGAAATGGGCGATCAAGGACAGCACTTCTGACAAGCGCTCGTGCAAGCGCTGAAAGTCGGGTGCGGCGTCCACCACGTTTTCAACCGCGGCTTGCAAGCGCTCTGCACGCTCGGTCACATCGTGTAAGGCTTGCGCCCAATCCAAAGGGTGGACACCCTGTGGCTCCGGGTCGCTCCATTTGAGCTTGGTGTTGGCGGGGTGCTTGCCCACCACCAAACGCCAATCGCGCAGGGTTTTTTCAAACTCAGACACCACTTTTTGCCAGTCCACCAAACCCCGTGCGAGTTGCAAGCCCGCGGCCAAGACATCACGCGCCAAGTCGAGGAGTTGGCCCGTGCCCAACTGCTTGCCTAAAAACTGAATGCCGGTTTCATTGAGCTGGTGCGCTTCGTCGAAGATGACCACACGCACTGACGGCAGCAATTCAGCCATCCCCGATTCACGCACCGCCATGTCAGCAAAAAACAAATGGTGGTTGATGACCACCACATCAGCGGCCATGGCTTCTCGGCGTGCCGCATTCAAATGGCATTCGCGCCAATGCGGACAGGGTGAACCCAGACAGTTGTCGCGGTTGGAGGTGATCAAGGGAATCAAGGCCGACCGCTCGTCCAGACTGGGCACCTCGGCCAAATCACCCGTGCTGGTGGTGCGGGCCCAGGCTTGCACCTGGGCCAAGTTTTTCACGGCTTGGCGATCCGGCAACGTGGCGGCCTGTTGCGCCAACTCCAAACGCTGCTGACACAGATAGCTGCCCCGCCCTTTGAGCATGGCCAAACGAAGGGGCAGACCCAGGGCTTGCAACAACTCAGGGATGTCTCTGGCAAACAACTGGTCTTGCAAGGTTTTGGTGGCCGTGGACACCAAAATCCGCTCGCCGCTGAGCAAAGCCGGCACCAGATAAGCGAAAGTTTTGCCCACACCCGTTCCCGCCTCCACCACCAATGAACCACCGTGTGTCAGGGTATGGGCCACGGCCAAGGCCATCTCGGTTTGGCCAGCGCGTGGTTGGAAAAAAGGGGTGGCACGGGCCAGGGGACCATCCGGTGTGAACACCTCCTGAACGTGGTTGCTCAAAGCATCAGACAAGGGAGCACCCGATCATGGTGTGTCGCTAGGACGGGGCGGCAGGGGTTGGGCAGGCGGATTGCGAGACGCGCTGTCCTTTTCAACCTGAGCTCGGTGTTGGGCAGCTTCATCCAGTTTTTGTTGATGCTTGGCTCGGGACTGTGTGGCTGCTTTCAGTTTGTCTTCGTGTTTTTGTCGCCGCTCCAAGACCTCCTGCACATGTTTAGCATGGGCTTCTCTTTTGGATGATTTCTCGGCTTCTTTGTCTTGTTGCTTTTGATTGGTGTCGATATGGCGCTCTTGTCTGTCCGACTGCTGCTGCAAACGATCAGCACGCTGTGATTCGCGCTCGGCCTGTTGATCTGGACTTTGTTTGTCTTCGGTGCGCTGCAAGGCTTTGGAAGCATTTTGTCTGCGTTCAACATCATTGAGCACCAGGCTCAAACGCTTGTGCTCATTGTCCTTTTTGTATTTGACTTGGCGGGCTTTGTCCAAACAAGAAGTCACTGCCAATTTCTGATAGCAGGCCACTTTGGCCGCTTTGTATTCAGCATCAATGTTCTTGCGCATCCGATCCAAGTTGGCGCGTTCTTCAATGGTATTCAAACCTTCTACCCAAGTTGGATCAGCTGTCTCTTGAGAGAACGCTTGGAGGCTGATAACCGTTAGGCCAATAAAGAGAAAAGTTTTCATGTGAGCGAAGTATCCACCACACGCCGACCCAAGGCCAAAAAAGCAGCCGATTGCATTTCTCTGAGCCTGGACGCAGTGCGCGGAAATTCATGCGACATGGGACCTTGGGTATAAAGCTGTTCAGGCTCGACATCGGCTTCAATAACCAGCTTGACATGGCGGTCATACAGCACATCGATCAACCAGGTGAAACGCCGCGCCTCCGAGGATAGGCGAACTTCCATTTGAGGGACACCGCTGAGAAATACCGTGTGAAATTGGCTGGCGATTTCCAAGAAGTCGTTTTGTGAGCGAGGCCCGCCACACAAGACCTTGAAATCAAACCAGACCACGCCACCGGCGCGTCGCTTGGCCCAAATTTTTCGACCTTCAATCAGCAACAAGCCGTCTTCCTCGGCGGCATCTGCCAAGCGATTGAAAGTGGTTTGCATCAAGGCTTGGTTGTCGCTGCTGCAAGGCGTCAAGTACAACTGCGCTTGTTCGAGCACCAAGCTGCGGTAGTCGGTGCCATTGTCCACATTCACCACCTGCATGGTGTCGTTCAGCAAAGCAATGGCTGGCAGCAAGCGGTCGCGGTGCAAGCCATCGGGGTACAACTCGTCGGGCTTGAAATTGGAAGTGGTGACAAAGCCAATGTTGTTGGCTTGCATGGCCACCAGCAAGCGGTGAAGAATCATCGCGTCGGTGATGTCAGCGATGTGAAACTCATCGAAACAAATGAGTTTGAACCGCTTGGCCATGCGTCGGCCCAACTCATCTAAGGGGTTGGTCGTGCCTTGCAACTCGCGCAGTTCGCGGTGCACTTCCCGCATGAACTCGTGGAAATGCAAGCGGGTTTTGCGCTCAATATTCACCGCGTTGAAAAAACAATCCATCAAAAAACTTTTGCCCCGCCCTACCCCGCCATACAAATACACGCCTTTTGGAATATCGGGGTGGTTGATGAGTTTTTTCAATGCATTGGCGCGTTTTTTCTTGTACCCCGCCCATTCGTCTGCGCAAAGCTCCAAGGCCTCCACGGCCCGCAGTTGCGCCGGGTCGCTGGTGAAGCCTCGGGCTTTCAATTCACGTTGATAAATGCTGGTGACGGACATGAGAGAAGTATTGTGCCTTGCGCAAACCCATTGACAGGGTGCTTGAGTCTATGAAGTGACCAGCATGAGGAGTTTTCGCTTTGCAGACGCTTTGATTTGCTGCGATTGCTTGATCAAGTTCACCTGTTTTGTGGCCTCGGCGACTTGTATCAATTTGGGGTCAAGCTGATAGGAAAGTTGGGTTTCAAGCCATTTCAACATGTCAACCAAGTGCCAAAGGCTGGTGGTGCCGTCATGGACCGGCGAAGGGAATTGCGCACCATGCGTCAACATCAATTTGCGCAGATTTTGACGGCTAACGCCTACCAAGTCGGCAATGTCTGTCAGGCCTACCAAGTCAGGCGTGGCTTCAACCAACTTGGCAAACGGCGCCGCTTTTTTCACATCCTTCAAGGCTGAACGCATGGCTTCTTGCGCGTTGGCTGCTTGCCTCGAAAATTCAAGCGCCAACCTCCCTGTTTGCCCCACACCCACCAAAGCATCTTCGCAACCACCCACTGCCAAACGTTCCATCAATTCGGCTTCAGTGGTTTCATTGTTTTCAAGCACATATTTCAGGGTGAAGATGAATTCCATGCTCAATCTTTCTTCAGTTGGGTTTGAGACTTTTGCTGGATGCAGTTGTCGACAACGCGTCGAATGGCTCTGGCGTGACTCTCTGGATTTTTGGGCGTACTCCAAATACTGGCAATGCAAAACTCACCGCACCGACAGCCTTCATCATCATCAGGGCAATAAATTCGCCCCCATGCATGGGAACCGCCAGGAACAATGCGCCAACCATGGGTCTGGGCGTATTGAAGTGCGTGCTCAATTTCTTTGTTGGGGTGACGGGATCGTGTCATCCTTGGCTCCAAAGCTTAAGGGAACGAATACTGGTTGTCAATAGACAACTTGAAATGCGCCGAATTCGATTCCAACAAGCTTATGGATCCCAAAAACTCAATGTGAAAGTTGCACATTCAATTTAGTCGAGACAAAAATAAAAAAACCTGCTGTTACCAGCAGGTTTCTCTGATCAACGTCGGACACGCTTAAAAGTTCAGGGTGCGCTTGTCCACTGCCAAGGCCGCTTCTTTGGTGGCTTCGCTGAGGGATGGATGGGCATGGCAAATGCGGGCAATGTCTTCAGCACTGGCCTTGAACTCCATGGCAACCACGGCCTCAGAAATCAATTCCGACACCTGTGGGCCGACCATGTGCACACCCAAGATTTCATCGGTGTTGGCATCGGCCAAAAACTTCACCATGCCGGTGGTGTCGCCCAAAGCACGGGCACGGCCATTGGCCAAGAAGGGAAAGGTGCCCGCTTTGTAAGCCACGCCATCGGCCTTGAGTTGCTGCTCGGTGCGACCTACCCAAGCGATTTCGGGACTGGTGTAAATGACCCAGGGGATGGTGTTGAAGTTGACATGACCATGCTGACCTGCAATGCGCTCGGCCACCGCCACGCCCTCTTCTTCGGCTTTGTGCGCAAGCATGGGGCCACGCACCACATCGCCCACCGCCCAGACACCAGGCAAGTTGGTCTTGCAATCGGCGTCCACCACAATCGCGCCGCGCTCATCAAGCGCCAAGCCCACCGCCTCGCCATTCAAGCCCTTGGTGTTGGGCACACGACCAATGGACACGATGAGCTTGTCGGCCTCCAATTTCACCGCCTCGCCCTTGGCGTTGGTGTAATTCACCGCCACGCCTTTTTTGCCGTTGACGATCTCGCCGACTTTGACGCCGAGTTCAATCTTCAAGCCTTGCTTGTCAAACGCCTTTTTGGCTTCTTTGGCGATTTGCTCGTCCACCGCGCCGAGGAAGGTAGGCAGACCTTCAAGAATGGTGACTTCGGCGCCGAGACGACGCCAGACCGAGCCCATTTCCAAACCAATGACGCCAGAGCCAATGAGTGCCAATTTCTTGGGCACAGCGCCCACACGCAACGCGCCGTCGTTGGACAACACGTTCACCTCGTCAAACGGTGTGCCGGGCAAGGCACGCGCACTGGAGCCGGTGGCGATGATCACTTGCTTGGCAACGAGAGACTCTTCGTTTTTGCCGTTCACCTTGACCTCATAGCCAGCACCCGATTTGCTGGCAAATGCGCCACGACCGTGGAAAAACGCGACCTTGTTTTTCTTGAACAAAAACAAAATGCCATCGTTGTTTTGCTTGACCACCGTGTCTTTGCGCTTGAGCATTCGCGCCACATCCATCTTCACGTCTTTGGCGCTGATGCCGTGCTCTGCGAAGTGGTGGTTGGCGTGGTCAAAGTGCTCGGACGATTGCAGCAAGGCCTTGGAGGGAATGCAACCCACGTTGGTGCAGGTGCCGCCGGGGGCTGGGCCACCGGCTGCGTTTTGCCACTCGTCAATGCAAGCGACCTGGAAACCGAGTTGGGCCGCGCGAATGGCGGCGATGTAGCCGCCGGGGCCTGCGCCGATGACGACGACGTCAAATTGTTTGCTCATGGAATGTTTCTTTCAAAGGCCAGGTCTTCGCATTGAAAACCTGGCTGGTCCTGTCATCAAATATCGAACAGCAAGCGAGCCGGGTCTTCCAGCGCTTCCTTCATGGCCACCAAACCCAACACGGCTTCGCGGCCGTCGATGATGCGGTGGTCGTAGGACATGGCGAAGTAGTTCATGGGGCGCACCACCACCTGGCCGTTTTCCACCATGGCGCGGTCTTTGGTGGCATGCACACCCAAGATGGCCGATTGCGGTGGGTTGATGATGGGGGTGGACATCATGGAGCCGAAGGTGCCGCCGTTGCTGATGGAGAAGGTACCGCCGGTCATCTCTTCCAGACCCAATTTGCCGTCCCGCGCTTTGGCACCAAAGTCGGCAATTTTCTTTTCAATATCGGCAAAGCTCATTTGATCCGCGTTGCGCAGGATCGGCACCACCAAACCACGCGGTGAACCCACCGCGATACCAATGTCGAAATAGCCGTGGTAGACGATGTCGTTGCCGTCCACCGATGCATTCAAGACAGGGAATTTCTTCAAGGCATGCACCGCCGCTTTGACGAAGAAGCTCATGAAGCCCAGCTTCACGCCATGTTCTTTTTCAAAACGCTCTTGCATGCGTTTGCGCATCTCCATGACCGGGGCCATGTTGATTTCATTGAAGGTGGTGAGGATGGCGTTGGTGGATTGCGATTGCAGCAAACGCTCGGCGACACGGGCACGCAAACGCGTCATAGGAACGCGTTGCTCTGGGCGCTCACCCAAGTCAACGTTGGGCGCGACCACTTGCGGCAAGACCTTGGTGGGCACGCCGGTGGGAATGACACCCGAGGTGGACTGGACGCCAGCGGCCACCACCGAAGAGCCTGAGGCACCGCCTTGCACGGCAGCCAATACATCACCTTTGGTGACGCGGCCATCTTTGCCGGTGCCAGGGACCGAGCCTGCGGCGAGCTGGTTGTCGGCCATCAGCTTGGCGGCAGCGGGCATGGCCACGCCTGCATGGCTGGCACTGGGTGTTGTTGTTGCAACAGGCGCAGCAGCAGCGGGTTTGGCAGCGCTGACCGGGCCAGCCGCAGACGCGGTGGCGGTGGTGTCGATGCGGGCAATCAATTGATCAGCCGCAACGGTAGCGCCATCGGCAGCCACGATTTCAACCAACACGCCTGCGGAAGGCGCAGGCACTTCGAGCACGACTTTGTCGGTCTCGACGTCGATCAAGATTTCGTCGACAGCAACCGCTTCGCCGACTTTTTTCTTCCATTGCAACAAGGTGGCTTCCGCCACGGATTCTGAGAGTTGCGGTACTTTGACTTCTACGATGGCCATGATGATGCGTCCTGAATGAGTGGGGCAGGCTTGGGGCGCAACACGCGCCCAACAAGCGGCTTACTTGGTCAATATGAAACCCTTGAGGCGTCCGAACGCGCCATCGACCAGCGCTTTTTGCTGGTCTTGGTGCAAGTGCGAATAGCCCACTGCGGGTGAAGCCGAGGCAGCGCGACCGCTGTAGCCCAGCTTTTGGCCAGCGGCCATGTTTTCAAACAGGTAGTGCTGCACAAAAAACCAAGCACCTTGGTTTTGCGGCTCATCCTGGCACCAGACCACTTCCGTGGCATTGGGGTATTTTTTCAACTCGGCGGCAAAGACTTTGTGCGGGAATGGATAGAGCTGCTCCAAACGCAACAACACCGTGTCGTCATGCCCGTTCTCTTCACGTTTTTTCGACAAGTCGTAATAGACCTTGCCGGAACACACCACCACACGTTTGACCTTGTCGGCCTTGATGTCCTTGATTTCAGGAATGATGGTTTGGAAACCACCCTTGGTGAATTCGGCCAAGGTGGAAGTGGCGTCTTTGTGGCGCAACAGCGATTTGGGGGTGAAGATGATGAGCGGCTTTCGCAGGTTGCGCACCATTTGGCGGCGCAGCACGTGGAAGATTTGGCTGGCGGTGGTGGGTTGCACGATTTGCATGTTGGTGTCGGCGGCCAACTGCATGAAGCGCTCGACACGCGCCGAGCTGTGCTCGGGGCCTTGGCCTTCGTAGCCGTGTGGCAGCATCAAGGTGATGCCGTTCACACGGCCCCATTTCACTTCACCGGAGGCGATGAACTGGTCGATCACCACTTGGGCACCATTGGCAAAGTCGCCAAACTGCGCTTCCCAAATGACCAAGGTGTTGGGGTCGTTGGAGGCGTAGCCGTACTCGAAGGCCAGCACCGCTTCTTCAGACAGGATGGAGTCGATGACGGTGAAGGGCGATTGGTTGTCCGCTGCGTTTTGCAGTGGGATGTAAGTTCCGGTGTCCCACTTCTCGCGGTTTTGATCATGAATCACCGAGTGGCGGTGGGTGAAGGTACCGCGTCCGGAGTCTTCGCCCGACAAACGCACTGGAAAGCCACTGGCCACCAAAGACGCAAACGCCATGTGCTCGCCCATGCCCCAGTCCACCGGCAAGTCGCCTCGGCCCATGGCAGCGCGGTCGTCATACACCTTTTTCACCAAAGGATGAGCTGAGATGTTGGACGGCAAGGTGGTGATCCGTTCGGCCAAGCGCTTCCACTCGGTCATGGGGATGGCCGTGTCAGCGACATCGGTCCATTTTTTACCCAAGAACGGCGACCAATCGACGGTGAATTTGGTTTTGAAATTGGTGAGTACCGGGTCGGAGGTGTTTTTACCGGCATCCAAGGCGGCGCGGTAGGCCTTGACCATGTCGTCACCCAAAGACTCGCCCAAACCTTGCGAGGCCAAGCGTTCTGCATAGAGCTTGCGGGTGCCGGGATGGGCCGCGATTTTTTTGTACATCAGCGGTTGCGTGAGGCTGGGCGTGTCTTGTTCGTTGTGGCCCAGCTTGCGAAAACACGTGATGTCGACCACCACGTCTTGGCGGAACTCCATGCGGTATTCCAGCGCCAACTGCGTGGCCAAGACCACGGCCTCGGGATCGTCACCATTCACGTGCAACACCGGTGCTTCCACCATCTTCACGATGTCGGTGCAAAACACGGAAGAACGCATGTCGCGCGGGTCGGAAGTGGTGAAACCGATTTGGTTGTTGATGATGATGTGCACCGTGCCGCCGGTGGAATACCCACGGGTTTGGGCCAGCGCCAAGGTTTCTTGATTCACGCCCTGGCCGCCAAAAGCCGCGTCACCGTGCACCAACACGGGCAGCACCTGGCTGCCTTTGGGGTCGCCACGGCGGTCCATGCGCGAACGCACCGAGCCTTCCACCACCGGGTTGACGATTTCCAAATGTGAGGGGTTGAACGCCAAGCTGAGGTGCACCGGGCCGCCGGGGGTGGACACGTCCGAGCTGAAGCCTTGGTGGTATTTCACGTCACCCGCAGGCAACTCTTCGGGCGCGGTGTGGTCAAACTCGGCGAACAAATCGGCGGGCAATTTGCCCATGGTGTTCACCAGCACGTTCAAGCGGCCCCGGTGGGCCATGCCGATCACCACTTCTTGCACACCTTGGATGCCTGCCGAGTGAATCAATTCGTCCATGGCAGCAATGAAACTCTCGCCACCCTCCAAGGAGAAGCGCTTTTGGCCAACGTACTTGGTGTGCAAATAGCGCTCCAAGCCCTCGGCAGCGGTCAGGCGGTCGAGGATGTGTTTTTTCTTTTCGGCGCTGAAGGTGGGTTTGCTGCGGATACTTTCCAGCTTTTGCTGCCACCAACGCTTTTGCGTCATGTCGGTGGTGTACATGTACTCGGCGCCCAAGGTGCCGCAGTAGGTTTCACGCAGGGCGTTGACCAATTCGCGCAGGCTCATTCGGTCTTTGCCGAAGAAGGTGTTGCTGGTGTCGAACACGGTTTCCTGGTCGGCGTCGCCAAAGCCATAAAAGGAAGGCTCGAGCTCGGGGATGTTGGGGCGGTCGATGCGTTGCAGCGGATCCAGGTTGGCCCAACGCTGCCCAACGTTGCGGTAAGCGGCGATCAGCTGCTGCGCGGCGGTGCGTTTGCGGCCCATTTCGGCGTCGGCGCTGGCCATGACGACGCGGGTACCGCCTTGTTTGGCGCGTTCGGCAAAGGCGTTGACCACGGGCAGGTGCGGCACGTCTTTGGCGTTGCTGCCGTCCACGGCGGGAACGTGCTGAAGCGCATCGAAGTACTGACGCCAGCTGTCGGGAACGCTGCCGGGGTTGGCGAGGTAGTTTTCGTACATCTCTTCAACGTAGGGAGCGTTGCCCCCGAAGAGATAGGTGTTGCTTGCGTAAGCTTGATAGACGGACGAACCCGTCTGCGATGAATCGCTCATGGCGCTGACCTCCGTTTCCCTGCAGGAAACATTAGCTTGGTTGAAGAACCCTCCACGACACGGCTGAACCGACTGGTGGATGCGACCAAGAAGTTCTCTTCTTGATGTGTGCGGCGATTGTGCCACCGAAGGCTGACTGTTTCACGACAAGCTTCAAATAATGGGGGTCAGATTCCAATTGATTTAATTGGAATCTGACCCCAATTGTTCTTTGATCTGCTGCAAGGGCGTTGGGTCGTCAATGGTGGTCAGGTCGCCAGGGTCGCGTTTCTCGCAAACGGCTTGGATGGCGCGGCGCAACAATTTCCCGCTGCGGGTTTTGGGCAGCAGGCTCAGGAACAGCACGCGTGAAGGCCGGGCCACCGCGCCCAATTGGCCGTCCACCAGTTTCATGATCTCGCCTTCAAGCTTCAATCGCCCGGCGGCATCGCCCAAGGCCGAGGTGTCCTTGGCCACCACGAACGCCATGGCCACCTGCCCTTTGAGCTGATCGGCTACGCCCACCACCGCCACTTCGGCCACATTCAGGTGGCTGGAAATGCTTTCCTCGATTTCGCGGGTGCCCAAACGGTGCCCCGCCACATTGATGACGTCGTCGGTGCGGCCCAGGATGAAGTAATAACCGTCTTCGTCGCGCACACCCCAGTCGAAGGTGGAGTACATCAGCTTGCCGGGGATGCTTTGCCAATAGGTTTTGACAAAGCGCTGGTCGTCTCCCCACAAGGTTTGCAAGCAGCCGGGGGGCAGCGGCCCCTCGATGACGACCACGCCTTTTTGGTTCGCGCCGGTCAGGGCTTCGCCGGTGTTCTCATCCACCAATTTCACGTCGAAGCCGTACATCGGGATGCCGGGGCTGCCATATTTGCTGGCTTTTTTCTCCACGCCATTGGCAATGGTCAGGATGGGCCAGCCGGTTTCGGTTTGCCAGTAGTTGTCGATGATGGGTTTTTTCAGGCCGTCGGCAATCCATTGGGCCGTGGGCTCGTCCAAGGGTTCACCCGCCAAGTAAAGCGCTTTCAAGCTCGACAAATCGTATTTGCTCAAGAGCGCCGGGTCTTGTTTCTTCAAGACCCGCACCGCGGTGGGCGCACTGAACATGTGGGTGACTTTGTATTTCTCGACCAGCTGCCACCAAATGCCGCCGTCCGGGCGGGTCGGCAAGCCCTCGTACATGAGCGTGGCCATGCCCGCCAGCAAGGGGCCGTAGATGATGTAGCTGTGCCCCACCACCCAACCGATGTCGCTGGTGGAGAAGTAGACCTGCCCTGGGTGGCCTTCAAAAATATGCTGCATGCTGGCGGCCAAGGCCACGGCATAGCCGCCGGTGTCACGCTGCACGCCTTTGGGTTTGCCGGTGGTGCCCGAGGTGTACAGCGTGTAACTGATGTGTTTGCTGTCCACCCATTCGCAGGCGACACGGGCATTCAAGTGTTGCTCACGCAAGGCCGCGTAGTCATGGTCGCGGCCTGCCACAGAGGTGAACGGCTCCAAGCCCCGGTTGACCATCAACACCGCCGTGGGTTTGTGCTGGCTGAGCGACATGGCTTCGTCCAGCAGGGGTTTGTAGGGCACCACCTTGCCGCCACGCGAACCCGCGTCGGCGCTGACCACCAACTTCGGGGTGGCGTCTTCAATCCGAGACGCCAAGGCGTGCGCGGCGAACCCGCCAAACACCACCGAATGGATGGCCCCAATGCGCACGCAAGCCAACATGGCAAACGCGGCCTCGGCAATCATCGGCATGTAAATCAACACCCGGTCGCCCTTGCCTACCCCCAAGCTTTTCAAGATGGCGGCCATGCGCTGCACCTCGTCGCTCAGCTGAGCAAAGCTGTAGGTGACTTCGGTGTTGGTTTCGGTGGACACGTAAATCAGCGCGGGCTGATCGGCGCGTTCGGCCAAGTGGCGGTCGACGGCGTTGTGGCACAAATTGGTGAGGCCGCCCTCAAACCAATGGGCAAACGGCGGTTTGCTGTAGTCACACACCTGCGTTGGTGGCACATGCCAGTCAATCAACTTGGCCTGTTCGCCCCAAAACCCCTCGCGGTCGTCTAAAGACCGGCGGTAAAACGCATCGTATGAACCCACAGCTGTCTCCCCAATTTTCTTATTTGATCAAGCCCTGGATGTCTTTGAAAAGCGGGTGTTCCGCCGTGCGCAGCCATTCGAACAAGACCATTTCGGTGGTCACCAACTCGGCACCGGCTCCGGCCAATCGGTCGTAGGCGGCATCCCGGTTGCGCTCGGTGCGTGAACTGCAGGCGTCGGTCACCACCCAGACTTCAAATTCATCCTCCAGCAAATCCAAAGCGGTTTGCAACACGCAGACATGCGCCTCGACACCGGCCAACACCACGCTGTTGCGCTCGGGGGCGCTGGCAGCGGGTTTTTGCAGGTGCTTGGGCAAGCTGCGGGCGTTGCCCACGGGCGGCTTGGTGGGCATCTCGGGGCGCAGCCATTGCGTCAAACCTTCTTCGCAAGCACTGAACTGCAATTTGGCCAAGGTTTGCCTACACAGGGCTTTCAAGGCGGCGTCATTCGCACCTAATTTGCCGGGGTTTTGCTCGGTACCCCAGACCGGCAGGTCAAGCAGCTTGGCAGCTTGGGCCAAACGCAGCGCATTGGCGAGGCATTCATCACCATGCGCGATGACCGGCAGCAAGCGGGCTTGCAAATCAATCAGCACCAATTGGCTTTCGTCGGCGTCGAGCAACATGGCTTAAATCCTCACCACCACTCGACCCCGCACCTGTCCGGCCATCAAGGCATGGGCTTTTTCTGCGGCGTGTTCCAAGTCCACTTCTTCGATCATGCTTTCCAGCTTGGCCATGTCCAGGTCTTGTGCCAAGCGCGCCCAAGCCTGCTGGCGCAGGGCCAAGGGGGCCATGACGGAATCGACGCCAATGAGGTGCACGCTGCGCAAAATGAAGGGCATGACGGTGCTCGGCAGATCGAAGCCTTGTGCCAAACCACAAGCGGCTACCGCACCGCCATAACGGGTTTGCGCCAAGGCATTGGCCAAGGTGTGGGAGCCCACGGCGTCCACCACGCCTGCCCAGCGTTCTTTTTGCAAGGGTTTGCCAGCGGCAGACAACTCGGCGCGGCCCATCAAACTGTGCGCACCCAGGCTTTTCAAATAGGCTTCTTCGCTGGTTTTGCCGGTGGCGGCCACCACCTGATAGCCCAGTTTGGCCAGCAAGGCGATGGCCACGCTGCCGACGCCGCCGGTGGCTCCGGTCACCAAAATCTCGCCGCTGCCGGGCTTGACGCCTTGCTGTTCTAGCGCCATGACGCACAGCATGGCGGTGTAGCCCGCGGTGCCAATCGCCATGGCTTGACGTGGCGTGAAAGCGGCGGGCAGTTTCACCAACCAGTCGCCTTTGAGTTTGGCCTGCTCGGCCAAACAACCCCAATGGGTTTCACCCACGCCCCAGCCGTTGTGCACAAAGGCGTCGCCCGCTTTCCAGTTGGGGTGGCTGGATGAAATGACCGTGCCTGCGCCGTCAATGCCCGCCACCATGGGCCAGGAGCGCACCACCGGGCTTTTGTTGGTGATGGCCAAACCGTCCTTGTAATTCAGCGTGGAATAAGCCACGTGCACATGCACGTCGCCGTCTGGCAGGCGGCTTTCGTCCACTTGTTGGACAGAGGCATTGAATTGGGGTTCTTTGTCGAGTAAGAGTGCGCGGAACATGGCCATCCTTGAGTTTGTGTTTGGAAAAACATGGATTGTGCGTCAGGCCAAGCCACCTTTTGGAGGTGTTTAGAATACACACCATGCACCGTTTCTTATTCATTCTGCTGATGAGCTTGGGCTTGGCCCATGCCAATCCCTCAGCTGCGCCGCCTGACGAGCTCGAAGGCTTGCTGGCAGAGCGCGGTTTGGTGGCGCAATTCACGCAGATGGGTCATTCAATGGGCCACCAAGCCTCCGACCTGGTGGTGAATGCCATGGGTTATTTGGGCGTGCCCTACAAACGCGGTGGCAACAGCAGCGCTGGCTTTGACTGCAGTGGTTTCGTTCGTGCCATCTATGAAAGCACCCTTGGCTTGGTGCTGCCCCACAACGCCAAAGCCCAAGCCGCAGCCACCGAAAAAATCGACCGCTCCGAATTGCAACCAGGCGATCTGGTTTTCTACAACACCTTGCGCAAAGCCTTCAGCCATGTGGGCATCTACATTGGCGATGGCAAGTTCATCCACTCGCCCCGCAGTGGCGGTCAAGTGCGGATTGAAAACATGAACGATGCCTATTGGGTCAAGCGTTTCAATGGCGCCCGCCGCGTCAACCCCGAAACCCATACCGCTGAAGCCAATCTGCGCTGAAGCCTTGCTGCAACCGCTGCTGTCGCGGTTGTTTTCCCCCTGATTGCATTGAAAGCGACCTCATGTCAGAGCCGATCCTGATTGCGCGCAGTGGCAACGCCGACTGCTTTTTGTTGCCCGAATTGGCCAATCGCCATGGCCTGATCACCGGTGCCACCGGATCGGGCAAAACCGTCACCTTGCAAACCATGGCCGAGGGCTTGTCCCGCATCGGCGTGCCGGTCTTCATGGCCGATGTCAAAGGCGACCTGACCGGCATGAGCCAAGCGGGCAAGTTGTCCGAGAAGATGGCTGGCATCTTGAAAGACCGCGGTTTGGCCACGCCCGCTTTTGCGGCCAGTCCTGTGACTTTGTGGGACGTGTTCGGTCAACAAGGCCACCCGGTGCGGGCCACGGTCAGTGACATGGGGCCCCTCTTGCTGGCCCGCATGCTGAACCTGAACGAGACCCAAGCCGGTGTGTTGAACCTGGTGTTCAAAGTCGCTGATGACGCGGGTTGGCTGTTGCTGGACCTGAAAGACCTGCGAGCCATGTTGCAGCATGTGGGCGAGAACGCCAAAGACTTCACCACCGCGTACGGCAATATCAGCGCCGCCAGCGTGGGCGCGATTCAACGCGGCTTGTTGCAAATTGAAGAACAAGGTGGCGACCAGTTTTTTGGCGAGCCCATGCTCGACATCCACGACTTCATGCAAACCGATGGCCATGGCCATGGCTTGGTGAACATCTTGACCGCCGACAAGCTGATGAATTCGCCGCGTCTTTACGCCACGTTTTTGCTGTGGATGCTGTCCGAGTTGTTTGAGCAACTGCCCGAGGTGGGTGACTTGGACAAACCGAAGCTGGTGTTCTTTTTCGATGAAGCGCATTTGCTGTTCAACGAAGCCCCCAAAGTGTTGGTGGAGCGGATTGAACTGGTGGTGCGCTTGGTGCGCTCTAAAGGCGTGGGTGTCTATTTCGTCACGCAAAACCCCTTGGACATACCCGACAGCGTGTTGGCGCAACTGGGCAACCGGGTGCAGCATGTGTTGCGGGCCTTCACGCCGCGCGATCAAAAAGCAGTGGCCGCCACGGCGCAAACCATGCGGCCCAAACAAGGCTTGGATGTGGAAGCGGCCATCACCGATTTGGGCGTGGGCGAGGCCTTGGTGAGTTTGCTGGACAAGAAAGGCCGCCCTTGCGAAACCGAGCGGGTGTTTGTGTTGCCGCCGGGCAGCCAGTTGGGGCCCATCAGCGCCGAGCAACGCCAAGCCTTGTTGGCCAGTTCGCTGGTGGCCGGTGTGTATGAAAAAGCGGTGGACCGCGAATCGGCCTATGAACAAATCAAGGGCCGTGCGCCTGCGATGGACCAAGCCGCGGTGGCCCAAGCCCAACAACAAGTGCAGCAAGCGGGTGCGCCTGCCGAGGGCAGCAGTTGGACATCCGGCGTGTCGGACATTTTGTTTGGCAGCACCGGCCCGCGCGGTGGCCGCCATGATGGTGTCGCCCAGTTGGTGGTGAAAAGCGCGGTGCGCACCGTGGGCTCGGCGATTGGCCGCGAAATCGTGCGGGGGGTGTTGGGCGGCTTGTTGGGTGGTGGTGGTCGGCGTCGATGAGGCCCTTGATCAATCAATCTTTTTGATTGATTTCGTCAAATTAATTTCATAGTTTTGTTCATCAGCCCTCTACACTTGCGGCCATGGATTCTGCTGACACGCCTCAAACAAGCCGTTACACCCTGCCCGCCATCGTCTTGCATTGGCTGCTGGGCGTGGCTTTGCTCGGCATGGTTGGCATGGGCTTGTACATGACGGACTTGCCCATCTCGCCCCTTCGTTTGAAGCTCTACAACTGGCACAAATGGGCGGGCATCACGGTGCTGACATTGTCGGTGTTGCGCTTGCTCTGGCGTTTGACGCACCGCCCACCCGCCTTGCCCGATGCTTTGGCCCACAACATGCCCGCATGGCAACGCGTGGCGCACCATGCCACGCACCATGCGCTTTACGCTTTGTTTTTCATCGTGCCCTTGGTTGGTTGGGCCTACAGCTCAGCTTCTGGTTTTCCGATCGTGGTGTTTGGTGTGCTGCCCCTGCCCGATTTTGTGCCGGTGGACAAAGATTTGGCCGAACTCATCAAGCCGTGGCATGAAATCAGCGCTTTGGCGATGATGGGCTTGGTGGTACTGCATGTGGCTGCCGCCATCCAACACCAGTGGCTGCACAAACACCGCCTGATTCAACGCATACTCCCTGGTTCCCACTGAAATGACCACCATGAATTTTTCTCGCTTGAAACACAGTTTGATCGCGTTTGTTTTTCTAGGCATTAGCCTGCCCGTGCTGGCCCAGCAGCTGGTGCCCGCGCAAAGTGAGATTGTGTTTGTCAGCAAGCAAATGGGCGTGCCGGTGGAAGGTCGCTTTCAAAAATTCGGTGCAAAAATTGTTTTCAACCCGAGCAAACCAGACCAAGCGAACATCGCTTTCACGGTGGACATGGCCAGCGCCACGCTGGGCGTGAAAGAAACCGACGCCGAGTTGCCCAAAGCCGACTGGTTCGACACCGCCAAGTTCGCCCAAGCCACGTTCCAGTCCACGTCGGTGAAGGCCTTGGGTGCAGGCAAGTTTGAAGTGGCTGGCAAGCTCAGCATCAAAGGCGCCGCGCAAAATGTGCTGGTCCCCGTCACCCTTACCCAAGCAGGTGCCAACACCACGGCCACCGGCTCTTTTGCAATCAAGCGCTTGGCCTTCAAAATTGGCGACAACGAATGGTCAGACACCTCCATGGTGGCTGACGAGGTGCAAGTCAAATTCAAATTTGCACTCACCGGTGTTGCCAAGCTTTAAGTTTCCCTTTCCCTCAACCAACAGGAGTTTTTCCATGCGCACCACCGTTCTTGCAGCCGCCCTGGCTGTGGCCGCTTTCACCGGCACACAAGCCCAAGCAGCCACCTACAACATCGACCCCACCCACACCTTTGTCACCTTCGAAGTGACCCACTTCGGCACCTCCACCAACCGTGGTCGTTTCGACAAAAAAGAAGGCGTGGTGCAATTTGACCGTGCTGCCAAAACAGGCTCGGTCAAGCTGACCATCCAAGCCGACTCCATCAACACAGGCACCGAAGCTTTCAACGCCCACCTGAAAAAGCCCGACTTTTTTGACGCGGCCAAGCACCCCACCATGAGCTTCAGCGCCGACAAATTCACCTTCAATGGCGACAAAGTGTCTGAAGTTGCAGGTTCTTTGACCATGCTGGGCAAAACCTTGCCCGTGGTGTTGAAAGCCACCAATTTCAACTGCTATGACCACCCCATGCTCAAGCGTGAAGTGTGTGGCGGCGACTTCGAAACCACCATCATGCGCAGCGACTGGGGCATGAAATGGGGCATCGACTTTGGCATTCCAGACAAAGTCAAATTGCTGATCCAAGTCGAAGCAGCCAAGCAGTAATCAAGACTTGTGCGTCAAGCGCCAAAGGGACGTGGTTTCTTTGGCGCGTGCCGCATGCAGCGGGTCTGAGCTGTCTTGCACCTTGCCATGATCTGGTTGGGTGTCCAAGCGGCCCAGCACCTGCAAGCCCGCTTCTTCAATCCATTGCAGCAAGTTTTCGCGGCTGCGCAAACCCAACAGCTCGGCCAAGTCCGACAACACCAGCCAACCCTCGCCACCTGGCACCAGGTGCGCCGACAACCCGGCTAAAAACCCTTTCAACATCCCACTGTTCTCGTCATACACCGCTTGCTCGAGCATGGACGTGGGACGCGCTGGCAACCACGGTGGATTGCAGACCACCAAGGCGGCTTTCTCGCTCGGATAAGCATCGGTTTTCAACAGCGTGACCTGCGAAGCCACGCCCAACCGCGTCAAATTTTCCGTTGCACATATCAAGGCACGATCAGACACATCGGTGGCCAACACACGAGCCACGCCACGCCGCACCAAGAGCGCCGACAACACCCCCGTGCCCACGCCCAACTCGATGGCCAAACCATGGTGCTGCAAAGCCGCTGGCAAGGGCGCTTGTGCCACCAAGCTGAGGTATTCACCGCGCACCGGCGCGAACACGCCGTAATGCGCATGGATGCGGTTGTTCGCTGGGCCCAAAGCAGGTATGGCCAAACCGTTTTTGCGCCACTCGAAAGCGCCCACCATGCCTTGCAAACTTCGCAAAGACAAGACACGGGCTTGTCCATCCGCCGGGCCGATGGCTTGCTCTAGTGCCAAGCGCACATCCGGGGCGCGGCGCAAATGCAAAATGTATTGCCCATCCAAGCGCAACAGCAACTGGTTCAGAGCCCGACTGCGCTGGGCTTGCGCTTGTCGGTGCGCGTGAAAAGCCTCCGCCGTTAAATTGTTCAAGGCAGTGCTTGCCGCCTGTTTAGGCTTGCGCGGGGACTTGTCTGCGCGGCGCACCAGGGCTTGCAACAGCTGCTTGGCATTTTGAAAATCGCCTTGCCACAACAAGCCTGTGCCCTCGCAGGCCAAGCGGTAGGCCGCATCCGCATTCAGGGTGTCATCGGCCAACACGATGCGCTTGGGCGGCTTCAAGCCGTTGTCAGCGTGCCAGAGGGCCTGCTGTGCTTGGCCATCGACGGTCCAGTGGACCAGCGCGGGTACTGGTTGGTTCAACATGAAACTTGTGCGCCATTCATGCGGCTATTGTTCACCACGGCCTGATCTCCCTGACAATGCAAGCTTTCTGTTCAAGGATGTCAGCGCGTTATGGCGATTCAATGGTTTCCCGGTCACATGCACCTCACGCGCAAGGCGATTGGGGAGCGCATCAAAGAGATCGATGTGGTCATCGAGATGCTGGATGCACGATTGCCCGGCTCGAGTGCCAACCCCATGCTGGCCGAACTCATCAAGGGCAAACCGGCTTTGAAAGTGCTGAGCAAACAAGATTTGGCCGACCCAGAACGCACGGCCTTGTGGTTGGCGCATTACAACGCCTTGCCCGGCGTGAAGGCGATTGGATTGGACACCAGCATGCGTTCTCCGGCCAAAGCCTTGATGGACGCTTGCAACGCCCTGGCCCCTTTGCGTGGCAGCATGGTCAAGCCGATGCGGGTGCTCATCTGTGGCATTCCCAACGTGGGAAAGTCCACCCTGATCAACACCTTGAAGGGCCAACGCGCCACCAAAACTGGGGACGAAGCAGGCATCACCAAAACCGAACAACGCATCACGCTGGCCGATGGCTTTTATTTGTTCGACACACCCGGCGTGCTGTGGCCGCGCATCATCGTCGAGCAAAGCGGTTTCAATCTGGCCGCCAGTGGTGCGATTGGTGTGAACGCGTTTGATGAAGAGGTGGTGGCGCTGGAATTGCTGAACTACCTGATTCCCAACTATCCGCAGGCGCTGCTTGAGCGCTACAAGCTGGAGGTGCAGGGTCTGAGCGATGAACAAGCCTTGAACGCGATTGGCCAAGACAGAGGCGCGGTGCAGACGGGCGGCCGCATCAACACCACCAAGGCCGCCAACATCGTGATCCAAGACTTTCGCGCCAATGCCTTGGGCCCCATCACATTGGAAACACCCGAAGAATTTGCGCAGTGGTTGAAACAAGGCAAACAAGCGGATGCCGAGCGTGCCTCGCGCAAGAAAGCCAACAAAGCCTCGGACTGACCATGGCCAGCTTGCGAACCAACACGGCTTGATTTTTTCAAGCCTCAAGCCGATCAGGGTTTGAAGAGTCCACTCAAGCTTGTGTCAAAGTTTTTGGCATTTGGAAAAACGCTAGCCATGTCGTCGCCCTCTGCAACCCCAAACCACCGCGCCACGGGGACAAACAGTTGTTCAAGGGATGTGGTGGGAATCAAAATGCCATGTCCGATCGACTGGCTGTGGTCGGCAGCCACGAGGGGCGCAGTGCCGAAAAACTGGCCGCCGTTGACCGCCCCGCCCAAGACAAAATGGTGGCTGCCCCAACCGTGGTCCGAGCCGTCGCCATTGGAGGTCAGGGTGCGGCCAAAGTCCGAAGCGGTGAAGGTGGTCACGCTATTCATCGGAATCTTTTTTGCACCCTCTAGCCTGACCATGGCCGCATCAAATTCTGCACACGCATCACTCACCATTTTCAATAATTTGGGGTGTTGACTGACGAGGTTGTCGTGCAAGTCAAAGCCACCCACGCCCACCATGAACACTTGCCGCTTCATGCCCATGTCAGGGCCTTGCTCAATCATGCGGGCGACCATTTCCAATTGTTCGGCCAAGGGGGTGGACTCTGTTCCATGTGCCGAAGGCATGTAAGCCAAATGGGCATTGGTGAGCTCAGCTGTACCCAGGTGACCGACCACCGTGTTGTAGGTGCTCAAACTGCGGCTCATCACTTTCGCATATTGCGCCGTCATCATGTGGTTGTCAGGGCTGTTGGACAGGGTCTTGATCATGTCCAACGCAGCGACATCATCACCATAGGTTTTCAACGAATGATTGAGCGGGTTGATGGTCGCCACGCCAGCTGTACTCATCTTGGTGGAAAGGGTTTGATGGCCCGACAAGAACAAGGCGTCGCCGGTCACAGACACACAGGTCAAATTGGCGTGTCTGTTACTGGATAAAAACAAGTCCGCCATGCGGCCGCCCCAGCCCGTGGGTGCCTCTTCTCCTTTGAGGGAGGTTTGCCAATAGGCTTGCTGGTTGTTGTGCGACAGCAAATTCGGAGGCAGTGGCAAATGGTTGTTGAACCTGTTTTTAAAAAGTTCAGCGTTGGTCGGAACGATCAAAGGACCCACGTTCATCACAATGCCAGCACGCCTAGAGTTGAATAAGCTTTGCATTTTGCCCATGGATGGGTGCAAGGCATGGTCGCTCACTGCGTTTTTGTTGATGCCATTCAGCGGCAACAATTTCTCACGAACCACGGCGATGCCACTGTAATCGCCCACCAATGATTTATCGCCGCGAATAGTGCGGTAATCTTTGTACATCGTCTCCTCGAAAGGCACCACCGTCCCGTAGTGGTCATTGGCACCGTACATGAACACACAGACCAAGGCCTTGTAACCGGATACTGATGTTGTTTGCGCTGCTGCGTTGTTCATCAAACTCAAACTGGCAGCCAAGGGTGTGGCCGCTTGCATGACCGACATGGCACCTGCTTTCTTCATGAATTCGCGCCGTGTGGCTTTGGAAAGCTCTTTCATGGTTTTACCTTTGAATCAAGTAGTCGGGAATGCACATGATCAACAACACCGCGGTGTAAACCCGTTTTTTCAAACCAACTTCATCATTGGGAATGGAGGCCAGCATTTGCGCCATGGTGTTGATTTGCGCAGCACTGAACGCATGGGGCGCCAAATACAGCGTCAGGGTGTTGAGCAGTTCGATGGGGTTGATGGCCATGGCCTGGTAGCGGCTGTAATCGGCTTTCAAGTAACCCGCTGGTTTCGCGCCCCAACTCTCCCCGTTGTTGACAGTTTTGTGCATGAAATTCACATAGCCGACGATGGCCGGTTCGGTGAGGATTTGAAACTCTGGAGCCAACATGCTTTGATTGGCGATGTCGCTGTTGGGCGGCGTGTAGCCAGGCCGAAAAAAATTGAACACACTCGGCGCGTACATGGGCGCTTGCCCCAATTCCGATTCGGTGTGGATGATTTTGCTGGAAATCACCCATTCTTTGTTGTAAACATCTTCATTGGGTGGCGCGATGGTCTGGTCTTTCACAGACACCGCAGAAAACGTTCTGGCCCATTGAATGAAGCGCACCATGGGCTCACGCAATTTGCCAAAGCTGCTGTGGGTGCCGCCCGCATCCAACTGCCGGGCTTCAGGGTCGAGCAAGATGGCTTTGAACACCGACTTCAAATCGCCCCGCACACCTCGGCCATTATTCGCAAACTTCGTGGCCACTCTTGCGACATAAGCCGGCGAAGGGTTGCTGGTGACCAAGCGCTGAATCATCTGCTTGGCGAAAAAAGGCCCGGTGTTGGCATGGTTGAACAATCTGGTCAGTGCTGTCTTCAAACTGTCAGTGCCGTTGGTATTGCTGGGAATGGTGATTCCTAAAAATGTCTTTGCTTCAGGGCTGTGCAATGTTGAAGTCAAACCCATGGGCCGGGACAAATAAACACAGTTTTGCCAGAAATCCTCACGGATATCAAATGGCGTTTTGTTATCGAAGCTCCAACCCGTGAACACCTTGGACAAGCTTTCCACATCCTCATTGGTATAGGTTTCAATCGGGTTCCCATGGGCGTCATTGATTTCTGTGCCATCGGGATTCAACTTGATCAAGCCGATGGTGAAGAGTTGCATCACCTCCCGAGCGTAGTTTTGATCCGGCACACGCCCCTTGCCATCCGCCTTTTGATTGCCCTTGGTGTTGAGGTAAATCCCCATCATCGGGCTCAAGCTCACGTCTTTCAGCAAGTTTTGGAAATTACCAAATGCGTTTTTCTCCAAGATATCCCAGTAATAGCCGACGGCAAACTGGTTGTAGCCCATGCCCGTGATCAGCTTGTCGGCGGAGCACACAAAAAACTCACTCAGGGCCAAGGCCACGCGCTGACGGACCAGGTCGGGGTTGCTCATCAAGCGACGCCACAACCCGGGCATCAAGCCCGCGCCACCAGCGTTTAGTTCTGTCCGAGTGCCATAGCCTCTGTCCACCAACCAATCCACAAAAGTCTGCTCGATGGGCATGGCCATTTGCTGGTCCAGCCAAGCCTCTTGGCCTGAGCCGATGACTTGGTCGATTTCGGTGGGGTTGCCGCCCCATGCGGCCTGACCCAGAAAGCGGGAGGCCGCCGCTTCGGTGATAACGATTGGGTTGCCGGTATTGGGGCCTGGGCCAGTCGGGGCATTGAGATCGGCACCCCCGCCACAAGCGACCAAGCTTGCACTCGCGGTCGCCATGATCCATGGCGCAGTTGGAAGCTCTTTAAATTCTGTTTTTGACACTTGATACCCAAGCTTTTCGCATGAGTACAGATGAATTACTGTGATGTATGAAGCGCTTAATTTAACTTCATTAAGTACTAATCAATAAAATAATTTGATGAAATAGAATCAAATAGTAACAATTTGTTGTTGTTTTATCTGCTGCTCAAGTCTCATACAAGCTGATCGCCAATGCCAACAAAGTATGGCTCAAAGGCGTGGTGGACGGCAAACCCACCAAGCAACAACTGTTGGTAACGGGCAGCGCCCGCGTGGTCGGGACTGGCTGCCCTGGGTTTGACTATGCTTTTATGTAAGTATATGATTTATATGGATTTTTTGGAATCTTGTTCAATTTACC
>CALBEV010000179.1 GCA_937891045.1 uncultured Burkholderiales bacterium | reverse complement strand
TTCGGCAACGAAGGCGCGTAGCTCAGCTGGTTAGAGCACCACCTTGACATGGTGGGGGTCGTTGGTTCGAGTCCAATCGCGCCTACCATCTTGACCGAAACTTTTTCACCACCACACCGTCCGCAAGACGCCTCTTTTTTCCGAGCGACTTCTTATTCAGGACATCCCTTTGACAAGCAAACCCAAGTCCCCTAGTGCTTCCAAGGCCCCGCACGACGCAGCCCAGGTTGCCCTACGGACCATCAAAAAGTACCCAAACCGGCGTTTGTACGACACCTACACTTCAAGTTACATCACCTTGAACGAGGTCAAAAACATGGTGGTGGACGTCACGGCTTTGCAAGTGGTGGATGCCAAAACCAATGAAGATTTGACCCGCAGTATTTTTTTGCAAATCATTTTGGAAGAAGAGTCCGGCGGCGTTCCGATGTTTTCAGAAGCCGCCCTGGCCAACATCATTCGTTTCTACGGCCACTCTATGCAAGGCTTCATGGGCAGTTATTTGGAAAAAAATGTGCAAGCCTTTTTGGATATTCAGCAGCACATGTCCGAGCAGTCCAAACAACTCACTCCTGAGCTGTGGACCCAAATGATGAGCCAACCCAATCCTTTTTTGAAAAACGTCATGGGCAACTACACCGAGCAATCTCAACAAATGTTGAAACAAATGCAAGACCAAATGTTTCAAGCCATGGGGTTGAAGCGCTGATGTCCACGCCTCGTGTGGGTTTTGTCAGCCTGGGTTGCCCTAAGGCCCTGACCGACTCCGAACTCATCCTCACCCAGCTCAGCGCCGAGGGCTACGAAACCTCCAAAACTTTTGCTGGCGCCGACTTGGTGATCGTCAACACCTGTGGCTTCATTGACGACGCGGTGAAAGAAAGTTTGGACACGATTGGCGAAGCGCTGGCAGAAAACGGCAAAGTCATCGTCACAGGATGTTTGGGTGCCACGGCCAAAGAAGACGGCAGCAACCTGGTCAAAGCCATGCACCCCAGTGTGTTGGCCGTGACTGGCCCACACGCCACCCAAGAGGTGATGGATGCGGTGCATTTGCACTTGCCCAAACCTCACGATCCCTTCATCGACTTGGTCCCTGCTGCGGGCATCAAACTCACGCCCAAGCACTACGCCTATTTGAAAATCAGCGAAGGCTGCAACCACCGTTGCACGTTTTGCATCATCCCGTCCATGCGCGGCGATTTGGTGTCTCGTCCCATCGGCGATGTGTTGCGTGAGGCCCAGGCCTTGTTCGAGTCGGGCGTGAAAGAGTTGTTGGTCATCAGTCAAGACACCTCGGCCTATGGCGTGGACATGCGCTATCAAATGGGTTTTCATGACGGTCGCCCTGTCAAAACCAGAACCCTGGAGTTGGTAGAGGCTTTGGCCGACATCGCTGAGAAGCACAATGCATGGGTGCGCTTGCACTACGTCTATCCTTACCCCACGGTCGATCACCTGATTCCGCTCATGGCCTCGGGCCGTGTGTTGCCGTATTTGGATGTGCCGTTTCAGCACAGCCACCCCGATGTGTTGAAACGCATGGAGCGACCTGCCAGTGGCGAAAAAAACCTAGAGCGCCTGCTGAAATGGCGCGAGATGTGTCCGCAATTGGTGGTGCGCAGCACCTTCATTGCAGGCTTTCCTGGCGAAACCGAGGCCGAGTTCGAGCACCTGCTGAATTTCGTTCAAGAAGCGCAAATCGACCGGGCCGGTTGCTTCGCCTACAGCCCCGTTCAAGGCGCGACTGCCAACAATTTGCCGGGCATGTTGCCGCAAACCCTGCGCGAAGAACGTCAAGCGCGTTTCATGGCTGTGGCCGAAGCCGTGTCAACTCAGAAGTTGAAATCACGCATTGGTTCGACCATGCAAGTGCTGGTGGACAGTGCCAAGAGCATGGGCAAACAAGGGGGTGTGGGCAGAACCTATGCTGACGCGCCTGAGATTGATGGCGTGGTGCATTTGTTGCCGCCCGAGAAAGTCAGTAAGACATACAAAACCGGTGAATTTACAAAGGTGCGCATCGTTGATGCACAAGGCCATGATTTGATTGGCCTGCCGGTTTGAGTGACCGTTAAGATTGGTGCCCAGGAAGGGACTCGAACCCCCACGAAGTTACTCGCTAGTACCTGAAACTAGTGCGTCTACCAATTCCGCCACCTGGGCTTTCAGGAAAGCAGAGGATCATATCAAAAAAAGCACCACCACCCATTCTGTCCCTGCTGAAGAATTTCAGGGCACCGTTGAAGGTCATCGCGATGGGCACGGTTTTGTGCAGCGTGAAGATGGGCAAGCTGACGTCTATTTGCCCCCAAACGAAATGCGTGCTGTTTTGCACCGCGATAGGGTGCTGGCCAAGGTCACGCGCCTTGATCGCAAGGGCCGACCAGAGGGCCGCATTGTTGAAATCCTAGAGCGTCCTGCACAACCCATCATTGGTCGCTTGTTGCAAGAAAGCGGTGTTTGGTTGGTAGCCCCAGAGGACCGCCGCTTTGGACAAGACATTCTGATTCCCAAAAGTGCCACCGGTAATGCAGCGGTCGGTCAAGTGGTGGTGGTCGAGTTGACCGAACCACCGAGTTTGTTTGGCCAGCCAGTAGGCCGTGTGCAAGAAGTGTTGGGCGAGATGGATGACCCCGGCATGGAGATTGAAATTGCGGTGCGCAAATACAGTGTGCCCCATCGTTTCTCAGAAGAATGCTTGGCCCAAGCCGCCACCTTGCCCGACAAAGTCGGCCCTCAAGATGCTCGCAACCGCATCGACTTGCGCGACATTCCTTTGGTCACCATTGATGGTGAAGACGCTCGAGACTTTGACGATGCGGTGTATTGCGAACCCGTCACCAAAGGCCCCACACCTGGTTGGCGTTTGTTGGTGGCCATTGCCGATGTGAGCCACTATGTGGACACCGGCAGCGCCATCGACATTGACGCCTACGAACGCGCCACCAGCGTGTATTTCCCACGCCGCGTGATTCCCATGCTGCCGGAAAAACTCTCGAATGGTTTGTGTTCACTGAACCCCAGCGTAGACAGACTGTGCATGGTCTGCGACATGATGGTCGACGCAGAAGGGCAGGTCTATGCCTACCAGTTTTACCAAGCGGTGATGCACAGCCATGCGCGATTCACCTACACCGATGTGGCGGCGATTTTGTCCAACACCCGGGGGCCACAAGCTTCCAAGTACAAAGACCGTGTGCCCGACTTGATGCACTTGCATGACGTCTATCGCAGCTTGCTGCAATCTCGCATGAAGCGCGGTGCGGTGGACTTTGAAACCACCGAAACCCAAATTGTTTGCGATGAAAACGGGCGCATTGAGAAAATTGTGCCGCGCGTGCGCACCGAAGCACATCGTTTGATTGAAGAAGCCATGCTGGCGGCCAATGTGTGCAGCGCCGACTTCATTTTGCAAAGCAAACACCCGTCGCTTTTTCGGGTGCATGAGGGCCCCACACCTGAGAAACGCGAAATTCTGCGCAACTACTTGCGTGCTTTGGGTGTCTCGGCCACTTTGAGTGAAGACCCGACACCGGGTCAATTCCAAGCCATTGCGCAGGCCAGCAAAGAACGCCCCGATTCACAGCAAATCCACACCATGCTGTTGCGCTCGATGCAACAAGCGATTTACACACCGATCAACAGCGGTCACTTTGGTTTGGCTTACCCGGCGTATACCCACTTCACCAGCCCGATTCGCCGGTACCCCGACTTGCTGGTGCACCGCGTCATCAAATCCATCCTCAATGGAACGAAGTACCAACTGCCTGCCTTGCCCACGCCTGGCGAAGCCCATGCCAAATTGGCCCGCCGCTTGTCTGCGCAATCCAAACTGGCTCAACGTAAAACAGCGCCCGTCAAAGCCTCACCTGCACAACAAGCCTGGGAGGCCGCGGGCTTGCACTGCAGTGCCAACGAACGCCGTGCTGATGAGGCCAGCAGAGATGTGGAAGCTTGGCTGAAATGCCAGTACATGCGCGAACATTTGGGGGAAGATTTCAGCGGCACAGTTTCTGCCGTCACAAGCTTCGGCGTGTTTGTCACATTGGACGCCATGTACGTGGAAGGATTGGTGCACATCACCGAATTGGGTGGCGACTATTTCCGATTTGATGAAGCCCGCCAAGAGTTGCGTGGCGAGCGCACAGGCATTCGTTATGCCATTGGTGCGCGGGTGCGGGTGCAGGTCAGTCGTGTTGATTTGGATGGCCGCAAAATCGATTTCCGTTGGGTGCAAGAACCTGGCGCAGACATTTTGGACAAGGGTTCCAAGCGAAAAAATCCACTACCGTCGGCGCCTGAAAAAAAGGGCAGCAAACGGATTTCGCAGAAAAAACAAACGTCTTCAAAAGAAGCCAAACCCCAAAGCTTGACCGAGGCGGTGAAAAAAGCCGCGGCCAAGCCAAAGAAAAACCACAAACCCAAGCGCAGACCCTGAAAGGACGCCAGCCATGACTCAACCCAAAATCGCCATCGTCACGGGTGCTGGCACCGGCATCGGCAAAGCTGCAGCCTTGGCCTTGTTGAATGATGGTTGGCATGTGGCCCTGGCCGGTCGCCGCGAACAACCACTGAAAGAACTGGCGCAAGAAAGTGGCCGAGCCAGCCAGTGTTTGGTTTTGCCCACCGATGTGGCCAATCCCGACGCTGTCAAAGCGTTGTTTGCTGAAACTGCCAAGGCATGGGGCAGGGTGGACTTGTTGTTCAACAACGCTGGCGTTGGTGCGCCGCCGGTGCCCTTGGATGAATTGACCATCGAGCAATGGCGCAATGTGGTTGACATCAATTTGAACGGCATGTTCTATTGCTTGCAGCAAGCCTTTGCCATCATGAAAAAACAGCAGCCTATGGGTGGTCGCATCATCAACAATGGGTCCATCTCTGCTTACGCGCCGCGCCCGAACTCGATTGCCTACACCTCCACCAAACATGCGGTCACTGGATTGACCAAAACCGCAGCATTGGATGGCCGTGCTTTCTCGATTGCTGTGGGACAAATTGACATTGGCAATGCGGGCACCGAAATGGCTGCCCCCATGGCCCGTGGTGTCAAGCAAGCCAACGGCGACGTCAAGCCCGAACCTTTGATGGATGTCTCGCATGTGGGGGAGTCGATTTTGTACATGGCCAACCTCCCACTGTCGGCCAATGTGCTGTTCCACACGGTGATGGCCACCAACATGCCCTTTGTCGGTCGCGGCTGAGACCTTGTGCAGGGCATTCAGCCACTCTGGCTGTGTTAGAATCGTTTGGCTTTAGTGGAAAGAATTACTTTTTGTAAATCTCACCGAAGTAAATCCCAAACCAGTTCCAAAAGGTGTTGCTCTTACGGGCAATGATGAACTGGATTTTAGAAACAACCTTCAGGAGTTATCCATGTCTACATCCATGCGCGAAATGCTGGAAGCCGGTGTCCACTTTGGCCACCAAACCCGTTTCTGGAACCCCAAGATGGCCCCGTTCATCTTCGGTCATCGCAACAAAATCCACATCATCAACCTGGAAAAAACATTGCCCATGTTCCAGGACGCGATGAAGTTCGCCAAGCTATTGGCGTCCAACCGCGGCAACATCTTGATGGTGGGTACCAAACGCCAAGCGCGTGAAATCATTGCCACCGAAGCCAAACGTGCAGGCGTTCCCTTCGTGGACCAGCGTTGGTTGGGCGGTATGCTGACCAATTTCAAAACTGTCAAAACATCCATCAAGCGCTTGAAAGACATGAAAGCGCAACAAGAAATTGGCCTGGACGCCATGTCTAAAAAAGAACAACTCATGTTCATGCGCGAGTTGGAAAAATTGGAAAAAGACATTGGTGGCATCCAAGACATGGTCACTTTGCCCGATGCGATTTTCGTGATTGACGTGGGCTTCCACAAAATTGCCATTGCTGAAGCCAAAAAATTGGGCATTCCCCTCATCGGCGTGGTGGACTCCAACCACTCCCCTGAAGGCATCGACTACATCATTCCTGGCAACGATGACTCCTCTAAGGCTGTCACGCTGTATGCCCGTGGCATCGCTGACGCCATTCTGGAAGGCCGCGCCAACGCCGTGAACGACGTTGTCAAAGCTGTGGCTGAAGGCCAAGACGAATTCGTCGAGGTGGATGCACAAGCTTGATGGCCCCCGGGCTATCAGCACAAGGGGCTCGCGTGGCCCCTTTTTCGCACCCCCTCTTGAACAACACACATTGAACTGAAAACGAGGAGTATTTATGGCAGCTATCACTGCAAGCATGGTCGCCGAGTTGCGTGCCAAAACCGATGCCCCCATGATGGAATGCAAGAAAGCCTTGACCGAAGCCGAAGGCGATTTGGTCAAAGCCGAAGAGCTGTTGCGCGTCAAGTTGGGCAGCAAAGCCAGCAAAGCCGCTGCCCGTGTCACCGCTGAAGGCGTGGTGGCCACCGCCATCCACGGCAAAACCGGCGCCTTGTTGGAAGTCAACTGCGAGACCGACTTCGTCACCAAAAACGACAGCTTCTTGGCCTTGGCACAAGCCGCTGCCGAGTTGATTGCCAAACACCATCCTGCTGACATCGACGCCTTGGGCGCCTTGCCCCATGCCCAAGACGGCTTTGGCCCCACCTTGGAAGATGTGCGCAAAGGTTTGATTGGCAAGATTGGCGAGAACATGAGCTTTCGCCGCTTCCAATATTTCGGTGGCGACCAACAACTCGCTGCTTATTTGCACGGCACCCGCATTGGTGTGGTGGTCGAGTTCACCGGTGAAGAAACCGCTGCCCGCGATGTCGCCATGCACGTGGCCGCCATGAAGCCCGTGGCACTGACCAGTGCCGATGTGCCCGCCCAACTGATTGACATGGAACGTTCAGTGGCCACAGCCAAAGCCGCCGAGTCTGGCAAGCCTGCTGACATCGCCGCCAAGATGATTGAAGGCGCTGTTCAAAAGTACCTGAAAGAAGTGTCTTTGTTCAACCAGCCTTTCGTGAAAAACGACAAGCAAACGGTTGAGCAAATGTTGCAAGCCACCAAGACCACGGTGAAGTCTTTCACCATGTACGTGGTGGGTGAAGGTATCGAGCGCAAAGTCGATGATTTCGCGGCCGAGGTGGCCGCCCAAGTCGCCGCTGCCAAGCAGTCAGCCTGACAGCATCAATCAAAGGGGACAACAGTCCCCTTTTTTATGCCTGCAACTCGTTAAACTCTGAATCTGATGGAGAAATCAATGGCCGCAATTCAACCAGCTTACAAACGCATTTTGCTCAAGTTGTCCGGTGAGGCTTTGATGGGCGATGACGCCTTCGGCATCAACCGCGACACCATTGTTCGCATGGTTGAAGAGATTGCAGAAATCACCCATATGGGCGTTGAAGTCGCGGTGGTGATTGGCGGAGGCAACATCTTCCGAGGCGTGGCTGGGGGTTCTGTTGGCATGGATCGCGCCACCGCCGACTACATGGGCATGTTGGCTACTGTCATGAACGCACTGGCTTTGGCCGACACCATGAACAAAGCCGGCTTGGTGGCACGTGTCATGTCGGCCATTGGCATTGAGCAAGTGGTGGAGCCCTATGTGCGCCCCAAGGCCTTGCAGTACTTGGAAGAGGGCAAGGTGGTGGTTTTTGCCGCAGGAACTGGCAACCCCTTCTTCACAACCGACACAGCTGCCGCGTTGCGCGGCGCAGAAATTGGCGCGGCCATGGTCTTGAAGGCTACCAAAGTGGATGGCGTCTACACCGCCGACCCCAACAAAGATCCCACAGCCACCCGCTACAGTCGGATCAGTTTCGACGATGCCATCAAAGGCAACTTGGGCATCATGGACGCCACCGCTTTTGCGCTGTGCCGCGATCAAAAATTACCTATCACCGTTTTTTCTATCTTCAAGCACGGTGCGCTCAAGCGTGTCGTCATGGGCGAAGACGAAGGCACCTTGGTCTTTGCTTGAACTTGAAGTGACACCGCAGGAGAATTGAATCATGGACATCAACCAGATCAAACAAAACAGCGCCACCAAAATGGACCAGTCCATTGCCGCCTTCACCAATGGCTTGTCGAAAATCCGCACCGGCCGCGCGAACCCCGGCATGCTTGACTCGGTGATGGTCGAGTACTACGGCAACCCCACACCCTTGTCGCAGGTGGCCAATGTCACTTTGTTAGACGCTCGCACCATCAGCGTTCAGCCTTGGGAAAAGGGCCTTGGCCCCAAAATTGAAAAAGCCATTCGGGAAAGCGACCTGGGATTGAACCCAGCCTCCATGGGCGACCTGATCCGCGTCCCCATGCCGCCCATGACCGAAGAGCGTCGCAAAGAGATGACCAAAATTGTGCGCAGCGAGGGTGAAAACGCCAAAGTGGCGGTTCGCAACTTGCGCCGCGATGCCAACGAAGCGGTGAAGAAACTCGTCAAAGAAAAACTCGCCTCCGAAGACGATCAAAAACGCGCTGAAACCGACATTCAAAAAGTCACCGATAAACACATTGCCGACATCGACAAACTCATTTCGTCGAAAGAGCAAGAAATCATGGCGGTCTGAGCACTTCATGCTGAAGCAGCGCATCATCACTGCCTTGCTGCTGTTGGCCGTTGCGCTGCCGGCCTTGTTTCATTCAAACCCACAGTGGCTGGGTGGCTTTGGTTTGGTGCTCATCTTGGCTGCTGCTTGGGAATGGGGGCGGCTCAATGGCGTGGGTATGCGCTGGGCGTTGCTGATGAGTGCGGCTTGTGCCGTGCTGTGTGCATCGGCTTATGCCACCTTCTGGATGTCCACAGAACACGGCTTGTGGGACTGGCTTTTCGGTCGAAATACCTGGTTGTTGGTTGGCGCTTCTTGGGTCTTATTGGGAGCGCATTTGCTGCGCGGTGGTTTGTCCATGTGGCAAGCTTGGCCTCAATGGTTTCGCTTGTTGTTGGGCGTGCTGATATTGAGCACCACGTGGATGGCCTTGTTCCAAGCCAAGCTGATGGGCACGGCCTTTTTGCTGTCATGCCTGACCTTGGTGTGGATTGCCGACATCGCTGCCTATTTCGTGGGCCGCCGGTGGGGCCAGCGGAAGTTGGCCCCCCACATCAGCCCCGGTAAAACCTGGGAAGGTGTCTTTGGCGCCATGGTGGCAGTGCAAGTCTTGGCCTTTGCCTGGGTTTCTTTGGAAGCACACTGGCCATGGTTGCAAGGGAGTGTGTTTGCTGCACTGCTTCAGCATGGCTTGCCCATGTTGGTGCTGGGCTTGATGTTCCTGACCGCCATGAGCGTGGTGGGCGACTTGATTGAATCATTGATCAAACGCAGTGCTGGGGCCAAAGACAGCAGCCAGTTGTTGCCCGGCCACGGCGGCGTCCTAGACCGCATGGACGCCTTGTTGCCCACATTGCCGCTGGCCCTGATGTTGGTGTTGTTTCAGCGTCCATGACTCAACAACTCACCATTCTCGGCTCCACCGGTTCCATTGGTGTCAACACCTTGGATGTGGTGGCCCGCCATCCTGAAAAATTCCAAATCTTCGCCCTCACGGGTGCACGGCAAGTGGAGTTGATGTTCTCTCAATGCTTGGCATTCAAGCCGCAATTTGCGGTG
The DNA here is from genome assembly GCA_937891045.1 of uncultured Burkholderiales bacterium. Next base: position 47,326 of record CALBEV010000179.1, on the reverse strand, counting down.
ATGGTGGAGCGCGAAGCTGCTCAACAGCTCGCCGAGAAAATCAAGTCAGCAGGTTTATCCACGCAAGTGTTCAACACACCTCAAGCCTTGGTCGACGTGTCAAGCGATGAACGTGTTGATGTGGTGATGGCCGCCATTGTGGGTGCGGCAGGTTTGGCCCCGTGCTTGGCAGCAGCCAAAACGGGCAAACGTTTGTTGCTTGCCAACAAAGAGGCGTTGGTGGTTGGTGGGCAATTGTTTTTGGACACGGTTCTTGCTGGTGGGGCAAAACTGCTGCCCATTGACAGCGAGCATTCGGCTGTTTTCCAATCCTTGCCCGACAACCCTGAAGTTTGGCCTGCTGCGGTGGACAAAATCATTCTTACCGCTTCGGGCGGCCCGTTCAGAACCCGAGATCCCAACAGTTTGCACACAGTCACCCCTGAGGAAGCCTGTGCTCATCCCAACTGGGTGATGGGGCGCAAAATCTCCGTGGACTCTGCCACCATGATGAACAAAGCGCTGGAAGTCATCGAGGCCAAGTATTTGTTTGGTGTCACACCCCGACAAATCGAAGTTGTGATTCATCCGCAAAGCGTGATCCATTCCATGGTGCAGTTTGTGGATGGATCGGTGGTGGCTCAGCTGGGCACGCCCGATATGCGCATGCCTATTGCCTATGGCTTGTCGTGGCCAGACCGCATTACCTCAGGTTCTGATCCTTTGAATTTCAATCACATGCAAGCCATGACTTTTGAAGCCATGGACGAGCCTTCTCACATGCAACGATTTCCGGGCTTGAGATTGGCTTGGGAAGCTTTGGCGGCGCCCCAAGGTACCACTGCTGTTTTGAATGCGGCCAATGAAGTGGCCGTTGACTTGTTTTTGAAGAAGCAGATTCGATTCGACCATATTCATCAAGTGAACTTGGCCACCCTTGAAAGAATCAGTCCGATGCGGCCTCAGTGTTTGGAAGATCTTTTGGACATTGATGCGCAAGCGCGCGATGCCGCGCTTGCCATCGCCGCGAATCTTCAGGGGGGGGCATCTTGATGCAAACATTGGCCGCGTTTGTATTGGCCTTGGTGCTGATCATTTTTATTCATGAATATGGGCATTACCGCATGGCCTTGTTTTGGAAGGTCCGGGTATTGCAGTTTTCGATTGGGTTTGGCCGTCCCTTGCTCAAATGGACCCGTCAGCAGCCAGGCATGTCGACCAGCACCGATTTCACAATTGGTGCCATTCCCCTGGGTGGCTTCGTCAAAATGCATGGACACCACGAAGAAACGGATGGCAGTTTGACGCCCGATGCCTTTGATGCCCAATCTTTGTGGGCCAGGGTCTGCATTGTTTCTGCAGGCCCTTTGGCCAATTTATTGCTCGCAGTCATGCTTTATGCTGGCTTGAATTGGGCTGGTAGTGAACAGCCTCGCCCCATTTTGTCCTCGCCACCGCCTTCCTCGCTGGCGTCTGTTGCCGGTTTGAAGGGTGGCGATGAGGTGTTGCGGCTGCGGCCACTGGGTGCGGAATGGCAAGAAGTCGCCTCAATGACCCAACTGCATTGGGCGTTGCTGGACGCGAAATCCGCGGATGTCATCGAACTTGAAATTCAATCAATAGACAAAGGGGTTGTCAGGACCCTTGAAATTCCACTTTTGGGATTGGATCAAAGCGATGAAGATGGCGGCTTGGAAAAGTTGGGTATAGCCGGTCCACAAATGAAAGCAGTGGTGCGAGCGGTCAACCCAGGCGGCCCTGCCGACATGGCTGGTCTGCGACCTGGTGACCAGGTGCTGCAGGTCAACAACCAGCGCGTCGAAGACGCGGCCCATTTGATTCGTTTGATCCGAGGCCTTCAAGGTGCTCAGCAATGGCAAGTACTTCGCTCAGATGGCCAGCAGAGCCTGTTGAAACTGACCCCTGTTGTGATGAATGTGAATGGACAGTCGGTACCTGCCATTGGTGCATCATTGGGTGCCACAGCTGAAAAAGTGTGGTTGCAAGACGGTCCGCTGGATGGGTTGAGTCATGCTTTGACGCAGACTTGGTTGCAGACCCGACTCACTGCAGATGCTTTTGTCAATATGTTGACCACTTCATCGGGGTGGAAGCAACTCAGCGGGCCGATCACCATCGCCAATGTGGCCGGTCAAACAGCGGATGCAGGTTGGCGCCCCTATATCGCTTTTTTGGCACTCGTCAGTCTCAGCATCGGCCTGATGAATTTGCTGCCCATCCCCTTATTGGATGGCGGACACCTGATGTATTATCTTTGGGAAGGTGTGACAGGCATCAAGCCCTCACCGCTGTGGCTGCAGCGCATGCAAGCCATTGGCTTAAGCTGTGTTTTGCTCTTGATGTTCTTCGCCTTTTTGAATGATTTTTTACGCTGGTTCATTTGATTTTTCTCGCTCATTCACATCAATATTTATGATCACTTCATCACTCTCGGCGTTATTCAGGTTGATTCAAATTTGTATCTTGAGCCTGAGTTTCCTGGCGTCAAGTCAAGCGGTCGAAGCATTTCAAGTCGAAGATATTCGCATTGAAGGTTTGCAGCGAGCAGAACCTGGCAATGTTTTGGCCACGATGCCATTCCGTGTTGGCGATATGTATTCCGACGAAAAAGGCACACTGGCCATTCGCAACTTGTTCGCTACCGGTTTGTTCAAAGATGTCCGAATTGAAGTCAATGGCAAAGTGGTGGTCGTGGTCGTGGAAGAGCGCCCCCTTATTTCAGCCGTCAATTTTGTGGGCATCAAGGAATTTGACAAGGAAACACTGAGAAAAGCGCTCAAAGATATTGGCTTGGCTGAAGGACGACCCTTTGACAAAGCCCTGGCAGACCGTGCCGAGCAAGAACTCAAGCGACAGTACATCAACAAAAGCTTGTATGGGGCCGAAGTCGTCACCACAGTGGCTCCGGCCGAGCGCAATAAAGTGAATTTGAATTTCTCGGTGGTTGAGGGAGATGTTGCCAAGATCAAAGAGTTCAGAATTGTGGGCGCCAAGGCCTTTGACCAATCCACATTGAAAGACCAAATGGATTTGTCTGAACCCAATTACATGTCTTGGTACACCAAGTCAGATCGTTACTCACAAGCCAAATTGAATGCTGATTTGGAAAATTTGAAATCCTATTATTTGTCCAAAGGTTATTTGGAATTCCGAGTAGATTCCACCCAGGTGGCTATTTCGCCAAACAAGGAAGATATCAGTATCACCATCAACATCACCGAGGGGGCCCGCTTTGTGGTTTCAGAGGTTGCTTTGGAAGGCTACTACTTGGGCAGAGACAGTGAGTTCAAGTCGATGGTGACCATCAAGCCCGGGCAAGCCTACAACATCACTGATGTGGTTCAAACCACCAAGGCATTTTCAGAATACTTTGGCAATTTTGGATTTGCCTTTGCTCGGATTGAGCAACAGACCGACATCAATCGAGTAAAAAATCAAGTCAAAATCATTTTGCAAGCCGACCCGTCACGGCGTGCTTATGTGCGACGCATCAACATTGCCGGCAATGAAAGAACCAAAGATGAAATCATTCGCCGTGAATTCCGTCAAATGGAATCCTCTTGGTATGACGGTGACAAAATTCGGCTCTCACGGGACCGGGTGGACCGCTTGGGTTATTTCACCGAGGTCTTGATTGACACCCAAGAAGTTGCGGGAACCACCGATCAAGTCGACATCAACTTGAAGGTCACTGAAAAGCCAACGGGTGCGCTCCAGTTGGGTGCGGGTTATTCTTCGGCAGAAAAATTGTTTTTCTCTTTTGGTATCAGCCAAGATAATTTTTTTGGCACTGGTAATTCTTTGGGCATCCAAGTCAACACCAGTTCTTACAACAAGATTTACCAAATCAACACCACCGACCCCTACTTCACGGAAGATGGTGTATCCCGCACACTCAGCTTGTATCAGCGTGACAGTAAACCTTATTTGGCGGTCAGTGGTGATTACAACCTTGAGACATCCGGTGCTGGGGTGAGTTTTGGCATTCCTTTTGCTGAAAAAGACACGGTGTTTGTTGGTTTGTCCTATGAACAAAACAAAATCACGGTCGGCACCAGAATGCCTACTGCATACAGCGACGTGATCAAAGAATATGGAAACACCATCACTTCTGTGCCGATCACCATTGGCTGGGCGCGCGACAGTCGTGACAGCATGTTGGCGCCCAATAAGGGTCGCTTGATACGCTTGAACTCCGAAATTGGCGCGGGTGGTGATATGCGGTTTTATAAAAACAGCGCGCAACTTCAAGAATATTGGCCGCTCACGAAGAAATACACCTTGGCTGTGAACGCCGAATTTGGCTACGGCTCGTCTTACAACAACAAAACCTATCCGGTGTTTAAGAACTTCTATTCAGGTGGTTTGGGCTCGGTTCGCGGTTACCAACAAGGTCGGTTGTCAACTGATAAGGCCTATTCAGACGATACTTTTGCCGTTGGCGGAGCCAAGAAAATATTACTAAACACCGAATTCTTGGTACCTTTCCCAGGCGTGGGGACAGATAAAACCTTGCGACTGTTTACCTTTGTGGACGTTGGCAATGTCTTCTTGGACTCCGAGGATATTGATATTGCCCAACTTCGAAGCTCTGCTGGTGTGGGCTTGAGCTGGATTTCTCCAGTTGGTCCCTTGCGTTTTGCGTGGGCCAAGCCGTTGAAGAAATTTGCAAATGATGCGGATAGAATGCAACCCTTCCAATTCCAAATCGGGACGGCCTTTTGATGAAATTCAATCCTACACGCCTGTTGTTGAGTTGCCTCTTGTGCATGGGCGCTGTAGCCTCTCATGCTGAAGAATTTCGCGTCGGCTTCATCAACACCGACCGCATCTTCCGTGAGGCCAACACCGCCAAGGTCGCTCAAACAAAATTGGAACAAGAGTTTTCCAAGCGCGAAAAAGAATTGGTTGAACTAGGCAACAGCCTCAAGTCCAATTCGGAAAAACTCGAACGCGATGCACCCACCTTGTCTGAAACACAGCGCACCACGCGACAGCGTCAATTGTCTGATCAAGATCGCGAGTTCCAACGCAAACGCCGCGAATTCCAAGAAGACCTGAACGCGCGGAAAAATGAAGAACTTCAGCAGGTGCTTGAAAAAGCCAACAAGGTCGTCAAACAAGTGGCTGAGGCTGAAAAATACGACTTGATCCTGCAAGAAGCGGTCTACATCAACCCCAAGCACGACATCACCGAAAAAGTGATCAAAGTCATCAACAGCGGCAAGTGATGGCGTGGTTTCCATGCGCTTAGGCTGGCTGGTTGACAAACTGGGGGGCACCTTGCATGGGTCCCCCGATCTTCAGATCACTGGCTTGTCCCCTTTGGCTTCAGCTGCTCAAGGGGATTTGTCTTTTCTGAGCCACCCACAATACATCGCCCAGCTCGACAGCAGCCAGGCTGCCTGTGTGATTGTTTCACCGATGCACGAAGCTCAAGCCAAGCAGCGTGGGGCTTGCATCCTGACCGACAACCCTTATGCCTACTGGGCGCGAATCACCCAACTGTGGAAAGCCCAAGCGATGGCAGCTCAAGCCCAGACCGGTCCCTTGGTTCACCCCAGCGCCGTGGTCCACCCCAGCGCCAAGTTGCATGCCAGCGTTCAAATTGGTCCCTTGTGCGTGGTGGAAGAGGGCGCGGTGATTGGCGAGGGCACCTGCTTGAAATCGCGGGTCACCGTCTCGGCGCATTGCCATATTGGGCAAAACTGCATCCTGCATTCAGGGGTGGTGATTGGTGCTGATGGTTTTGGCTTTGCCCCAGAAGACCAACGCTGGATCAAGATCGAGCAACTCGGCGCAGTGCGCATTGGCAACGATGTGGAAATCGGGGCCAACACCTGTATCGACCGAGGCGCGATTGCCGACACGGTGATTGAAGACGGTGTGAAGTTGGACAACCTGATTCAAATTGGTCACAACGTCCACGTGGGTACGCACACGGCCATGGCGGGCTGCGTGGGTGTGGCTGGCAGCACCCGCATTGGTGCGCATTGCACCATCGGTGGTGGCGCGGTGGTGTTGGGGCACTTGACACTGGTTGATGGCGTGCATGTGTCAGCGGCCAGCGTCGTGACGCATTCACTGCTCAAACCTGGTCAATACACGGGCGTGTTTCCCATCGACGACAATAAATCTTGGCACAAAAATGCTGCCAGCTTGAAGCAACTCAATGCGTTGCGTGAACGTCTTAAAGCGTTAGAAGCAGTTCAATTTAAACAAAGGCCATGAGCATGGACATCCATCAAATACTGAAACTGCTTCCCCACCGTTACCCTTTTCTGCTGGTAGACCGCGTGCTGGAGATCGACAAAGGCAAGTCGATCAAAGCCTTGAAAAACGTCACCATTAACGAACCTTTTTTCATGGGCCATTTTCCGCACCGCCCAGTGATGCCAGGCGTGCTGATGCTGGAAGCCTTGGCGCAAACAGCGGCCTTGTTGTCCTTTCACACCATGGACGTGGTGCCAGACGACAACACCGTGTATTACTTCGCGGGCATTGATGGCGCTCGTTTCAAGCGTCCCGTCGAGCCAGGGGATGCACTCACGCTGTGCGTGGAGCTCGATCGCATGAAGGCGGGTATTTTCAAATTCAAGGCCAAAGCCTGGGTTGGCGAAGAGCTGGCTGTAGAGGCTGAATTGATGTGCACCATGCGCACCATTGCCTGAGCCATCCAATGTCCTTGATTCACCCCTCAGCCTTGGTGGACCCTGCTGCGCAGTTGCATGACAGCGTGTCGGTGGGACCCTTCACCACCATCGGCCCGCATGTGCGCATCGGGGCAGGCACCACCGTGGCAGCCCATTGCGTGATTGAAGGTCACACCACCATTGGTGAGCACAACCAAATTTTCCAATTCAATTCATTGGGTGCGGTACCGCAAGACAAAAAATACGCTGGCGAACCCTGCCAGTTGGTCATTGGCGACCGCAATGTGATTCGCGAGTTTTGCACCTTCAACATCGGTACCGTGGGTGATCAAGGCGTGACCCGCGTGGGCAACGACAACTGGATCATGGCCTATGTGCATCTGGCACATGACTGCCAGGTGGGCAACCACACTATCTTTGCCAACAGCACCCAACTGGCCGGTCATGTGCATGTGGGTGACTGGACCATCTTGGGTGGCTTCACCGTGGTGCATCAGTTTTGTCGACTGGGAGCGCACAGTTTCACGGCCATGAACTCTTTGTTGTTTGCCGACCTGCCACCGTTCGTGATGTGCCAAGGCCAACCAGCGCAAGCGCGTTCCATGAATTTTGAAGGTTTGAAACGCCGTGGCTTCACCCCCGTACAAATTCAATCGGTGAAAGCCATGCACAAACTGCTCTACCGCGATGGCCTGACCTTGGAGCAGGCCGCCCAGCAGATTCAAGGCTTGGGTGAGGGGCAGGATGACTTGCAACCCGTCGTGTCCTTGATGACTGCGTTCTTGCAAGACGTGTCGCCCCAGCGCGGCATTGTTCGCTGAGCAACACCGCCGCAGGTGTTGATGTCCCAAACCCCACAACCTCAACAAATCGCCATGGTGGCCGGTGAAGCCTCAGGCGATTTGCTGGCGTCGTTGTTGATCCCCAGCTTGCAACAACAGTGGCCTGGTGTGCAACTGCATGGCATTGGTGGCCCCCGAATGAACGCCCTTGGTTTTGAATCTTGGTGGCCAGTCAGCAAATTGGCGGTGCGAGGCTATGTGGAGGTGCTAAAGCACTACCGCGAGATTGTTGGGATTCGCCGCCAACTCAAACAACGCTTGCTGAACAACCCACCCCACTTGTTCATTGGTGTGGATGCACCTGATTTCAATCTCGATTTGGCCAAAGACTTGCGGCAGCAGGGCATCCCAACAGTTCAATTTGTCTGTCCCTCGGTCTGGGCATGGCGGGCCGAGCGTTTGCAGCAAATCCGAAACAGTGTCGATCATGTCTTGTGCTTGTTTCCCTTCGAACCAGCCCTGCTGGCACAGCACGGCATTGCCGCTACTTTTGTGGGGCATCCAATTGCCCACACCATTGCTGACCATGTGGACAAAGCGCCTGTTCGCGCAGCGCTGGGTTTGGATGAAAACGACTTGGTCTTGACCCTGATGCCCGGCAGCAGGCAGTCTGAAATAGCCCAACTTGCGCCGGTGTTTTTGCAAGCTGCCAAATTGCTGCAACAGCAACACCCCAAGCTGCGCGTGATCTTGCCCGTGGCCCCAGGGTTGATGTCGGCGGTGCAAGTGCATGTCCATCACAGTGGTTTGAAACACATTCGATTGTTGGAAGGTCAAAGCCATGCCGCTTTGGGTGCCGCCGACTTGGTGTTGGTGGCCAGCGGAACAGCCACTTTAGAAGCAGCCTTGTTCAAACGCCCCATGGTCATCGCTTACAAAATGCCTTGGCTGAGTTGGCAAATCACCAACCGAAAACGATTGCAAGCCTGGGTGGGTTTGCCCAATATCTTGTGCCAAGATTTTGTGGTGCCCGAGCTGCTGCAAGACGCTGCCACACCGCAAGCCATGGCCAACGCACTGCAGCACTGGCTGGACCATCCTGAACAGGTCAACCACCTGCAGCAAGCTTTTCAAGACTTGCATCAAAGTTTGAAGCAAGACATGTCCTCACTGGCCCGCCATGCGCTCCAAGAAATCATTGCCGCTTAAGCAAACTCCGCTGAATTGGGATGGCCCGGTGTTGCTGGCCGGTGTGGACGAGGCTGGGCGTGGCCCCTTGGCCGGACCGGTATTTGCCGCTGCGGTGATCTTGGATGACTTGACACCCATCAAAGGATTGGCAGACTCGAAAAAACTCAGCCCTTTGAAGCGCGACAAACTCTATGACGAAATTCGCGCTCGCGCCTTGTGTTGCTCCGTGGCGCAAGCCTCGGTGGAAGAAATAGACCGCTTGAATATTTTGCAAGCCACGATGTTGGCCATGCAACGTGCGGTGCAAGGCTTGCGACTCAAGCCCGGCAAGGTGTTGGTGGATGGCAATCGGCTTCCTGTGTTGGATATCTTGGCCGAGGCCATTGTCAAAGGCGACAGCAAAGTGCCTTGCATTTCTGCTGCTTCTATCTTGGCCAAGGTCGAACGCGATCGCTGGTGTGAAGGCATCGACCAAGCCTTTCCCAACTACGGCTTTGCCCAGCACAAAGGCTATGGCACGGCCGCGCATTTGTCTGCCTTGCAAACCCACGGTCCGACCATTTGGCATCGACGCAGTTTTGCGCCGGTGACAGCATTGCTGCAGCAAACAGCAGGGAACACACCGTGATACCCAAGACCATCACCTCCAAAGACAACCCGTGGTTCAAGGAACTGCGCCAACTCGCCACCGACAACACGGCTTACCGGTTACAGCAACGCGTTTGGTTGGAAGGCGATCACTTGTGTCAAGCCGCGTTAGACCGTGGCCAACGACTGGCGGAAGTGGTGTTGTCGGATTCGATAGATGAACAAGTCATTGCCAAATGGTCTGCGCAGTGTGACGCGTTGACCTTGTTGCCGAACAAGCTGATGCATGCTCTGAGCAGCTTGCCCTCACCCTCTTGGATGGGTGCGGTGTTGGCCTTGCCGAGTTCGGTGGAGTTGCGAGCCGACCAAGCCAGCGTGGTCTTGGATCGCTTGCAAGATCCTGGCAATGCAGGTTCTATTTTGCGCAGTGCCGCTGCTTTTGGCTTCACACAAATCATCACCACGCCGGGCACGGTGGCCATGTGGTCCGCCAAAGTGGTGCGTGCAGCCATGGGGGCGCATTTCGGTGTGCGCTTGTTTGAATCGGTGTCAGTAGAGGAATTGGCCGCTTTGAATTTGCCGGTGCTGATCACCAGTTCGCACCAAGGTGACTTCTTGCACGACTTGGTGCAACGCCAACAACTGCCGATGCCTTGCATGTGGGTCTTAGGCCATGAAGGGCAGGGCGTGGACCCGCGTTGGGCGGCCTTGGCGCGACAGCAGGTGCGCATCGCACAACCCGGTGGCGAAGAGTCTTTGAACGTGGCTGCAGCTGCGGCGATTTGCTTGCATGCAAGTGCCACACAAGCTCATTACTGAGGAGATTTCGGGTTAACCCTGAGGGTTATAATGCCGGACTTCTTCATCAACCGCACGCCCTTCGCTCGATAAAAAGCCAATCCCCTTGTCAAGTCGTCAAAGAGAGGGCCTCTCTTGGTCGCGGGGCGTCACCGAATCTCGGAGATCTGAGTGCTTTTGTCTCTTCAGGGAAATCACCCTTTCGCTATCTTGGCGCTTGCAGACGGCACAGTCTTCACAGGGCAATCCATCGGTCATCAAGGCCATTCAGTCGGAGAGGTTGTTTTCAACACCTCGATGACGGGGTATCAAGAAATTTTGACCGACCCCAGTTACAACCAACAAATGGTGACCCTCACCTATCCCCACATTGGCAATTACGGGGTGTGTGATGAAGACAGTGAATCCAGCCATGTGCATGCCGCCGGCTTGATCATCAAAAACCTGCCCCTGATGCATTCCAATTTTCGCGCGCAAAGCAATTTGTCGGATTACTTGAAAGCGCACAAAACAGTGGCCATTTCAAGCATCGACACCCGCAAACTCACCCGCCACTTGCGCGAACACGGTGCGCAAAATGGCGCCATTGTGGGGTTGTCAAAGGGCGAGGCACCCACGTCTGAAAAAATCAAAGCAGCCATCGCCTTGGCCCAAGCCGCACCGGCTATGTCAGGCTTGGATTTGGCGAAAGTCGTGTCGGTGAAAGCAGCTTACGAATGGCTGGAAACCGAGTGGCAATTGGGTCATGGCTATGGCCAACAAACCAACGCCAAGTTTCATGTGGTCGCGTTGGATTTCGGTGTCAAACGCAACATCTTGCGCATGCTGGCCGAGCGCGGTTGCAAAGTCACCGTGGTACCCGCTCAAACCTCGGCCGAAGACGTGATGAAGTTGAAGCCCGATGGTGTGCTTTTGTCCAATGGCCCGGGCGACCCTGGCCCTTGCACCTATGCGATCAAAGCCACCCAAGCCTTTTTGAACAAGGGTCTGCCGTTGTTTGGCATTTGTTTGGGCCATCAAATTTTGGCCTTGGCCTGCGGCGCACAAACCTACAAGATGAAATTTGGTCATCACGGTGCCAACCATCCTGTCAAAGACTTGACCACCGGACGTGTTTCCATCACCAGCCAAAACCACGGTTTCGCCGTGGATGAAAAAACACTCCCCGCCAACGTGCGGCCCACGCACGTCAGCTTGTTCGACGGCAGTTTGCAAGGTTTGGAACTCACCAACCAACCAGCCTTCAGTTTCCAAGGGCACCCCGAGGCTTCTCCTGGCCCCCACGATATCGGCTACTTGTTCGACCGTTTCATTCAATCCATGGCGGTAACTTCCCATGCCTAAGCGCACAGACATCAAAAGCATTCTCCTGATTGGCGCGGGCCCCATCGTCATTGGTCAAGCCTGTGAATTCGACTACTCTGGCGTGCAAGCCTGTAAAGCCTTGCGTGAAGAGGGCTTCAAAGTCATTTTGATCAACAGCAACCCGGCCACGATCATGACCGATCCGGCGACGGCCGATGTGACTTACATCGAACCGATCACCTGGAAAACGGTTGAAAAAATCATTGCCAAAGAACGCCCTGATGCCATTTTGCCCACCATGGGCGGTCAAACCGCATTGAACTGTGCATTGGACTTGTGGCACAACGGCGTGTTGGACAAATACCGTGGTGAGAACACCGGTAAACCCATTGAGTTGATTGGTGCCACGCCAGAAGCCATTGACAAAGCCGAAGACCGCCTGAAGTTCAAAGACGCCATGACCAAGATTGGTTTGGGTTCCGCACGTTCGGGCATCGCGCACAGTTTGGACGATGCTTGGGCGGTTCAGAAAACAGTGGGTTTTCCTGTCGTTATTCGGCCCAGCTTCACCTTGGGCGGCACTGGTGGGGGCATCGCCTACAACTCTGAAGAGTTCGAAACCATTTGCAAGCGCGGCTTGGAAGCCTCGCCCACCAATGAATTGCTGATTGAAGAATCGTTGTTGGGTTGGAAAGAGTACGAGATGGAAGTGGTGCGCGACAAAGCGGACAACTGCATCATCGTGTGCTCTATTGAAAACCTCGACCCCATGGGCGTGCACACCGGCGACTCGATCACCGTGGCGCCTGCCCAAACCCTGACGGACAAGGAATACCAAATCTTGCGCGATGCAAGCTTGGCGGTGTTGCGTGAAATTGGTGTGGATACCGGCGGCTCGAACGTGCAGTTTTCCATCAACCCACAAGATGGTCGCATGGTGGTCATTGAGATGAACCCCCGTGTCTCACGTTCATCAGCCTTGGCCTCCAAAGCCACCGGTTTTCCAATTGCCAAAGTGGCTGCCAAATTGGCGGTGGGTTTCACCTTGGATGAATTGCGCAACGACATCACCGGCGGCGCCACACCCGCGAGTTTCGAGCCCAGCATCGACTACGTGGTCACCAAAATCCCGCGCTTTGCATTCGAAAAATTCCCTACCGCTGACAGCCGCCTGACCACCCAAATGAAGTCGGTGGGCGAGGTGATGGCGATTGGCCGCACCTTCCAAGAGTCCTTCCAAAAAGCCTTGCGAGGCCTTGAAGTGGGCGTCGATGGCATGAATGAAAAAACGCAAGACCGCGAGGTATTGGAAAAAGAACTGGGTGAGCCTGGCCCCGAACGCATTTGGTATGTGGGCGATGCATTTGCCCTTGGCATGAGCGTTGATGAAGTCTATGCATTGACCAGCATCGACCCCTGGTTCTTGGTGCAGATTGAAGAGATCGTGAAGATCGAACTGGAGCTTGAAAAGCACAGCCTGGCAGATTTGTCGGCCACCGAATTGCTGACGCTAAAGCAAAAAGGTTTTTCCGATAGACGCTTGGCCAAACAACTGAAAACCACCGAGCAAGCTGTTCGTGACGCGCGCCGCGCCTTGAATGTGCGCCCGGTTTTCAAGCGCGTGGACACCTGTGCTGCTGAATTTGCCACGCACACGGCCTACATGTACTCCACCTACGAAGAAGAGTGCGAAGCCGCGCCCACCAACAAGAAAAAAATCATGGTGCTTGGCGGCGGCCCCAATCGTATTGGACAGGGTATTGAGTTTGATTACTGTTGCGTACACGCTGCCTTGGCCATGCGCGAAGATGGTTATGAAACCATCATGGTCAATTGCAACCCTGAAACAGTGTCCACCGACTACGACACCAGTGATCGCTTATATTTCGAACCCCTCACCTTGGAAGACGTGCTGGAAATCGTTGACAAAGAAAAACCCATGGGCGTCATTGTTCAATACGGCGGTCAAACGCCCTTGAAACTGGCGCTGGGCTTGGAAGCTGCTGGTGTGCCCATCATCGGCACCAGCCCCGACATGATCGATGCCGCCGAAGACCGCGAGCGCTTCCAACAATTGCTCCACCAATTGGGGCTGCGTCAACCGCCCAACGCCACGGCACGCACCGAAGCTGAAGCCCTCACCAAGGCCGCTGAATTGGGCTATCCCTTGGTGGTCCGGCCCAGTTACGTGCTGGGTGGACGCGCCATGGAAATCGTCCACGAGCAACGTGACTTGGAACGCTATATGCGTGAAGCCGTGAAGGTCAGCCACGATTCGCCGGTGCTGCTGGACCGTTTTTTGAATGATGCCATCGAGTGTGATGTGGACGCCATTTGCGACGGCAAAGAAGTTTTCATTGGCGGCGTCATGGAGCACATTGAACAAGCGGGTGTGCACAGTGGCGACTCGGCTTGCTCTTTACCACCTTATTCCTTGTCCCCAAACACCGTGGCTGAACTCAAACGCCAAACCACAGCCATGGCACATGGTTTGAACGTCGTGGGCTTGATGAATGTTCAATTTGCCATTCAAAACCTGAATGGCCAAGATGTGATTTATGTGTTGGAAGTCAATCCGCGTGCCAGCCGCACTGTGCCATTTGTGAGCAAGGCCACCGGCATTCAATTGGCCAAGGTGGCCGCGCGTTGCATGGTCGGTCAAAGCCTAGCATCGCAAGGCATTGTCAAGGAAGTGTTGCCACCCTATTTCAGTGTCAAAGAAGCGGTGTTTCCCTTCGTCAAGTTTCCTGGCGTTGACACCATCTTGGGACCCGAGATGAAGTCCACCGGTGAAGTCATGGGTGTGGGCAAATCTTTCGGCGAAGCATTTGTCAAAAGTCAATTGGGTGCGGGCACCAAGCTGCCCCGCCCCACAGATGCAGTTCGCAAAGTCTTTTTGACAGTCAAAAACAATGACAAGCCACGGGCTATTGAAGTCGCACGTGGGTTGATTTCTTGCGGATTCGAATTGATTGCGACCAAAGGCACTGCGGCAGCCATCAAAGAGGCTGGCTTGCCCGTGACTGCAGTGAATAAAGTGACGGAAGGCCGCCCGCATGTGGTGGACATGATCAAGAACAATGAAATTGCCTTGGTCATCAACACGGTGGAAGAGCGTCGCAATGCGATTGCCGATTCGCGCCAAATTCGCACTTCTTCCCTCATGGCGCGTGTCACCACATTCACCACCATCGCCGGTGCCGAAGCCGCCGTTGAAGGCATGAAATACCTCGACAACCTCGATGTTTACTCGGTTCAAGAGTTGCACCTGCAACTGTTGGCTTGAGTTTTACAAGGATCAACACTCATGGCGACCATCCCCATCACCAAAAACGGTGCAGAAAAATTAAAGCAAGAACTGCACACTTTGAAAACTGTGGATCGCCCCTGGGTGATCAATGCCATTGCTGAAGCCAGGGCGCAAGGCGATTTGAGCGAAAACGCCGAATATGACGCAGCCAAAGACCGCCAAGGCTTCATTGAGGGACGCATTCAAGAAATCGAGAGCAAGCTGTCGATGTCCCAAATCATTGACCCGGCAAGCTTGGATGCGGGTGGTCGCGTGGTTTTTGGTGCCACTGTCGAGCTTGAAGACGAAGCCACTGGCGACGCCTTCAAATACCAAATCGTGGGGGAAGATGAGGCTGATCTGAAATTGGGCTTGATCAACATCAGCAGCCCGATCGCCCGCGCTTTGATTGGCAAAGAAGAGGGGGATGTGGCCAGTGTGGAAGCGCCAGGCGGCGTGAAAACCTACGAAATCCTCAAGGTGTCCTACCTCTGAATGCTCAACCCTGCGCCGATTTTTTGACGGATTTTTGTTTGGGTTTGGCGCGTTTGATTTGACCACCGGCCGCCAAGCGTTGGTTGCCCAAAACTTTCACACGCTTCATCTCGGGCCGTTGGCCACCACGGCTGCTGTACTTTAAAACCTTGAACTCACGCGGACCTGGTTTGCGGTCTTCATCAATCTTTTTGGCTTTTTCAGGCTGTGGCCGCCACAGCACCAACAACTTGCCGATGTGTTGAATTGGTGCGGCGTTGAGTTGATTGGCCAAGGCTTGAAATATCACCTCACGGGGTTGGCGGTCATCCCCCAACACGCGAATTTTGATCAGACCATGGGCGTTCAAAGCCAAGTCGGTTTCCTTGACCACTGCAGCGGTGAGGCCATCGTTGCCAATCATCACAACGGGGTCTAAATGATGGGCCAGTGCGCGATGGGCTTTGCGTTCGGTGGGAGTGAGTTGGATAGCAGACATATCGGTATTATCAGCCGAGACAGAGGGTCATGAATTGAAAGTCAAAACGCAAAGCAAAAAAGTCAACAAGTCATGGTTGAACGACCATGTCAATGATCCGTATGTCAAGTTGGCTCAGCGTGAGGGATACCGTGCCAGGGCGGCATACAAGTTGAAAGAGATTGACGAGAGTTTGGGTTTGTTCAAACCCGGTATGGTGGTCGTTGATTTGGGCAGTGCCCCAGGGGCTTGGAGTCAGTATTTGCGCCGCCGCATGGCACCTGCAGGAGCGGCTTCAGGCGCAGTAGATGCCACGCTGGTTGCATTGGACCTGTTGCCCATGGAGCCCGTTGATGGGGTCCACTTTGTGCAAGGCGACTTTCGAGATGAAGCCGTCTTGGCCCAGTTGGTTGCTCACTTGAATGGCAAAGCCGTGGATGTGGTGGTGTCTGACATGGCGCCCAATTTATCGGGGATTGCATCAGCCGATGCGGCACGTATCGCGCACCTGGTCGAGTTGGCAGTTGCTTTTTGCCAAGATCACTTGAATCAAGATGGCGCTTTGGTGGTCAAGGTGTTTCACGGCGGGGCTTACAACGACGTGGTGAAGTTGATGCTTGACACGTTCAAAGTGGTCAAGCCCTTTAAACCTAAAGCCAGCAGGGATAAATCAGCAGAAAATTTTTTGGTGGGCTTGGGCTTGGGCTTGAAGCCGAATTGAATTTAGTTTATTTGTATTCAAAAAACAGGAAATGCATGCATTATGGGTCTCTTGTTTGTCTTTCTTTTCAAAGCTCATGGTTGGGCTGGTTGCCCAAAAACCACTCTTATTCAAGGCTTGGGTTTGTTGGCTTGAAAAGCCTAAAATGGTCACAACTTAACACTTGAGCATCTCGCTCAAGCCTGCTTTGACTGGAGTTCAGATTGAACAACCCCTGGTTTTCTAAATTGGCCGTTTGGTTGGTGATTGCCTTAGTGCTCTTTACCGTCTTCAAGCAATTTGACACGCGCGCTCAGATCGGCAATGGCTACTTGGCTTACTCCGATTTCCTAGAGGAGGTTCGTGGCAAGCGCATCAAATCCGCCACCATTCAAGAGGGGCAAGGTGGCAATGAAATTGTCGCCACCACCACCGATGACCGCAAAGTGCGCACTACTGCCACTTACCTCGACCGCGGCTTGGTCGGTGACTTGATTGCCAACAACGTCAAGTTCGATGTCAAGCCCCGCGAAGAAGGCTCTTTGCTCATGACCCTGTTGGTCAGTTGGGGCCCCATGCTGCTCCTGATTGGCGTGTGGGTTTATTTCATGCGGCAAATGCAAGGTGGTGGCAAAGGTGGCGCTTTCAGCTTTGGCAAAAGCAAAGCCCGCATGCTGGACGAAAACAACAACACAGTCACATTCGCCGATGTCGCCGGATGCGATGAAGCCAAAGAAGAAGTCAAAGAGGTGGTCGACTTCTTGAAAGACCCGCAAAAATTTCAAAAACTAGGTGGACGCATTCCTCGCGGTTTGTTGCTGGTTGGTCCTCCTGGAACCGGCAAAACTTTGTTGGCCAAAGGTATTGCCGGTGAAGCCAAGGTGCCGTTCTTCAGCATCTCAGGCTCAGACTTTGTGGAGATGTTTGTGGGTGTGGGTGCCGCACGTGTGCGCGACATGTTTGAAAACGCCAAGAAAAACGCCCCTTGCATCATCTTCATTGACGAGATTGATGCGGTCGGTCGCCAGCGCGGTGCAGGCCTGGGCGGTGGCAACGATGAACGTGAACAAACCCTCAACCAAATGTTGGTGGAGATGGATGGTTTTGAAACCAACTTGGGTGTGATCGTGGTGGCCGCCACCAACCGACCCGACATCTTGGATGCCGCCTTGTTGCGTCCAGGTCGTTTTGACCGCCAGGTCTACGTGACCTTGCCTGATATTCGGGGCCGTGAACAAATTCTGAACGTTCACATGCGCAAAATTCCTGTGGGACAAGATGTGTCTCCTGGCGTGATTGCACGTGGCACCCCCGGCATGAGTGGTGCTGATTTGGCAAATTTGACCAATGAAGCCGCCTTGATGGCCGCCCGACGCAATGCTCGTGTGGTTGAAATGGTGGACTTTGAAAAAGCCAAAGACAAAATCTTGATGGGTCCCGAGCGCCGCAGCATGGTGATGCCCGAGGAAGAGCGCCGCAACACGGCCTACCACGAGTCTGGTCATGCCCTGATTGGCAAGTTGCTGCCCAAATGTGATCCGGTGCACAAAGTCACCATCATTCCGCGCGGCCGTGCCCTTGGTGTCACCATGAGTCTGCCTGAAGCGGATCGCTACAGTTATGACCGCGTTTACATGTTGAACCAAATCAGCATGTTGTTTGGTGGCCGTATCGCCGAAGAAGTGTTCATGAATCAAATGACCACCGGTGCTTCCAATGACTTTGAACGCGCCACACAAATCGCCCGTGACATGGTCATGCGTTACGGCATGTCAGAAGCCCTGGGACCCATGGTCTATGCTGAAAACGAAGGCGAAGTGTTTTTGGGTCGATCGGTGACCAAAACCACCAACATGAGTGAATCGACCATGAAGAAGGTCGACGACGAAGTGCGCAACATCATCGATGGCCAATACAACTTGGCCCGCCGTCTGATCGAAGAACACACGGAGCAGATGCACGCCATGGCCCATGCTTTGTTGGAATGGGAAACCATCGACAGTGATCAACTGGATGACATCATGGCTGGTCGCCCACCTCGGCCACCCAAGGATTGGGTTCCACGCTCACCTTCATCCGGTGATGGCAGTGGCGGTTCACCGTCTGTACAACCCAATCCATCGCCCACCACGGCATGAACGATGCTGGTTTCAAACTCAACTTGGGGCTTCGGCCCCATTTTGATTTCTGGCAGACCACCCGGTTTGAATTGAGCTTTCAACGCCCTTTGGTGATGGGCATTGTGAACATCACGCCGGATTCTTTTTCCGCAGTTCCAGCCCCTCAATTGGCTTCTCAGGCGATTCAAGAGGCCGAGCAACTCATGCAAGACGGAGCTGATATTTTGGACCTCGGGGCCGAGTCCACCAGACCGGGTGCCACCCCTGTGACAGCTGAACAAGAGTGGGTCAGACTCGAACCAGTGCTTCGTGAATTGCTGACTTGGAAGTCGCCGGTTTCAGTCGACACCTACCATGCCATCACCATGCGACGCGCTTTGGACATGGGTGTGGACATCATCAATGACGTCTGGGCCTTGCGACAAGCTGATGCCTTGTCCGTGGTCGCCGCCTACAGATGCGGCATTTGCCTGATGCACATGCATGGCGAGCCGCAGACCATGCAAGCTAGCCCCATGCAAGGTGATGCACTTGACTTGGTCCATGATTTTTTCCGAGAACAATTTCAGCGAACAGATGCCGCTGGCATCGCCATGCAGCGTCTCATGTTCGATCCGGGTATTGGCTTTGGCAAAACAGTTGAGCAAAATTTCCAGTTGCTGGCCCTGCAAGATCGATTTCATGACTTGCCAGCCCCATTGATGGTGGGTTGGTCACGCAAGTCTTCCCTGGGGGCTGTGACGGGCTTGGGCGTCCACGACCGCATGGTGCCCAGTGTCGCGGCAGCCGTTTTGGCGGTTGAGCGAGGTGCCGCGGTCGTCAGGGTCCATGATGTTGCCGCGACCGTATCTGCCCTGGCTGTCTGGTCTGCGGCCAGGCGTCTATAAAATCAATTTATTCAAGCAGATGGCGCTTATGACAAGAACATACTTTGGTACCGATGGGATTCGCGGCACAGTGGGGCAGGCACCCATCACGCCGGATTTCATGCTTCGTTTGGCCAATGCAGTCGGTCATCAACTCAAACAAGACGATCCACGTCCACGTGTTCTGATTGGCAAAGATACCCGTATTTCTGGCTACATGCTCGAATCTGCACTTGAAGCTGGCTTTAATTCTGCGGGTGTGGATGTGATTCTGCTGGGCCCATTGCCCACACCCGCGGTTGCGTACCTGACCCGTGCACTCCGCGCCAACTTGGGTCTGGTCATCAGTGCCAGTCACAACCCCTTTGACGACAACGGCATCAAATTTTTCAGTGCATCCGGTACCAAATTAGACGATGCCTGGGAGTTGGCTGTTGAAGCCAAATTGGCACAAGAACCGGTCTGGGTGGATTCCAAATCTTTGGGCAAAGCCAAGCGTTTGGATGATGCTGCAGGTCGCTATATTGAGTTTTGTAAAAGCTCATTCAATGCCGAATTGACGCTCAAGGGACAAAAAATAGTGGTGGACGCCGCCCATGGCGCAGCTTATTTGATTGCGCCCAAGTTGTTCGCTGAATTGGGTGCAGAGGTGGTGTCGATCGGGTGTTCTCCTGATGGGATCAACATCAATTCAGATGTGGGTGCGACTCATCCGCAGGCATTGCAGCGTGCTGTTCTTGAATCTGGTGCACAGTTTGGCGTGGCGCTGGATGGGGATGCAGATCGATTGATCATGGTCGATGGCAGTGGACGATTGTTCAATGGCGACGAACTGCTTTACTTGCTGGCCATGGACAGACTGCGGTCGGGCGAAAAAATCACGGCTGTCGTGGGCACCCTCATGACCAACCAAGGGGTCGAGTTGGCATTGAACAAGCAAGGCATCAAGCTCCACCGTGCCAAGGTTGGAGACCGGTATGTGCTTGAGACCATGGTAGAGAATGAACTGGTTTTGGGTGGGGAAGGTTCAGGTCATCTGCTGGTGTTGGATAAGCATTCCACTGGTGATGGCTTGATCAGTGCATTGCAGGTGGTGCAGTCCTGTTTGCGGGCAAAGTCCACTTTGGCGGCTTTGTTGGCTGATATTCAGCTGTTACCTCAATGCCTGTTGAATGTGCGTTTAACGCCGAATTTCAATTGGCGCGAACACCAAGATTTTCAAGCAGCCGTCAAGGCAACCGAGAAAGAATTAGGGCGTGATGGGCGCGTCTTGATTCGCCCCAGTGGTACCGAGCCAGTTCTTCGGATCATGGTGGAAGCCATCGACTTGTCCACCGCAGAATCACATGCAAAGGCGTTAGCCGATGTCCTTGCTTGATTCCAAAACTTCGAAATGGATGTCATCCTTCATTGACAGGGACGAAAGTGTTCTTGCATTCAATGCGCGTGTATTGGACTGGGCCAAAAGAACAGATGTTCCGCTCCTGGAGAGATTGCGTTATTTGTGCATCGTGTCTTCCAATTTGGATGAGTTCTTTGAAGTGCGTGTGGCACTTCATCTTTATGAAAAAGACAGCAAGAGCCTGAAATCACCCTATTCTGAAATCAGTTACCGACAAGTGTCTGAAGTGGTGCACCGATTGGTCAACGAACAATACCGCGTGTTCAATGAAGAATTGATCCCATCGTTCAACCAGCAAGGCATTCAGTTGATCACCCATGAAGACCGCAATCCAGCTCAGCACCATTGGGTTCGGCAGTATTTTGAACGTGAGGTCAAGCCATTGCTGACACCCGTGGTGTTGGATCCGTCTCATCCCTTCCCAGTGGTTGCCAACAAATCCTTGAACTTCATTGTGCGACTGGCGGGTAAAGATGCATTTGGTCGACAAAACGAAATTGCCATTGTGAAAGTGCCAAGGGCGTTGCCCCGCATCATTCGTCTTCCCAATCATTTATTCGATGGTCAAGGCGTTCAATTTGTGGCCTTGTCAAGTGTCATTCGCTCTCATGTCAGCGATTTGTTTCCTGATCGTTTGGTTGTTGAATTTTCTCAATTTCGAGTGACGCGCGACTCCGACTTGTTGGTTGATGAAGAGGATGTCAAAAATCTGCGTACTGCACTGCGACAAGGACTTGAACATCGTCAATTTGGCAGACCTGTTCGTTTAGAAGTCGCCTCGGTTTGTTCCGAATACCTGGCGAATTTTTTATTGGGGCAGTTTCAATTGCCATCAGAAGCGCTTTACCGCGTGAATGGCCCGGTTAATTTGGTGCGATTGAATCAAATGATTGATCTGATGGATAGCCCCAGTTTATTGTTCTCCGCCCATACTGCTTGTTACCCTCGTCAGCTGAAAGAGGGCGTATCTATTTTCAAGCAGTTGCGCACAAAAGATGTGTTGATACACCAACCCTTTGAGAGCTTTCTTGGCGTCTTGGATTTTTTGCGCGAAGCTGTTCATGATCCAAACGTGTTGGCCATCAAGCAAACCATTTACCGAACAGGCAATGACTCTGAATTGATGGAACTGTTGCGCGATGCAGTTCGTTTGGGGAAAGAGGTGACGGCGGTGGTGGAAATCAAAGCCCGATTTGATGAAGAAGCCAACATCAATTGGGCTGAGCGTTTGGAGTCGGTCGGTGCCCAAGTGGTTTATGGCGTTGTAGGTTTGAAAACCCATGCCAAGATGCTTTTGATCACACGCCGAGAGGGGAAAAAACTCATTCGCTACGGGCATTTGTCTACAGGCAATTACAACGCCAGAACCGCGCGTCTCTACACGGATTTGAGCTATTTGACAGCCAATCCGCAGTTCACCGCCGATATGGAGCAGGTGTTTTCTCAGTTGGCCAGCCAGTCACGATTGTCCAAGTTGAACCATCTTTGGGTCGCCCCTTTCCAGTTGCAAGATCAACTCCTTTCGAAGATTGATCAGGTCGCCAAAGCAGCGATCCAAGGTGTTCCGGGGCGAATCATCTTGAAAATGAATTCCTTGACCGATGTTCGCCTGGCTGATGCACTGGTCATCGCTGGGCAATCTGGCGTTGAAATTGATTTGATCGTGCGCGGGGCTTGCATATTGCCAGCGCAGCAGCCTGGCTTCACCGATCGTATTCGGGTGCGTTCCATCATCGGGCGTTTTTTAGAGCACACCCCGCGTTTTCTACTTTCGGACTTCGAACAACGAAAGCTTGTATTTGTCTAGCGCTGACTGGATGCATCGCAACATGCTGCGCCGAATTGAATTGGCTTGGCCGATATTGGACAAGTACCTCAGGCAGCGCATCATTGATGAATGCTTGGTCGCCTATTTGCACGACACCGCCGATGCTTGGAACTTGAATCGGCAAGGGGTCTATGAGCGAGTCGGGCCTGCGAAAAATCAACGTGCTTTGAGTGCCCAAAGAGAACTCATGGCTAAATATTCCAATTAAAAAACATCCTAAAGTGTTCTCAGTCTGAGTCCATCTTTGTTCTAAGATGCATGCGATTCATTCAACTCAGCCATAAGGATATCCATGTCACAAGTATTCAGATCACTTTCCATGACTTTTGTCGTCTTAACAGCTTTGAGCTTGTCTGGTTGCTCAACTTTGACATCTGCGTTTGATTCCGTGTCTGAAACTGTGACAGGTGTTTTTAAATCGGATGGCGACAAGAAGTAATTGAAACAACAAACCCCTGCAAGCAGGGGTTTGTGATCGAGTAGGGGGCTTGGCGGAGAGGGCGGGATTCGAACCCGCGGTGGGGATAAACCCACACACGCTTTCCAGGCGTGCGACTTAAACCGCTCATCCACCTCTCCGAACTGCTCATTGTAGCAGTGCCCTCGGCGGGTACACTTGAAGGCTTGCCACTTTCTGTGTGAACCAAGCCTGGAGCTGCTGATGAAATTTCGCTTCCCCATCGTCATCATTGACGAAGATTTCCGATCAGAGAACACCTCTGGATTGGGCATTCGTGCGCTTGCACAAGCCATCGAAGGGGAAGGTTACGAAGTGATGGGTGTGACCAGCTATGGTGACCTGAGTCAATTTGCCCAACAACAATCCCGCGCCAGTGCATTCATCTTGTCAATTGACGATGAAGAATTCACACCAAGCCCTGATTTAGACCCTGTCGTTGTCAATTTGCGCAGCTTCATTGAAGAAGTACGCCGCAAAAATTCAGATGTCCCCATTTATGTGTATGGGGAAACCAAAACATCCAGGCATTTGCCCAACGATATTCTCAGAGAGTTGCACGGCTTCATTCACATGTTTGAAGACACGCCCGAATTTGTGGCGCGTCACATCATCCGAGAAGCGAAAAGCTACTTGGAGGGTTTGCAACCACCTTTTTTCAAAGCCCTGCTCGACTACGCTGAAGATGGTTCTTACTCTTGGCACTGCCCTGGTCATTCTGGCGGCGTGGCGTTTTTGAAAAGCCCAGTGGGTCAAATGTTTCACCAGTTTTTTGGTGAAAACATGCTGCGTGCCGACGTCTGCAATGCGGTTGAAGAATTAGGACAGTTGCTTGACCATGATGGTGCGATTGGCCAGAGTGAACGCAATGCAGCGCGTATTTTCAATGCAGATCATTGCTTTTTTGTCACCAACGGCACAAGTACCTCGAACAAAATCGTGTGGCACCACACGGTTGCTCCGGGCGATGTGGTGGTGGTCGATCGAAACTGCCACAAGTCCGTGCTGCATGCCATCATCATGACCGGTGCCGTACCTGTTTTCATGAAGCCCACGCGCAACCATTTCGGCATCATTGGCCCTATCCCACAAAGCGAATTTGAACCGGAAGCCATCAAAAAGAAAATCAAGGCCAATCCATTGCTCAAAAACGTGGACAGCAAGTCTGTCAAACCCAAGGTCATGACCTTGACCCAGTCCACCTATGACGGCGTTTTGTACAACACCGAAACCATCAAAAAGATGCTGGATGGGTACATTCCCAACTTGCATTTTGATGAAGCTTGGTTGCCCCATGCGGCCTTCCATCCGTTTTATGGCACCTACCATGCCATGGGCAAAAAACGTGTGCGCCCGGTGGAGTCCATGGTGTATTCCACCCAATCGATTCACAAGTTGTTGGCTGGTATCAGCCAAGCCAGTCACGTGTTGGTGCAAGACTCACAACGTCATCAACTCGACAGGCATTTGTTCAACGAGGCCTACCTGATGCACACCAGCACCAGTCCTCAGTACAGCATCATTGCCAGTTGCGATGTGGCCGCCGCCATGATGGAACCCCCCGGCGGCACAGCCTTGGTGGAAGAAAGCATTGCTGAAGCGCTTGATTTCCGACGTGCCATGCGCAAGGTGGACGAGGAATATGGCAAAGACTGGTGGTTCAAGGTCTGGGGACCAGACACGCTGGTGGATGACGGCGTTGGTCTGGCAGAAGATTGGATCATCAAGGCCGAGAAAAAAGGCCGCAGCACGAAAAACAGTGCGCCCAATTGGCACGGCTTTGGCGACATGGCCGATGACTTCAACATGCTGGACCCGATCAAGGCCACCATCGTCACGCCGGGTTTGAATTTGGATGGCAAGTTCGATACCGTGGGCATTCCCGCCAGTATCGTGACCAAATTCTTGGCAGAGCACGGTGTGATCGTTGAAAAAACCGGCCTCTACAGTTTCTTCATCATGTTCACCATCGGCATCACCAAGGGCCGCTGGAACTCGTTGTTGACCGCCTTGCAGCAGTTCAAAGACGACTATGACCGCAACCAACCTCTGTGGCGCATCTTGCCCGAGTTCTGTCAAAAAATGCCCATCTACGAACGCATGGGCTTGCGTGATTTGTGTCACCACATTCACACCCTGTACGCCAAGTACGACATTGCGCGTTTGACAACCGAGATGTACCTGAGTGATTTGACGCCCGCCATGAAGCCCAGTGATGCCTATGCACAAATTGCGCATCGCAACACCGAACGCGTGGCCATTGATGACTTGGAAGGTCGCATCACCACCAGCTTGGTGACACCTTACCCACCTGGTATCCCGCTGTTGATTCCTGGTGAAGTCTTCAACAAAACCATCATTGACTATCTGAAATTCGCTCGTGAATTCAATTTGAAATGCCCTGGCTTTGAAACCGACATCCATGGCTTGGTTGAAGAAAAAGACAGCTTGGGCGTGACCCATTATTTTGCAGATTGCGTTAAAGCTTGAGTGACCATGAGTGCTTCTAAAAATCCTTTTCAAACCTATGCCATCTCTGATTGGGAAAAGGCCGCCGCCAAGTCTGCGCCGGACGGCAACCTTGGCCGCTTGAATTGGCTCACGCCCGACGGCATCACCGTCAAACCTTTGTACACCGCGCAAGATTTGAAGGGCTTGGCGCACACCGACACGCTGCCAGGTTTTGCCCCCTATTTGCGTGGCCCGCAAGCCACCATGTATGCCGTGCGTCCTTGGACGATTCGGCAATACGCTGGTTTTTCCACCGCGGAAGAATCAAACGCTTTTTACAGAAAAGCCTTGGCAGCAGGGGGGCAGGGCGTGTCCGTGGCCTTCGATTTGGCCACCCACCGGGGCTATGACTCCGACCACCCGAGGGTGACAGGGGACGTGGGCAAAGCTGGTGTGGCCATCGATTCTGTGGAAGACATGAAAATCTTGTTCGACCAGATCCCGTTGGACAAAGTCTCTGTGTCCATGACCATGAACGGCGCCGTGTTGCCGGTGCTGGCCGGCTATGTTGTCGCCGCCGAAGAGCAAGGCGTGTCGCAAGATCAATTGAGCGGAACCATTCAGAACGATATTCTGAAAGAGTTCATGGTGCGCAACACCTACATCTATCCGCCTGAACCCAGCATGCGCATCATTGGCGACATCATCGCTTATACCGCGCAGCACATGCCCAAATTCAACTCGATCAGCATCAGTGGTTATCACATGCAAGAGGCTGGTGCCAACCAAGCCCTCGAGTTGGCCCTGACCTTGGCCGACGGTCAAGAGTATGTGAAAACTGCCATCGCCACCGGTATGGATGTCGATGCGTTCGCTGGTCGTTTGTCCTTCTTCTGGGCGATTGGCATGAATTTCTATTTGGAAATTGCCAAGATGCGTGCTGCGCGTTTGCTGTGGTGCCGCATCATGCAAGACGTTGGCGCCAAGAATCCCAAGAGCCTGATGCTGCGCACCCATTGCCAAACCTCGGGCTGGTCACTCACCGAGCAAGACCCTTACAACAACATCGTGCGCACCACCATCGAAGCCATGGCCGCTGTGTTTGGTGGCACCCAAAGCTTACACACCAACAGCTTTGACGAAGCCATTGCTTTGCCCACCGAGTTCTCGTCGCGCATTGCCCGCAACACGCAGCTCATCATTCAAGAAGAAACGCACATTCCAAATGTCATCGACCCTTGGGCGGGCAGCTACATGATGGAAAAGCTGACCCAAGACATGGCCGACGAAGCCTGGAAGATCATTGAAGAAGTGCAGGCCATGGGTGGCATGACCAAGGCGGTCGGTTCGGGCTGGGCCAAGTTGAAAATTGAAGCTGCCGCCGCCGACAAACAAGCCCGCATTGACTCTGGCCAAGACGTCATTGTGGGCGTCAACAAATACAAGTTGGCCACCCAAGACGCTGTGGAAGTGCGCGACATTGACAACGTCAAAGTGCGCGACGTGCAAATTGCCCGCTTGCAAGCCATCAAGGCCAAGCGCGACAACGTTGCTGTGCAAAAAGCGCTGGATGCGCTCACCACTGCTGCCCAAAACAACACTGGCAATTTGCTGGCTTTGTCCATTGACGCTGTGCGCTTGCGCGCCACCGTGGGCGAGGTGAGTGATGCGCTTGAAAAAGTGTTTGGTCGTCACCGTGCTGACACCCAAAAAGTCAGTGGCGTTTATGCCGCCGCTTACGACCAAGGCCACGAAGGAGACACCATGGCTTACTGGGAACAACTTAAAACAGACATTGCGTCCTTTGCCACAGCCCATGGCCGCCGTCCACGCGTCATGATTTCCAAACTCGGTCAAGACGGCCACGACCGGGGTGCCAAAGTGGTGGCCACAGCGTTTGCCGACCTGGGCTTTGACGTGGACATGGGCCCGCTGTTTCAAACGCCTGAAGAATGTGCCCGTCAAGCCATTGAAAACGATGTGCACGCGGTTGGTGTGTCTACCTTGGCTGCCGGCCATAAAACCTTGGTGCCCGCCATCATTGAAGCGCTGAAAAAACAAGGTGGTGACGACATCATCGTGTTTGTGGGTGGCGTCATCCCTCGTCAAGACTACGACTTCCTCTACCAAGCGGGTGTCAAAGGCATTTATGGCCCCGGCACACCCATTCCTGTCAGCGCCAAAGATGTGCTGCAGCATATTCAAACCGTCATGGGCCAAAAGCCCTGAAGCGATTGCTGCGCATGGGTGACACCTCTACGTTGATCAACAGCATCTTGCACGGGCAGGGCATGGAGCAGCGGCGTGCCATGGCCAAAGCCATCACATTGCTCGAATCCACCCGGCCAGATCACCGCTTGCAAGCCGATGAACTGCTCACCAACTTGTTGCCACACACAGGTCAGTCCTATCGCATTGGCTTGAGCGGCGTGCCTGGTGTTGGCAAAAGCACCCTGATTGAAACTTTGGGGTTGATGCTGATCGCGCAAGGCCACAAGGTGGCGGTATTGGCCATCGATCCGTCCTCCACTGTTTCAGGCGGTTCCATCTTGGGCGACAAAACCCGCATGGAGCAGTTGTCGGTTCATCCACACGCCTTCATTCGTCCCAGTCCCAGCAGTGGCACCTTGGGCGGTGTGGCTGAAAAAACCAGAGAGTGCATGTTGGTGCTCGAGGCCGCAGGCTACGACATCGTGATTGTTGAAACCGTGGGTGTGGGTCAAAGTGAAACCGCTGTTGCCAACATGACCGACATATTTGTTTTGATGCAGCTGCCCAATGCTGGCGATGACTTGCAAGCCATCAAAAAAGGCGTGATGGAGTTGGCCGATTTGGTCTTGATCAACAAAGCGGATTTGGACCCAGAGGCCGCCAGCCGGGCCCAAGCCTTCATTCGAAGTGCCATGCAGTTGCTGCGCGGAGGCCACGGTCACCACAGCGATAAACAGCCCGTGCATTGGTCGCCAGACGTTTTAAATTCAAGCGCTTTGCAAGGTGTTGGCGTGAAAGAATTTTGGGCACAGGTCTTGTCCTTCAAGCAATTGCAAATGGCCGATGGCCAGTGGGTGAGTCGCAGACAAACCCAGTCCCTCAGTTGGATGAACGACCGCATCGCTGCAGGTTTGAAACAGGCGTTTCAATCGAACACCGAGGTTTCGCAGATGTTGCCCGCTCTGAAAGCGGACGTGCTAGCGGGCAAAGTGGCGGCGTCCACTGCGGCCAGGCAATTGCTGGCAGCATGGAATACATCTGCCAACCAATGAACACCATGAATACTTAAGAAGAAGAGGCGAGACATGCAAGAAATCATTCAACAACTTGAGAAAAAACGCGCTGCGGCTCGTTTGGGTGGTGGCGAAAAACGCATCGCTGCCCAACACGCCAAAGGCAAACTGACCGCGCGTGAACGCTTGGAAGTATTGCTCGACGAAGGCACCTTTGAAGAATGGGACATGTTTGTCGAGCACCGTTGTACCGACTTTGGCATGCAAGACAGCAAGATTCCGGGCGACGGTGTCGTCACCGGCTACGGCATGATCAACGGCCGATTGGTGTTTGTCTTTAGTCAAGACTTCACGGTGTACGGTGGTGCCTTGTCCGAAACCCATGCCGAAAAAATTTGCAAGATCATGGACCAAGCCATGAAAGTTGGCGCTCCGGTGATTGGTTTGAACGACTCGGGTGGTGCACGGATTCAAGAAGGCGTGGCCTCATTGGGTGGCTATGCCGAAGTCTTTCAGCGCAATGTGTTGGCCAGCGGCGTGATCCCGCAAATCAGCATGATCATGGGGCCATCCGCGGGTGGAGCGGTGTATTCACCTGCACTCACCGATTTCATCTTCATGGTGAAAGACAGCTCTTACATGTTTGTCACCGGCCCCGAGGTGGTGAAAACTGTCACGCACGAAGAAGTGAGTGCCGAAGAGCTGGGAGGTGCCATCACCCACACCACCAAGAGTGGCGTGGCCGATTTGGCTTTCAACAACGACGTCGAAGCCTTGCTGATGCTGCGCCGTTTGTACAACTACCTGCCTTTGAACAACCGCGAAAAACCACCCGTGCGACCCAGCGGTGACCCGACCGATCGCATGGACACCAGCTTGGACACCTTGGTACCCGACAACCCGAACATGCCTTACGACATGAAAGAGCTGATCGTCAAGACCGTGGACGATGGGGACTTCTTCGAGTTGCAACCCGAGTACGCCAAAAATATCCTCATTGGTTTTGCCCGCATGGCAGGTCAAACCGTGGGCATCGTGGCCAACCAACCTTTGGTGTTGGCCGGTTGTTTGGACATCAAGAGCAGCATCAAGGCTGCGCGTTTTGTGCGCTTTTGCGACGCCTACAACATCCCTGTGCTGACCTTTGTGGATGTGCCTGGTTTCATGCCCGGCACCAGCCAAGAATTCGGCGGCATCATCAAACACGGCGCCAAGCTGCTGTATGCGTATGCAGAGTGCACCGTGCCCAAAATCACCGTCATCACCCGCAAAGCCTATGGTGGCGCGTATGACGTGATGGCCTCCAAGCATTTGCGCGGCGATGTGAATTTCGCGTGGCCCCATGCTGAAATTGCTGTCATGGGTGCCAAAGGCGCCGTGGAAATCATCTTCCGAGAAGACAAGGGCGACCCGGTGAAATTGGCAGCCAAAGAAGCCGAATACAAAGAGCGTTTCGCCAACCCGTTTGTCGCTGGTGCACATGGTTTCATTGATGACGTGATCTTGCCCAGCGAAACCCGCAAGCGCATATGCCGTTCGCTGGTCATGTTGAAAGACAAAAAAGTTGAAAACCCGTGGCGCAAACACGGCAACATTCCGCTGTGAAAGCCTTGGAGAAGAACATGTTTAAGAAAATCCTGATTGCCAACCGAGGCGAAATCGCCTGCCGTGTCATGGCTACGGCCAAGCGCATGGGCATTGCCACGGTGGCTGTTTATTCCGAAGCGGATCGCAATGCACGACATGTGGCTTTGGCCGATGAAGCCGTGCACATTGGCCCAGCCTCCAGCCGTGAAAGTTATTTGAAGGGCGATGTCATCATTGCCGCCGCCAAGACCACCGGTGCCCAAGCGATTCACCCAGGCTACGGCTTCTTGAGTGAGAACGAAGACTTTGCGCGCACCTGTGAAGAGAACGGCATCATCTTCATCGGCCCCAAGCACGCGGCCATTGCCGCCATGGGCGACAAAATCGCCTCGAAGAAATTGGCGGCGAATGCCAAGGTCAACACCATTCCCGGTTTCAACGAGGCGATTGACACACCCGAGCAAGCGGTGGAGATCGCCAAGGGCATTGGCTACCCGGTCATGATCAAAGCGTCAGCAGGCGGCGGTGGCAAAGGCTTGCGTGTCGCCTTCAACGACAAGGAAGCCCATGAAGGCTTTGCCTCTTGTCGCAATGAAGCACGCAACAGTTTTGGCGATGACCGCGTCTTCATTGAAAAGTTTGTCGAAGAGCCGCGTCACATTGAAATTCAATTACTGGGAGATGGTCACGGCAACGTGGTGTTTTTGAACGAGCGCGAATGCTCTATTCAGCGTCGTCATCAAAAGGTGATTGAAGAAGCTCCATCGCCTTTCATCAGCGACGAGACCCGCCAAGCCATGGGTGCACAAGCCGTGGCCTTGGCCAAAGCGGTGAAATACCAAAGTGCGGGCACCGTCGAGTTCGTGGTGGGTAAAGACCAAAGCTTCTACTTCTTGGAAATGAACACCCGCTTGCAAGTGGAACATCCAGTCACCGAGGCCATCACGGGCTTGGATCTGGTGGAGTGGATGATTCGCGTGGCGGCTGGTGAAAAACTGCCTTTCAAACAAGCTGATATCCAGCGCAACGGATGGGCCATCGAGTGCCGCATCAACGCCGAAGATCCGTTTCGCAACTTCCTGCCGTCCACAGGTCGCTTGGTGCGTTTTCAGCCGCCAGCGCAAACCATGTTCCAGTCGGACACCGAGCATTTGCAAGGTGTTCGCGTCGATACGGGGGTTGCAGAGGGCGGTGAAATTTCCATGCACTACGACTCGATGATTGCCAAGTTGATCGTGCACGGACGGGATCGCCATGAAGCCATTGCCAAAATGCGCGAAGCCTTGAATGGTTTCGTGATTCGCGGCATCAGCTCCAACATTCCTTTCCAAGCGGCCTTGTTGGCGCACCCCGACTTTGTCACCGGCAACTTCAACACGGGCTTCATTGCCGAACACTTTGGCAAAGGTTTCCATGCCGAAGATGTGCCCCACAGCGACCCCGATTTCTTGGTGGCCTTGGCCGCCTTTGTGCGCCGCAAATCACGCGAACGTGCGGCCAGTTTGAGTGGCCAGTTGCCGGGTTATGACGTGAAAGTGGGTCAAACCTACACGGTCATCACCTTGAATGCGCAAGGCGAGCATCACTTTGATCAAGTGGAAGTGGATGACGCAGGTGGCTTGGGCACCGCGGTCATCAAGCTGAACGGCAAAAACTTTGCCATCCACAGCAACTCGCGCTTGAACGACATCGCCATTGAAGGCACGGTGAATGGCCAGCCTTTCACCGCGCAGGTAGAGCGTGGATCGGTGAAAAACCCGCTGGTCCTTCAAGTGCAGCACCATGGTCGCCGCATTGATGTTTTGGTGGTCTCACCGCGCATGGCCGAGCTGTACCGAAAAATGCCTTTCAAAGCACCCCCTGACCTGAGTCGTTTTGTCTTGTCACCCATGCCCGGTTTGTTGGTTGATGTGGCGGTTGCGCCTGGCCAAAAAGTGCAGGCGGGTGAACGCGTGGCGGTGATTGAAGCCATGAAGATGGAGAACGTCTTGTTTGCCACCCAAGACGGCGTGGTCAAGTCGGTGTTGGCCAGCAAGGGCGAATCTCTCACGGTGGACCAAATCATTGTGGAGTTTGCATGAGCACCCGGCCATTCAAGGTGTTGGGCATTCAACAAATCGCCATTGGCGGCTTGGACAAAACTCGTTTGCAAAAACTGTGGGTGGAGATGCTGGGCTTGGAGATCACGGGCACCTTCAAAAGCGAGCGTGAAAACGTGGACGAAGACATTTGCGCCATGGGCAGTGGCCCCTTCAAAGTTGAAGTGGACCTGATGCAACCCCTGGACCCCGAGAAAAAACCAGCCGTGCATGCCACGCCTTTGAACCACATCGGACTGTGGATCGACAAACTCCCCGAAGCTGTCGATTGGCTGACCGCGCAAGGTGTGCGTTTTGCACCTGGTGGTATTCGCCAAGGCGCGGCAGGTTTTGACATCACTTTTTTGCACCCCAAAGCCAATGATGAATTTCCCATCAGTGGTGAGGGCGTGTTGATTGAATTGGTGCAAGCACCGCAGGCCGTGGTGCTGGCGTTTGCAGCCTTGGCAGCCCAGCCCTCTCAGCCCTGAACGCCAGCTCTGCTTGTTGGCTGAATGGGCTCTCTAAGAAGAGCAATCAATCGTTTTTGTTTGGCTCAGCCCGTTGCTTGGCCCGAATCAATGCAGCCTCGACGCGATTGATTTTCTGTTGGGGTAATGCCTCAACCGGTGTCATTGGCGCTGCTTTTTGCAGTCGTTGTTGACGGGCTGCGTATCGTTGACGGGCGTCATCAGCTTGTGTTGCAGACCAAGCATCCCAGCCAGTGGCAGCACCACTCACGTTCTCTAGC
This sequence comes from uncultured Burkholderiales bacterium, assembly GCA_937891045.1. Next base: position 14,304 of record CALBEV010000179.1, on the reverse strand, counting down.
TCGATGCAATCCACGGGGCAAACCGGCAAACAAAGCTCACAGCCGGTGCAAGCCGCTTCAATCACCGTGTGCATGCGTTTGTGGGTACCGATGATGGCGTCCACCGGACAGGCATCGATGCACAAGGTGCAACCAATGCACCAAGCTTCATCAATCCACACCACCGAGCGAGGCCCTTCCAAACCGTTGTCGGGGTTCAGAGGCAAGACGGGTTGACCCAGTAGTCGTGCCAGTCTTTGAATGCCCGCTTCACCGCCTGGTGGGCATTGGTTGATGGGGGCCGAGCCCTCATGGATGGCGGTGGCGTAGGACTCGCAATCGGGGTAGCCGCAACGCGTGCACTGCGTTTGCGGCAGCAAGGCCAAGATGCTTTGGCAGTCGCTCACTTCGCGCTAGAGACAGCCCTGCGCTTGCCAACCGGTTTGGCAACAGCTTTCACGACGCGTTTTTTGGGCTTGGGGGTCGCCTTCAATTGGTTTTTCTGGATGAAACTTTTCACCGCGGGATAAACCATGTCGCGCCAACGACGGCCACTGAAGATGCCGTAGTGGCCAGCGCCTTCTGCTTCGTAATGCAGCTTCTCAGTGGCGGGAATACCAGCGCAAAGCTTCAAGGCCGCTTTGGTTTGGCCTGAGCCGGAGATGTCGTCGAGCTCGCCTTCAACCGTCAGCAAGCCGCAGTGGGTGATGTCTTGCGGTCGCACACGTTCGATCGTGCCATCCTCGGCCCGCACGTCCCAGGTACCGCGCACCAACTTGAAGTCTTGGAAGACTGTGGCGATGGTTTCCAAGTAGTAATCGGCGTCCATGTCCAACACCGCGTTGTACTCGTCGTAGAACTGGCGATGCGATTCGGCGCTGGAGTTGTCACCCTTGATCAGGTCCTTGAAGTACTCGTAATGGCTCTTCAAATGGCGATCGGGGTTCATCGCCACAAAGCCAGTGTGTTGCAAGAAGCCGGGATAGACACGGCGACCGGCGCCTGGAAAGTTGGCTGGAACGCGGTAAATCACGTTGTGTTCAAACCATTGGTAGCTTTTGTTCATGGCCAAGTTGTTCACCGCCGTGGGCGACTTCGTGGCGTCAATCGGGCCACCCATCATGGTCATGCTCAAGGGCAGGGTTTCACCACGCGAAGCCATCAAAGAAATGGCTGCCAGCACCGGCACAGTGGGTTGACACACGCTGACCACATGACAGTGGCCTTCGGAGGCTTGAATGTGCCGGATGAACTCTTGGATGTAGTTGATGTAGTCGTCGAGGTGGAATTCGCCTTCGCTCAGAGGCACCAAGCGGGCATTTTTCCAGTCGGTGATGTAGACACGGTGGTCTTGCATCATGGTGCGCACGGTGTCTCGCAGCAAGGTGGCATAGTGGCCTGACAGGGGGGCCACGATGAGCACTGGAGGCAATGTTTTCATCGCATCCAAAGTTTCACTGTTGTCGCTGAAGCACTTGAAATGCAACAGTTCGCAAAACGGCTTGCTGATTTCAATGCATTCCTGCACAGCCACTTTGGAGCCGTGGATATTCACTGAATGGATGCCAAACTCTGGCTTCACATAATCTTTGCCCAAGCGGTAAGCAAGATCGTAAGATGCCGAAATGCGCTGCACCAAAGGGTTGGTAGAGAACGGGGAAGTGGGGTTGGCCATCATCTTGGACGATGCCAGGGCAAATTCAGCAAATGGTTCCATCATGGCCCGTTGGGCTTCGTACAGTTGATAGAGCATGGCTTACCTTTAGGTTGTTGCAGTGCAATATATCAGAGCTGAGCTTTGCTGAGCTGACGGGCCAATTCCAGCAAATTCGGGGCTTCAAAGTCCACCGGGGTGGTGGCTTTGCTTTCACCCAAGCCGGGCCCATGTTCGTCAGGGCGGCCAATGAAGGCGGTTTTCAAGCCTGCTTGGGCCGCAGCTTCAAGATCAGACGAATGGGCGGCCACCATCATGGATTCGTTCAATTCCAAATCAAAAGCGCGGGCCGATGCTTGGTAGACGATGGCTTGGGGCTTGTAGTCTTGGGCAATTTCAGCGCCCAAGATGGCATCCCAGTGCCAATGGTTGTGACGCGCCAAGTTGGCCATCAAGGCGATGTGACCATTGGAGCAGGGGGCCAACAAAAATTGTTGGCGCAGCATGGCCATGGCTTCAGCCACATCCGGCCAAGCTTGCAAACGGTGCCAAGCCAGGTTCAGGTGCTGGCGGGTGGCTTCATCCACCTTGTTCCATCCCAGGCGAGCCAACACGATGTCGAGGTTGTCACGGTGCAGCACATCGAGCTTGCAAAAACCACGCTGGCCGCTGCGTACTTTCTCCATGGCGGGTTGGTACTCGTTGCGCCAGGCATCCGCAAACGCCAACCAATCGGTGCTGTAGCCCAAGGATTCGAGGCTGGATTGGGCTTGGGCGGCAATCGAGGTGCGCCAATCCACCAGGGTGCCGAACACGTCAAAAATCAGGGCGCGGATGGCCATGCTTCAAGCTTTCAGCACGGTGGCAATGGCCTTGCAAACATGGTCGATGTTTTGGCTGTTGAGGGCCGCCACACACATGCGACCGGTGTCGGTGCCATAGACGCCGAATTCAGTGCGCAAGCGAATCATTTGGTCTTTGCTCAAGCCGGAGTAGCTGAACATGCCAATTTGTTGGGTGATGAAGCCCATGTCGGTGGCCACACCGGCGGTTTTCAAGCCATCCACCAGCTTTTGACGCATGGCCTTGATGCGCACCCGCATCTCGCCAAGTTCTTTTTCCCACAAGGCACGCAACTCGGGGTTGTTCAACACCGCGGCCACCACAGCGCCGCCGTGCGTGGGTGGGTTGGAGTAGTTGGTGCGAATGACGATTTTCAATTGCGACAACACTTTGGCAGCTTCGTCCGCCGATTGGCACAGCACCGACAAGGCGCCCACGCGCTCGCCATACAGACTGAAGCTTTTCGAGAAGGAAGTGGACACCAAGAAGTCCAAGCCTGCAGCCACAAATTTGGCAATGACTGCGCCATCTTCGGCAATGCCGTGGCCAAAGCCTTGGTAGGCCATGTCCAGGAAAGGCGTGAGTTGGCGGGCTTTGACAACGGCAACCACTTGGTCCCATTGGGCGGGGGTGATGTCGTAGCCGGTGGGGTTGTGACAGCAAGCATGCAAAACCACCACAGTGCCGGGTGCGGCAGCGTTCAAGCTGGCCAACATGCCCTCGACGTTGACGCCCTTGGCTGCTGCGTCGTAATAGGCATAGGTGTCCACGGTGAACCCTGCAGCAGCGAACAAGGCGCGGTGGTTTTCCCAGCTGGGGTCGCTGATCAAGACCTTGGCACTCGGGTTGAGTTTGTGCAAAAAATCAGCACCAATTTTCAAGCCGCCAGTGCCGCCAATGGCTTGCACCGTGGCCACGCGGTTGGCCGTGATGGGCTCGGACCCAGGGCCAAACACCAGGCTTTTGACAGCGCTGTCATAAGCAGCAATGCCGTCGATGGGCAAGTAGCCACGCGCCGTGGGCTTGGCCATCATGGTGTTTTCGGCTTGTTGCACACACTGCAACAAGGGGAGCTTGCCGTTGTCGTCGAAATAAACACCGACACCGAGGTTGACTTTGATGGGCGAGGTGTCGGCAGCGAATTGCTCGTTCAAGCCCAGGATCGGGTCGCGGGGTGCCATTTCGACGGCGGAAAACAGAGACATTGTCAGTCCTTGATGGAAGAGGGTCGATCGGTAGGAGGGCGAAAAAATCGCCCAGACTGGGTTAGGCTAGGCGGTTGTTCAGATTTTAACGGCTTGGCATTTGTGCCTGGCCAGCACCGACCCCGCCATGACCAACCCGATTGTTGAAGCCGACCCCCAGACTGCCGTGGAACCCGAGGGCACATGGGTCAGCTACCCCAACTCTCCCTTTGAGTTGTTTCAGCCTTATCCGCCCGCTGGCGACCAGCCCACTGCCATTGCCCAATTGGTGGAAGGGGTGCGCGATGGCGAAATGTTTCAAACATTGCTGGGTGTCACAGGTTCAGGCAAGACCTTCACCATGGCGAATGTGATTGCACAAATGGGTCGTCCGGCCATCATCTACGCGCCCAACAAAACCTTGGCGGCACAGCTGTACAGCGAGTTCCGAGCATTTTTTCCGAAGAACGCGGTGGAGTATTTCGTCAGTTATTACGACTACTACCAACCCGAGGCCTATGTACCGCAGCGCGATTTGTTCATTGAAAAAGACAGCGCCATCAACGAGCACATCGAGCAAATGCGCTTGTCCTGCACGAAAAGCCTGTTGGAGCGCCGCGATGTGATCATCGTGGCCACGGTGTCGGCCATCTACGGTATTGGCGAACCAGAGAGCTACCACCAGATGGTGATGACGCTGCGTGTCGGTGACAAGCCGGGGCAGCGCGACATCATCGCCCAGTTGGTGCGGATGCAGTATGAGCGCAACGACATGGATTTTTCGCGCGGGCGGTTTCGGGTGCGCGGCGACACCATTGATGTGTTTCCCGCCGAGCACAGCGAGTTGGCCATCCGCATTGAACTCTTCGACGACGAAATTGAAAGCCTTCAGCTGCTGGACCCGCTGACCGGGCGGGTGCGCCAAAAAATTCCGCGCTTCACGGTCTATCCCTCCAGCCATTACGTGACGCCGCGTGACAAGGTGTTGGCCGCTGTGGAGACCATCAAGTTGGAGTTGGGCGATCGCTTGAAAGAACTGGTGGGCATGAACAAATTGGTGGAGGCCCAGCGGCTCGAGCAACGCACCCGCTTTGACTTGGAAATGCTGAGCGAAGTGGGGCACTGCAAGGGCATTGAAAACTACACCCGGCATTTGTCAGGCGCAGCCCCTGGTGAGCCGCCCAGCACGTTGACCGATTACCTGCCCAAAGACGCTTTGATGTTCTTGGACGAAAGCCATGTGCTGATGGGCCAGTTTTCCGGCATGTACAACGGCGACCGCGCTCGCAAAACCACCTTGGTGGAATACGGGTTTCGCTTGCCCAGCGCCTTGGACAACCGCCCCTTGAAGCTGGATGAATTTGAAAAGCGCATGCGCCAGTTGGTGTTTGTCTCGGCCACGCCCTCTGACTATGAAAAAACCCACTCGGGCAACGTGGTGGAACAGGTGGTGCGCCCCACCGGCTTGGTTGATCCGATGGTCGAGGTGCGACCCGCCATCCACCAAGTGGACGATGTGCTGCAAGAAATTCGCATTCGGGTGGTGAAAAACGAGCGAATTTTGATCACCACCCTCACCAAACGCATGGCCGAGCAGCTCACCGATTATTTGGGCGACAACGGCGTCAAGGTGCGCTATTTGCACAGCGACATCGACACGGTGGAGCGGGTGGAAATTCTGCGCGACCTGCGCTTGGGCGCGTTTGATGTGTTGGTGGGCATCAATTTGCTGCGTGAAGGTTTGGACTTGCCCGAGGTGTCTTTGGTGGCCATCTTGGACGCCGACAAAGAGGGGTTTTTGCGTTCCGAGCGCAGCCTGATTCAAACCATCGGACGTGCGGCTCGCAATTTGGAAGGCCGCGCCATTTTGTACGCCGACAAAATGACCGAGTCGATGAAGCGGGCCATTGGTGAAACCGAGCGTCGTCGCAACAAGCAAATCAGCTTCAATGCCGCCAATGGCATCACGCCGCGCGGGGTGGTCAAGGGCATCCGCGACCTGATTGACGGGGTCTACAGTGAAAAGTCGGACAAAGAGTCGTTGCGCTTGGAACTGGAGCAAGCGCGTGTCCAAGATATGAGCGAACGCGACGTGGCCAAGGAAATCAAACGCTTGGAAAAACAGATGATGGAACACGCTCGCAACCTTGAATTTGAGCAAGCGGCGGCCGTGCGCGACCAGTTGGGTCGGCTGCGGGCCATGACCTTCGGGGCTTCCAGCACGGACAAGGTATAAACCCGAATCAGACAAGGTTTAATCCCGACTGATTTGATTGGTCTTCTGCTATAGTTGACAAATCCAGTCGACATAGACCATCAAGGAGTTCACCATGCGTCTTACCACCAAAGGTCGTTTCGCCGTCACCGCCATGATTGACTTGGCTTTGCGCCAAAACAATGGTCCCGTGACCTTGGCTGCCATCAGCCAACGCCAACAAATTTCCCTGTCCTATCTCGAGCAGTTGTTTGGCAAATTGCGCCGCCAAAACCTGGTCGAGTCCACCAGAGGACCCGGCGGTGGTTACACCCTGGGCCGTAAAGCGATCGAAATTTCTGTGGCGGACATCATTTTGTCGGTGGATGAACCCATCGACGCCACCCATTGCGGTGGCAAAGAAAACTGTCTCGGCGAAACCGGTCGCTGCATGACACACGAGCTCTGGACCAATTTGAACCAGCGCATGATCGACTTTTTGAGTTCAGTGCATTTGCAAAAATTGGTGGACGAGCAATTGGCCAAAGGCTTGCAAGTCGAAGACAAACCGATGCACAAACGCGCCATTTCTTCAGCGCCCGTGGTCAAACCCATTCGCGTCAACGCTCCCAATTCGGTGTTCGCTTTGGGCAATGTGTTCGTCAAAGGCTGATCATGGACATGACCCCGCATTTCCCGATTTACTTGGATTACGGTGCCACCAATCCTTGTGATGAACGGGTGGTTGAAGCCATGATCCCTTGGTTGCGCGAGCATTTCGGCAACCCCGCTTCCCGCAGCCACGCTTGGGGCTGGGAAGCCGAAGAAGCGGTTGAAAAAGCCCGTGTTCATGTGGCCGACCTGATTGGTGCTGATCCGCGTGAAATCGTTTGGACCTCCGGTGCCACCGAGTCGAACAACTTGGCCATCAAAGGCGCAGCCCAGTTCTATAAATCCAAGGGCAAGCACCTCATCACCGTGAAAACCGAGCACAAAGCCGTGCTCGACACCATGCGCGAACTTGAGCGCCAAGGTTTTGAAGTCACTTACTTGGATGTGCAAGAAGACGGCTTGCTCGATTTGAACAAGTTGAAAGATGCGATCCGCCCTGACACCTCGCTCATCAGCGTGATGCATGTCAACAATGAAATCGGCGTCATTCAAGACATCGTGACGATTGGCAACATGTGCCGCGAGCGCGGCATCATCTTTCACGTCGATGCAGCCCAATCCACCGGCAAAGTCGAGATTGACATGACCAAGTTGCCCGTCGATTTGATGAGCTTGGCCTCCCACAAAACCTATGGTCCCAAAGGCATTGGCGCCCTCTATGTGCGCCGCAAACCGCGTATTCGCTTGGAAGCCCAAATGCATGGTGGTGGCCACGAGCGCGGTATGCGCAGTGGGACGCTGCCCACTCACCAATGCGTGGGCATGGGCGAGGCCTTTCGCATCGCCAAATTGGAAATGGTACAAGACGTGGCCAAGGCCCGTCATTTGCAACAGCGCTTGTTGGCGGGCTTGCAAGACATGGAGCAAGTCTTTGTCAATGGTCATCTGACCCAGCGTGTGCCGCACAACCTGAACATCAGCTTCAACTATGTCGAGGGTGAGTCCCTCATCATGGGCATCAAAGGCTTGGCTGTTTCTTCAGGCTCAGCATGCACCTCGGCCAGCTTAGAGCCCAGCTATGTGTTGCGGGCCTTGGGCCGCAGCGATGAACTCGCCCACAGCAGTTTGCGCATGACCATCGGCCGTTTCTCCACTGAAGAAGAAATCGACTATGCGATCAGCACCATTCGCACCAATGTCAGCAAACTGCGTGACCTGAGCCCTTTGTGGGACATGTACAAAGAGGGCATTGACATGAGCACCATCCAATGGGCCGCGCACTGACCTCATCGTCAAAATGACCCATGGTTTTGTTGCTTTGGGTCATTGGTGAATAAGCGGACAAATGTTGAATGTTTTGAGATAAAGAGGTAATCGAGATGGCATATTCAGAAAAAGTGGTTGACCACTACGAAAATCCCCGCAACGTGGGTTCTTTTGACAAAGGTGACGATTCAGTGGGCACCGGCATGGTGGGTGCACCTGCTTGTGGCGACGTGATGAAGCTGCAAATCAAGGTGAACCCGCAAACCGGCGTGATTGAAGATGCGCGTTTCAAAACCTATGGTTGCGGCTCAGCCATTGCCTCTTCTTCACTGGTCACCGAATGGGTCAAGGGTAAAACCCTGGACCAAGCCGCTGCCTTGAAAAACAGCGAAATCGCACAGGAATTGGCCTTGCCACCCGTGAAAATCCATTGCTCCATCTTGGCTGAAGATGCCATCAAAGCAGCTGTGGAAGATTACAAAAAGAAACACGTTCACTGATATGTCTGTCTCCATGACCGAATCCGCAGCGCGGCATGTCAATCGCTACCTCAGCAAACGAGGCAAGGGTGTGGGCGTGCGCTTGGGCGTCAAGACCACGGGTTGCTCGGGCTTGGCTTACAAGCTCGAATATGTGGACGACCTCACAGCAGAAGACGTGGTCTTTGAAACTCATGGCCTGAAGATCCTGATCGATCCCAAGAGCCTGGCTTATTTGGACGGCACCGAACTTGACTTCGTGCGTGAAGGCCTGAACGAAGGCTTCAAATTCAACAATCCCAACGAGCGTGATCGTTGCGGCTGCGGCGAGTCTTTCCGAGTCTGATGCAAAGCGCTGGTTCGTTGAAGCAACCGCTGTCTTTGGCGGCCACCGACTTTGAATTGTTCGAGTTGCCCACGCAATTTGAATTGAATCGCAACCAGTTGGATGCTAAGTGGAAAGCCTTGCAGCAGCAAGTGCACCCTGACCAATTCGCCTCACAAGGACCCGCTGACAAGCGCTTGGCCATGCAGTGGTCGGTGCGGGTCAACGAGGCCTACCAGCGCTTGAAAAACCCGTTGCGCCGCGCCGCTTATTTGTGCGAGCTGCATGGTGCGCCTTTGCAAGCCGAAGACAACACCAGCATGCCTGCTGCTTTTTTGATGCAACAAATGCAGTGGCGCGAAGACTTGGACGAGGCCCACACCGTAGCTGCTTTGACATCATTGCAAGCAGACATCAACGATGCCAAACAACAAGCCCTGCAACGATGTGCCCAAAGCTTGGACATCGATAAGAACTGGATGGCCGCAGTGCAAGAGGTGAGGGCGCTGATGTTCATCGAACGCTTCGAAGAAGACTTGAACAACCGCCTCGATCGACTGGAAGATGCCTGAGGGCAAAATACCCACCATGGCTTTGCTGCAAATTTCTGAACCTGGTCAAGCACCAGATCCCCACGCCAGACGGATCGCCATTGGCATCGACTTGGGCACCACCCATTCCTTGGTGGCCAGTGTGCGCAATGGTGTGGCTGAATGCCTGCCTGATGAACAAGGCCATTCCATCTTGCCGTCGGCGGTGCGCTATTTGCCTGAAGGCAAGCGTTTGATTGGCGCGGCTGCCTTGGCCTCGCAATCCCAAGACCCAGCCAACACCATCGTGTCGGTCAAGCGTTTCATGGGAAGAGGTTTGAAAGACTTGCCCCACCCCGACCATTTTCCGTACGCGTTTATGGATCAACCCGGCATGCTGAGCTTGAACACCTTGCATGGTTTGAAGTCGCCGGTGGAAGTGAGTGCCGAGATTTTGGCCAGCCTGCGTCAACGTGCCGAAGACACGTTCAACGACGACATCCATGGCGCTGTCATCACCGTGCCCGCCTACTTTGACGATGCGCAACGCCAGGCCACCAAAGATGCGGCTCAAATGGCGGGTCTGAATGTGCTGCGCCTGATCAACGAACCCACTGCTGCCGCGATTGCCTATGGTTTGGACAATGCCAGCGAAGGCGTTTATGCGGTTTACGACTTGGGTGGCGGTACCTTTGATATTTCCATTCTGCGCATGAGTCGTGGTGTGTTCGAGGTCTTGTCCACTGGCGGTGACTCGGCCTTGGGTGGTGACGACTACGACCGTTGCTTGCTTGAACTCGCGCTTGAACAAAGCCAGCGTCAAGCCTTGAACCCGGTGGACGCCAGTTTGTTGTTGAGCGCTGCCCGCGCTTGCAAAGAACAACTTTCTGCAAGCAACCATGCGGTGTTCGGTGCAACGCTCTCCGATGGTTTATTGACCACAACCATTCAACGCACCGACTTTGAACAACGTGCTCAAGCACTCACCCAAAAAACCTTACAAGCTGTGAAAAAAGCCCTGCGCGATGCCGGATTGAAAGCAGAAGACATTCAAGGCGTGGTGATGGTGGGCGGCTCGACCCGCATGCCGCATGTGCAAAGTGCGGTGGCGGCGCTTTTGAACTGCACGCCTTTGAACAATTTGAACCCGGATGAAGTGGTGGCCATTGGTGCTGCCATTCAAGCCAACCAACTCAGTGGCAACAACCCCGATGGTGAACTGCTGTTGTTGGATGTGATCCCACTTTCATTGGGCATTGAAACCATGGGTGGCTTGGTCGAACGCATCGTGCCGCGCAACCAAACCATTCCCACCGCCATGGCGCAGGACTTCACCACCTACCAAGACGGACAAACCGCCTTAGCCCTTCATGTGCTGCAAGGCGAGCGTGATCTGGTGAAAGACTGCCGCAGCTTGGCGCGTTTTGAATTGAAGGGCATACCGCCCATGGCTGCTGGTTCGGCCCGTATTCGCGTCACTTTCACAGTGGACGCCGATGGCTTGCTCAGCGTGAGTGCCGTGGAGACCAAAAGCGGTGTGCAGGCCCAGATTGACGTCAAACCCAGCTATGGTTTGTCCGACGAGCAGATCGCCGCCATGCTGCAAGACAGTTTTCACACCGCCGAGTTCGACAAGAATGCACGAGCCTTGGCCGAAGCGCGTTTGGAAGCCGACCGCATGTGGTTGGCCACACAAAGCGCCTTGCAAGCCGATGCGCAGTTGCTGACGCCAGATGAGCAAGCACATATTCAACAGCTGATGGCCGCGGTATTGGCCATCAAAACGTCGGAGGTGCCTGCCGACATTGAAGCCGCGACCGAGGCTTTGGCCAAAGGCACCGAAGCTTTTGCTGCGGCACGCATGAACGACGGTATTCGCAAAGCCCTGTCGGGTAAACACATTGGGGCCATGTCATGACCATCATCACAATACTTCCGCATGTGGAGCTGTGCCCCGAGGGCAAAGAAATCCACACGCTTCCTGGCAACACCATTTGCGAAGCCTTGCTGGACAACGGTATCAACATCGAACACGCATGTGACATGAGCTGCGCTTGCACCACCTGCCACGTGGTGGTGCGCGAAGGCTTTGCCAGCTTGAACGAGACCGAAGAACTGGAAGAAGATTTACTCGACCGCGCTTGGGGCCTGGAGCCGAATTCGCGCCTGAGTTGCCAATCGGTGGTGGCACAGCAGAACCTGGTGATTGAGATTCCGCGCTACACCATCAACCACGCCAAAGAAAACCACTGAAGCCATGCGTCTGATTGTGTTGGACACCGAAACAACCGGACTGTCACCTGACAACGGTGACCGCATCCTGGAGCTGGGCTGTGTGGAATTGATGCACCGCAAACTCACTGGCCGCAATTTTCATTACTACATCAACCCAGAGCGCGACAGTCACGAAGAAGCGCTGAATGTGCACGGCATCACCACCGAGTTTTTGCAAGACAAACCCAAGTTCGCGCAAATCGTGGATGAGTTTTTGGCCTATGTGAAGGGCGCAGACGTCATCATTCACAACGCACCTTTCGACCTGGGCTTTTTGAACAAAGAGCTGGAGTTGGCGGGTCACTCCCCTTTCAAAGAGCATGTGGGGAAGGTGATGGACACCTTGGCCATGGCCAAAGAAATTTATCCCGGCAAACGCAATTCACTGGACGCCTTGTGTGAGCGATTGGGCGTTAGCAACGCCGCTCGCACGCTGCATGGTGCTTTGCTGGATGCCGAGTTGTTGGCCGATGTCTACATCAATCTTTCGCGTGGCCAAGATGGACTGCTGATTGACCAAGATGATGCGCGAGACGCCACTGGAAAACCAGCAGCACGTCGGGATTACAGCGAGGTCAATTGTCCTGTGATCAGTCCTACAGCTGAAGAATTGCTGGCACATGAAGGTGTGCTGGATCAGATCGACAAAGCCAGCGGTGGCAAGACTTTATGGCGCATGGCTCCAAGTTCGGCATCAGCGCCCTGACGCTTCAAGGGCCTGGCTTCAAAACGCTCATTTTTGTGACAAAATACAGCCCTGCTTCAACAGCAGTTCGCGTGGTTAGCTCAGTGGTAGAGCATCGCCTTCACACGGCGGGGGTCGGGGGTTCGAAACCCTCACCACGCACCAGAAATTCCCCAATATTATCAACGACTTAAGCGCTTTTATTAGCGCTTTTTATTAGCTTTTTTGTAGTATAGAGCTCGTATACTACTTCTATTAGATTTTTCTAAGTCTTTTCATAGATTTTCATATCTGAAATCAATGCGCAATAGGTGTGTTCAACGCGTTTACGCTGCCATTTGCACACAAGCCCTACAAGCGTTTTTAAACTACTCCAGCTACCCAGCCCAGCGCTTGTAAAAAAGAAGTGGCTATAGGGCTTTTTTGATGCCCGCTTGCGTTTTCAGAATGGGTCCTGCGCCTATAAAAATTTGGGCTGCGAAAAATTATGGAGAAGTACTTAGCAATTCACCCTGGTGATTTCTAGCCTATGGGTACTTAGATGCATATAAAAAGTGAAATGCTATTCCCAAGGCCGAGGTCTACGTTTGCTTTGTAGTTCTCCAACATTCATCTCACCTTGCAGTGGCGCTGCATAAAAACGATCAATCATTTCAGGACTTGTTCTTGCATTCCTTGCCAATGTCAATGTATCCACTGTCCGGCCGAACATCAACCTGAACATGATGCTGCTGTGGCGAAGGCTGTAAAGACTTCGCGGTTCGCCCACATTTCCAATCTTTAGATGAGTGATGTCTAGTATGGAGTCAAATTGTTTCGCAAGCAACTTCATCGCATGATCTCTAGTTGAAGCTTGGGGCATGAATACGTAGTCATCAGGTTGAACGGTTCTACCGAATTCAACTTCTTGCCTGCGGCAAATGCGCTCATATACCTTGACGGCCCATGGCATGGTTGTAATCGGGTAACTGTGGCCTTTGCTTGGCGGTAGAGTTAAGCGTAAGTAAGTCCACTCACGCTTGATAACTTCAACGTGCTTGTGCTGCATGTTCCTAATATCAGTAGGTCGTACGTAGCTATTGACCATGAAGACGATGAGATCTGCCAAGTCCTTAGTCAAGTCGTAGCTTTTGATCAAACGATCGCCAGATTGTTCCTTTTGTCCTTGCACACAAAAGTAATTGCCTTCACCATTGCTTCTGGCACGCCACTCCATGCGTTTGCCAGCGAACTTCTTAGCAACTTTAGTCAGTTCTTTGTACTCGCCTACATTGAACCAGCCTCGTGGTTTATCTTCAACACCTACTTTTGGAAACTCCGGCAGGTGTTTCAAGAAACTGTGACGAGCAGCATGCTGAAGAACTTTGCGCACCAATCCCATGTATGCACCCAATGTGGAAATACTTAACTTGGGCTGCAATTGGGACAGGTGCTGCAGGAATTGATCCAGGATCTTGTAGTTGATGCTCAAGATGTCCATCTGACCAAAGAACGGCAGGATGTGCTTATCCATTCGGAGCTCCAAGTTCATGAAACTGGTCTTCGAGAGCTGCATGCGATTGAGCTTGGCTAACTCACTGTCCATGAGCATGTTGACTACCTTTGCAAATGAAACAACTTCGGCTGCGTTGACATCTATTGGCAAGCCTTCGAATGTGCCGCCGTGCATCCTCAAATTAATGTCATCGTAAAAACGCTTTGCAGCTTCAAGGGCATCGCGCTTGTTCTCAGTTTTGGTTGTGCGTTTGAAGATGTGCTTTTCAGCGTAATAACGCACCCACCAATAGCTGGATGCTGGTATCTTAAAAATCACGAGCTTGCGGGGGTAGCCGGGGATCCGTGTGATGGTGTTCTTTAGGGGAACAGATCTGTGGCGTTCATGAGAATTGGGTTCAAGTGCTCTAGCCATAGCTCTTACTCGCAATGTTTCACATAGTGTGTTTTCTGAAAAGTGGGGCAGTCAACCAGAGATGGCTTGGACTGTGGCTTTTAGACGATCAGGAAATTTATTTGCTGCTAAATTTCATTCGGCAACAGCAGCCTCATGCAGCGCACCGCTTGGCTCCTGTGTGATCTCGTTGTTCCAATAGTGAAGCTGATGCCACTGCTGGAGTTTTTGCTTCGCTTGCTCAACAGCTTGTTCCCCATAGCCATCTACAAGTGCTGCCAGAGAGGACACTTGAAAGTTTTCAATCACAGCGTCTTCTATGCCGTGCTTTGTAATTTCTAGCTTATGGCTCTCGACTTTTTGTACCCAACTTTTTACGTCATCGACAATA
>CALBEV010000178.1 GCA_937891045.1 uncultured Burkholderiales bacterium | reverse complement strand
AAACGATCGGCAAATTAAAACTGCCGGTGGTACTGAGTTACAGGGTCAACTCCAGTGACTGACCCGAAGCATTTATCAACGCATTAACCACGCACCCTGCGTGAGATCTTGAAAACCCACCCACCTTTGAGCACAGAAGACAAGCGGGTTTGGGCAGATCTGGAGCCTGAATTCAAGGATTCAGCACCCCAAGAACGCGACTGGCATCATTTATTTGGACTTGAGGAACTAACTTTTTGAAGGTGGCACTTCCTCCAGACCTCTTCCATCTGCCTTAGCCTGCGTTGTGAGCCACCTTGACCAAACAGCCAAAACAGCTAATATGGCTGTAACACTTGTTTGGAGATTTCCACATGATCACCATGACCTCTCTTGATGCACAGAATCAATTTGGTGCACTCATCGACGCCTCACAGCGACAACCCGTGACGGTGACCCGACGCTGTCGGCCGGTGGATGTGGTCATGTCCTACGAAGACTACATCCAGCACCAACAAACGGTTCCGCTTGAAGCTGCCAAACTCATCAGCCAAAAACAAGCGCTCCGGGGGGAGGCTGCTCAGTACGCGCTGCAACAACAATTGGCCAGCATGAGCAATCAAGCGGCTGAAGAAGGCTTGACCGACAAACAGGTCATGCAAATGATCAATCACAATTGACTCGGCCTATATCGATATTGACACCAATGTCTATATCAGCGTGGCCAGCCTTCCAGCCCACCCCCAAACCCCGCTATGATTGACGTTACGTCAATTTAAGCCACTGGGCTACTCGGCTGTAACCCACGTCCATTCTGCTTTTTTGCGGTTTGCCCCGCTCTCACCATGACCGATTTGTCCGCCGAATTCCAGGCCCTGGCCAACTACCGCCCCAAGCACAAGGTGCGCTTTGTCACCGCTGCTTCGTTGTTCGATGGGCATGACGCGGCCATCAACATCATGCGGCGCATCTTGCAAGGCATGGGCGCCGAGGTGATTCACCTGGGGCACAACCGTTCGGTGGACGAGGTGGTCACTGCTGCGTTGCAAGAGGATGTGCAAGGCATCGCCATCAGCTCTTACCAAGGCGGCCATGTGGAGTACTTCAAGTACATGGTGGACCTGCTGCGACAGCGCGGTGGTGCGCACATCCAGGTGTTTGGCGGCGGCGGCGGCGTCATCGTGCCCGATGAAATTGCCGAATTGCACGCCTATGGCGTAACCCGCATTTACAGCCCGCAAGACGGCCAACGCATGGGCCTGCAAGGCATGATTGGCGAAATGATCATGCGCTGCGACCAAGACTTGTGCGGCCATGCCCCCACCGCCCTTGCCGCCATCCAAGGCCACGGCGAAACCCATTGGCGCTCACTGGCGCAACTCATCACCGCTTTGGAAAACCAAGCGCCCGGCGTCAACGCTGCTTTGGACACGCTGCGCACTGAAATTCGCCACCAAGCCGCAGGCTTGAACGTCCCGGTGGTGGGCATCACCGGCACCGGCGGCGCGGGCAAGTCCTCGCTCACCGACGAATTGATTCGCCGTATTCGCCTGGACCAAGACGACCAACTGCGCATCGCCGTGATTTCCATCGACCCGTCGCGCCGCAAGAGCGGCGGCGCCTTGCTGGGCGACCGCATCCGCATGAACGCCATCTCACCTTGGCGCAAACTGGCCGCCAGCACATTGGGGTCAGACCCCGATTCTGCGCAGCGTGATGCGAAGCCAAACCTCGGCAAGGTGGGGTCAGATCCCGATTTTGCGCAGCAAAACTCGGGCTCTGACCCCAGTTTGCCAAGCCAACGTGTCTTCATGCGCAGCTTGGCCACGCGCGAATTTGGCAGCGAAATCAGCGCCGCTTTGCCCGACGTCATCGCCGCCGCCAAATGCGCTGGCTTTGACCTGGTCATCGTCGAAACCTCGGGCATTGGCCAAGGCGATGCCGCCATCGTGCCGCACGTGGACATCCCGCTGTACGTGATGACGCCCGAGTTTGGCGCAGCCAGCCAGCTGGAAAAAATCGACATGCTCGACTTTGCCGAGTTTGTGGCCATCAACAAGTTCGACCGCAAAGGCGCGGCAGATGCGCTGCGCGATGTGGCCAAGCAGGTGCAGCGCAACCGCGAAGCCTGGGGCACGCCCACCGAACAAATGCCGGTGTTTGGCACCATGGCCGCGCACTTCAATGACGACGGCGTCACCGCTTTGTTCCAAGCGATGAAACCGCGTTTGCAAGAGCGTGGCTTGAAATTGCAAACAGGCCGCTTGCCGATGGTGAAGGTGCGCCACAGCTCGCACCAAACGCCCATCGTGCCGCCGGCCCGCAGCCGCTACTTGGCCGAGATCAGCGACACCGTGCGCGGCTACAAACAACGTGCCGCCAAACAAGCGCAACTGGCGCGTGAAGTGCAGCAACTCAAAGCCGCCTCGGCCATGTTGGCGGTGGATGTGAAGGGCCGCCCCCGTGCCTCGGAGGCCACGCTGGGTTTGGCCACCGAACGCGAGCAGCGCCTCGACGCCGATGCCCGTGCCCTGCTGACCGACTGGCCCCAACTGCAACAAGACTATGCCGGTGACGAGTTGGTGGTGAAAGTGCGCGACAAAGAAATCCGCACCGCGTTGGTGACCAAATCTTTGAGCGGCACACCGGTGCGCAAAGTGGCCATGCCCACGTTCCATGACCATGGCGACATCTTGCAATGGCTGATGCTGGACAACGTGCCGGGCCGCTACCCCTACACCGCTGGGACCTTTGCCTTCAAACGCGAGAACGAAGACCCGACCCGCATGTTTGCCGGTGAAGGCGATGCCTTTCGCACCAACCGCCGCTTCAAACTTTTGAGCGAGGGCATGCCTGCCAAGCGCTTGAGCACCGCGTTCGACTCGGTCACCTTGTATGGCAACGACCCCGACCCGCGCCCCGACATTTACGGCAAGGTGGGCAATTCGGGCGTGAGCATTGCCACCCTGGACGACATGAAGGTGTTGTACGACGGCTTTGATTTGTGCTCACCATCCACCAGCGTTTCGATGACCATCAACGGCCCGGCACCCACCATCTTGGCGATGTTCATGAACACCGCCATCGACCAGCAACTGGCCAAGTTCGAAGCCGACAAAGGCCGTGCGCCGAACGACACCGAACGCGCTGAGATTCGCGCCTGGGTGATGCAAAACGTGCGCGGCACAGTGCAAGCCGATATCTTGAAAGAAGACCAAGGGCAAAACACCTGTTTGTTCAGCACCGAGTTCTCGCTCAAGGTGATGGGCGACATTGCCCAATATTTCGTGCAACACCAGGTGCGCAATTTCTACAGCGTGTCCATCAGCGGCTACCACATCGCTGAAGCCGGTGCCAACCCGATTTCACAACTCGCCTTCACGCTCTCGAATGGCTTCACTTTTGTAGAAGCTTATTTGGCACGCGGCATGCACATTGACGACTTCGCGCCCAACCTGAGTTTCTTCTTCAGCAACGGCATGGACCCCGAGTACACCGTGATGGGCCGCGTAGCACGCCGCATCTGGGCGGTCACCATGAAAGAAAAATACGGTGCGAATGAACGCAGCCAAAAACTGAAATACCACATCCAAACCTCGGGCCGCTCTTTGCATGCCCAAGAGATTCAATTCAACGACATCCGCACCACGCTGCAAGCGCTGATTGCTATTTACGACAACTGCAACAGCTTGCACACCAACGCGTTTGACGAAGCCATCACCACGCCCACCGAAGACTCGGTGCGCCGCGCCATGGCGATTCAACTCATCATCAACCGCGAATGGGGTTTGGCGAAAAACGAAAACCCATCACAAGGCGCGTTCATCATTGAAGAACTCACGCAGTTGGTGGAAGAAGCCGTGCTGTCCGAGTTTGTGGCGATTGCCGAGCGCGGCGGCGTGTTGGGTGCCATGGAAACCGGCTACCAGCGCGGCAAGATCCAAGACGAATCCATGCACTATGAAATGCTCAAGCACACCGGCGAGTTGCCCATCATTGGCGTCAACACGTTCAAGTCGCCACATGCCAACGAGACACCGCAAAAAATCGAGCTGGCCCGCTCAACCGACGAAGAAAAGCAAAGCCAACTCAAGCGCCTGAACGACTTCCACACCCAGCACAGCGTGCAAGCCAAAGCCCAAATCGCCCGCTTGCAACAAGCCGTATTGGACAACGCGAATGTGTTCGAGGTGCTGATGGACGCGGTGCGCCATTGCTCACTGGGTCAAATCACCAACGCGCTGTTCGAGGTGGGTGGTCAGTACCGGCGCAACATGTAAGTCAGTCGCCCATGCGCTCACCCAAGCGCACGGGCTGCTCTGCTTGCCAAGCAGTGTTCAGTTGAATGGTATGGGGGGGCCACAGCAGCACCACCGTAGAGCCGAGCAAAAAGCGGCCCATCTCGTCACCTTGTTTGAACTGCAGGTCTTGCGTGTCATAGGTCCATTCACGCAGTTTTCCGCTGCGTGGTGGGTTCACCAAGCCATGCCAGACCGTGGCCATGCTGCCCACGATGGTGGCCCCTACCAAGACCAATGCAAACTGCTTGGGAGCTAAGCCTTCTACTGCAGGCATGTCGAACACACACACCACGCGCTCATTGCGGGCAAACAAACCCGGCACACCACGCGCGGTTGCTGGGTTGACTGAAAACAATTCGCCAGGCACATGGATCATGCGGCGCAAGCGCCCTGCGCTGGGCATGTGGATGCGGTGGTAGTCCTTGGGGCTCAAGTAAATGGTGGCAAAAGCACCGTCTTGAAACTGCGCCGCCAAGGCCGCATCGCCACCCACCAAAGCCTGGGTGCTGTAGCTGTGGCCTTTGGCTTGGAACACTTGGCCGCCCTCGATGCGCCCAAACTGGCTGATGGCCCCATCCACGGGGCACACAAATGGTGCATCTGCCAGCGGTCTGGCGCCAGGCTTCAATGCGCGGGTGAAAAAATCGTTGAAGCAAGCGTAATTGCGGATGTCGGGGTCGGCCGCCTCGCCCATGTTCACTTGGTACTTGCCAACGAACCACTCGATGATGGCTTGCGTGATGCGCCCTCCCCGCCAGTGGGCCACCCAACCTGCAAAAACGGTGAGCGCTTGCTTAGGCAGTACATGTTGCATTGCCACGAAGAGATTGTCATTCATGACCTCATTCTAGGAGGGCTTTGATGCATGTCATCGTACTGATGGCGCTGTGTAAACTGCAGTCGTTTTGCAAGTTTTTGTGAGTAAGCGTGCGACTGTCCCTGACCATAGAAAAAATACTGCTGCTGGCCTTTTGCGTCCCCTTGTTTGCTGGGGCGCATCTGTTCAACGGCTGGGTGTTTCAACAGTTTGAACTCTCCGTGAACATCAGCTGGGTCTATCTGCCAGCGTTTTTGCGGGTGGCCTATGTGTTGGTATTGGGGCCCGTTTGGGGCTTTTCCACCATTTTCTTGGGCAGTTTGTTGTTGAGCAATGATTTCGATGACAAGCTGTTGCACAACATCACCAATTCTTTGGCTTCAGCCCTTGGGCCAGTGTTGGCCTTGGGCTTGTTTCGCTTGATGAAAGAACGCGCACTTCAAATCAGCCGACTCAGCGACTTGGTGCAAATGTGTCTGCTGTATGCCTTGCTCAATGCCTTGTTGCATCATGTCGCTTGGAGCTACAACCAACCCTACCAATTTTTGTCGCCAGACCAATTGCCCATCATGGTCATCGGTGACCTGACTGGTGCGGTACTCGGGGCAGTGTTGTTCACAGCCGTCATGCGCCGCTTGAAGCTGTATGACGTGGTGGCTCGTTTGTCGCAAGACGACAAGCCAACTTAAGCGCTGCCGCGTTTGCCTCGCGACAAATCTACACCCAGCTGCTTGAGCTTGCGGTAGAGGTGGGTGCGTTCAAGGCCGGTTTTTTCAGCCACGCGGGTCATCGACCCAGCTTCCTGCGCCAAGTGAAATTCAAAATAGGCTTTTTCAAAACTGTCGCGGGCTTCCCGCAGTGGCCCATTGAGGTCAAAGCTTTGCACCGCTTGGTGACCAGCAGCAGGTGTCGCGGTCGGCATGGACAGCGGCATGAGACTGTTGCTCATGGTGCTGTAGATGGCTGCAGGTGATGCAGCTGGCAAGGGCTTGGAGGGTGCAGCCTGGGGCGCTTTTCGACTCAAACCTTGCTCGACGGCTTTCAACAACTTTTGCAGGGTGATTGGTTTTTCCAAGAATGCCAAAGCGCCAATGCGGGTGGCTTCCACAGCGGTATCGATGGTGGCGTGGCCACTCATCATGATGACCGGCATATTGAGCAAGCCTGCACCTGCCCATTCTTTGAGCAAAGTCACGCCATCGGTGTCGGGCATCCAGATGTCGAGCAACACCAAATCGGGCCGGGCTTCCAAGCGGGCCGCTCGGGCTTGCGACGCGTTTTCAGCCAGTTCAACCTGGTGACCTTCGTCGTTCAAAATCTCGAATAAAAGGTCCCGAATGCCAAGCTCGTCATCGACCACCAAAATTGTTGCCATGTTGCGTTCAGTTCAGGTTGAGTTGGGAATCTGCCAGTCGAAATGATAACGATACTTGCGCACCAGTGACCAGCTCATCTTGAAGTTTGTTTTTGAGCTCGATACGTGCATGGTGCTCATCAGCAATTTTCTTCACCACGGCCAAGCCCAAACCCGTGCCGCTGGCTTTGGTGGTGACGTAAGGTTCAAATGCCCGCTGCAAAACAGCTTCACCGAAGCCGCTGCCATTGTCGTGAACACTCAATCGCACTCTTTGTGATTGTGGCCGCATTTCAGTGCGCACTTCCACTTGGGCTCTAGGCGATTGTGCACAAGCATCTTGCGCGTTTTGAATCAGGTTATGCACCACCTGGCGCAACTGAGCGGCATCCCCCAGGATGGGTGGCAATCCCGCTTGCAATTGCCAACGCACTGGCACCACCGCATTCACGTTATCGTACAAGGGCATCATCTCACCCAACATCTCATTCATATCCAGCGCTTGCAAACGCGCTTGTGGCAAGCGGCCAAAGTCACGGAATTCATTCACCAATCGCTGCAAAGCATCTACTTGGTCAACGATGGTTTTCACGGATTTGGTGACCAGGGTTTGATCAGCGACATCCAGCTTGCCCTGCAGCTTCATGGCCAAGCGTTCGGCCGAAAGCTGGATGGGTGTGAGCGGATTTTTGATTTCATGGGCCAAGCGTCTGGCCACCTCGGCCCAAGCTTGGGTGCGCTGTGCAGAGACAATTTCGGAGATGTCATCAAAGACCAGCAACCAATCGCCTTGTGGCAGCAAGGCACCTCTGGCCACCAAGGTGGTGTGGCTCACCGTTTGCGCAGCAAAGTCGTTGGCTCGGTCACGCGGCAGGGTCGCGTCTAATTCAAAGGATTGCTGCCAGTGGTCCAGACTGTGTTGCTGATGCTCACCCACAAACTCGGCAAACTGCTCCATCACTTGGTGACCGAACACCTCCAAGCCTTCCACCGCTTGCAAGGGTTTGCCCACATGCGCGGCCATGGGGATTTGCAAAATGCGCGTCGCTCCAGGGTTGATGGACAAGATCTCGCCATCTCGATTCAACAAAATCACACCCGCGGTCAGGTTGTCCAACATGGTTTGCAAATGGCTGCGTGCCAAATCCACTTGCGCCATGCTGCGCTCGACTGAATTGCGAGCATCCGAAAGTTGCTGGGTCATGTCGGCAAAGGACCTCGTCAGACCGTCCAGTTCGTCTTTGCCTTGCAAAAAAGGTTTAGGCCGCAAGTCCCCTGCTGCCACATCGCGAACACCCTCGGCCAACACCAGCAAGGGTTTGGCCAATTGATTGCCCAGTAAAACGGCCAACAACACCGCACCAAACACCGCCAAAAACAAGGCCAAAGTGAGGGTGCCAATGTACATGCGTTGCAAGCCGTTGCGAGCCAAGGCACGCTCTTGATATTCCCGGTTGGCCTCCAACACCGCCAAGGCGTTAGCCACCAAAACAGGCGGTAGTTTTTTGACGACTTGCAAAACCTGTTGCTGTTCATCAAGTTGAAAGCCTGTACCAGGCATCTTCAACAACACCGTCATGCGCGGCACCATGCCGGGACTGTTGTCATCCAAACCCTCACTGCGCCAACTGACACCTTGTTGTCGCACTTGTCGCCAATCCGAGGCACTGGGTCGTTCTGGCTGCAACTGGTATCTGGCTTCGCCAACCGTCGCCACCACGGTGCCATTGCTGCGCCAGAGTGTGACTTCGTTGGCGTCAAGTTGCTCGCGCACCTTCTCCAGCGCGATCGGCATGTTGCTGTCAGATTCACCCCGCAAACCTGCGCTTGCGCTGCGAACGCTGGCGGTTAACTCATTGGCCAAACTCTCCAGCGTCGATCGACTCAAGTTCAGACCTGCATCCAGTGCCACCTCCACCTTGGTATCAAACCATACCTCGATGGAACGGGTGACGAATTGGTAAGACACACCGTAAATTAAAAGGCCCGGCAAGATACCCACCAAGCCAAAAATAGCGGCCAGCTTGACAAGCAATCGGCTGCCAAATTTACCTTGACGCAAACGGCTGATCAGTCGCCACGCAAACCAAGTGATCACCAACAACAACAAGCCGGCAAACACTGTGTTCAAACCAAACAGCAGGCTGTAGTTTTGCTCGTAAACATCCCAGCGTTGGGTTGCTTGGGTGAGTAAAAACAGCAGCACCAGAGCCAAGGACATGAGAATGGTCAATACCACCCCCAGCAACCAACTGCGGTGACGCAATGCCGTCGCCGTTGTTTGCATCATTTGCCCAAGTCATCCAAGCGCTGTGATTGGCGCAGCTCGAGCGCCCAATCGTTGGTGACTAAATTGCCAAACTGCAAGGCTTGCGGGAGTTGGCTCAAATCAAGATTGAATTGAATGTCCAACTTTTGCTTGGCATCTGTATTGAGCACGCTGAGTTCAGCCATCTTCCAACGGTTGATTTTTTGAATCGCTTGCAATGCATCGTTCAAGCTGTCGTAACTGCTACCCAGTGACACGCCCAAGCCGCTGGACTGAATCGGTTGTGCGGATTGCATCACCCGCCAGCGGCGTGACAACGGCTGATAACTCAGCCGAATATGCCGTTCAGTTTGGCTGATGCGTTTGTCATACCAATACCAGCGCTCACGCAAAACCGTGGCTTGCAATACAAAATTCACTGGCATGCCCCGGGTCAGGGCGTCTTCCAAGCTACCAGGCAACTCAAAAGCCAGGGCCGCATTCAGGTACAGCCCGTCCTCGCCTCGCTCGATTTGAAACTCGGTCCATTGCACAGCGCTGGATTGCGCATGCACATAGCCAATGCTCAGGGCCAAGCCCAAGAAGAGCAAGGTCTGCCGCAGGTAGCGCGCTAAGCGATCACAGCCACGCCTAGGCATCGAGGCGGCGTTCAAGCAGGGCATAAAAGAATCCATCATGGTCACGCAGTCCATTGTCCAAGACCGAAGCAGTGTTTGTGCTTTGGGTGGGCTTTAATTGACCTGCAGAGGGAAGCAATCGGGCCTGAGTGTTGTTTCCAAGAAACGAATCAATTTGACCTTGCCCCTCTTTGACAAACAGTGAACAGGTGCAATAAAGCAACCGACCTCCGGGCTTGAGCAGGGGCCACAAGGCATGCAACAAGGCTTGTTGCTGCTGTGCCAGTCCGGCCAGGTCACTGGCCCTGCGCAGCCAAGGAATATCCGGATGCCGCCGCACAATGCCAGAAGCGGTACATGGTGCATCCAGCAAGATGGCATCAAAGGCTTGGCCATCCCACCAGTTGCTCGGTTGGGCAGCATCGGCAGCACGCACTTTGGCTTTCAACTGCAAGCGATTCAAGTTCTCTTCAATGCGCTGGCAACGCTGTGCGTCAATGTCCAGAGCCAAGACATCGACATCGGCCATTTCCAACAAATGCGCGGTTTTGCCACCCGGTGCAGCACACGCATCCAGCACCCGTAAGCGTTGCCCTGACGCCGCTTGCAAGCCCTGAAGCAAGGTGGGTGCAGCCAACTGCGCGCCCAAGTCTTGTACCGACCACCAGCCTTCCTCGAAACCAGGCAGACTGTGTACGCCTCGCGCTTGGTGCAACACCAAGCCCACTTCACCTGATGTATCGGTGTCGATACCTTGTGCACGCCATTGGCTTTGCAAAGCATCACGGCTGATCAAGCGGGTGTTGACCCGCACCGCCATGGGTGCGGCTTGCAAACTCGCCTTCAGAATAGATGACCAATCTTCAGGATGGTCTTGGCGCATCGCTTGAATCCACCATTCAGGCGCATTCCATTGGGCGCTGGGCAGGCTGTTGGTTTGCGCCATCAAGGCTTCGCGTTCGCGCAAAAAGCGCCGCACACAGGCATTGATGAAGGCGGCTTGGGCCTTGGTGGCTGGGTTGCGTTTGGCGGCTTCCACCAATTGGCTCACCAGCGTGTGTGCAGGGTACATGGCCTGGTCAGGGTGCAATGCCAAGGCCACACCCACGCAAAGGAGTGCGTTGGCCTCAGCGCTGGGTTGTCTTTGAACCAAATGTTTTTTCACGGCCAAGGTGCGGCCCCATTGACGCAACACCGCAAACAACAAAGCTTGTGCAGCTGGACGCAAACGCGGGTCTACTTTGGTCAAAGCTTGACTGTGATTGCGACCTTGCAGCACCGCTTGAAGTGCTTGCGCACAAACTTGCAATTGTTGCCAAAGCGGCGGGGCCAAACTTGCAGCGTCGCTTGGCGAGTGCATCACAAAATAGTCGCTGGATGAAACTGAAAAATCTTGGCCAACAAAGCTGCAGGGTACTGGACAATGGCTTGGTTGTAGTCTTCTATCGCAGCGTTGAAACGCTGCACTTCAGGTTGCACCAACACATCCAATTCAAGCCAGCGCTGTTTAAGGGGCTCGGGGACGCTCACGTAATAGACATCGGGATGGATCAATGCCAACCAGGCGTCTTGCAATTCAGAGGCAGCGTCTTGCATGGCTTTGACGCTATCGGGATCAAGTGGATGCGATTGCATCCGAGCCATGGCCACCGTGCTCAATCCAGCTGCGACTTGCAAACGGGTCCATTGGTCGGCTCCCAAATCAGGTGCAGAGGAGGTGGCCCACAACTGCGGCGCGGTTGCCGCAGCCGTGACGGCTTGGTGAACCAACTCTTGGTAATTCATCAAGACGCTTTCGAGTGGTCCGAATTGCTGCGCGACTTGGGCACGCAAGCGCACCAAGCGGTTGTAAGCCCCCAGTGACCAAAACACCAGGATCGACAGCAGCAATAAAAACCAGCCCGAATGCAACAGCATTTCAGCGCTTTGAAACGTGCAAGACGTTCCCGCCAGGCCCCCGAAGGGCCTAGGGGGTTAGTCAGCTGCAGGTGTCTCTTCGCTGGCACCTTCTTGCTGCGCCAAGGCCAGTTCTTCGGCCTCGGAATCGGCAATGGCGCGACGTTCGGCTTCGTCCATCAGGTCTTTGGCTTTGCGTGCACGGTGGTAGGCCATGCCCGAACCAGCGGGAATGAGACGACCAACGATGACGTTTTCTTTCAAGCCACGCAACTCGTCGCGCTTGCCCATGATGGCCGCTTCGGTGAGCACACGTGTGGTTTCTTGGAAAGAAGCCGCAGAGATGAAGGAGTCGGTGGACAAAGAAGCTTTGGTGATACCCAGCAACAAATTGGTGTACGTGGCTGGAATCTTGCCATCCCGTTGCAGCGCTTCGTTGGTGTTGAGCATTTCTGAACGCTCGACTTGTTCACCACTGATGTAGTTGGTGTCGCCGACGTTGTCGACCACCACACGGCGCAGCATTTGACGAACGATCACTTCAATGTGCTTGTCATTGATCTTCACGCCTTGCAAACGGTACACGTCTTGCACTTCGTCCACGATGTAGCGTGCGAGTTCCTCGATGCCCAACAAACGCAAGATGTCTTGCGGGTCGGCGGGGCCGTCCACAATGCTCTCGCCCTTGTTGACCACTTGGCCTTCGTGCACCACCATGTTTTTCTCTTTGGGAATGAGTTCTTCCCACACTTTGCCCTCGGGGTCGGTGATCTGCAAGCGGATCTTGCCTTTGGTTTCCTTACCGAAGGACACGGTGCCGGTCATCTCAGCCAAGATGCCCTTGTCTTTGGGCGAACGCGCTTCGAACAGTTCAGCCACACGGGGCAAACCGCCGGTGATGTCTCGGGTCTTCTGACCTTCAACAGGGATACGCGCCAACACTTCGCCAGGACCCACTTCTTGACCGTCGCGCACTTGAATCAGCGCGCCGATCTGGAAGCCGATGGTCACCGAATGATCGGTGCCAGGGATCTTGACTTCTTTGCCAGAAGCGTCGATCAGTTTCACCTGCGGACGCACCACTTTGGTGGAACCACGGCGCTTGGGATCGATCACCACCAGCGTGGACAAACCGGTCACTTCATCGAGTTGTTTGGCAACCGTCAGACCTTCTTCGACATTCTCGAATTGGGTTTTACCGGCGAACTCGGTGATCACGGGACGTGTGAGCGGATCCCAGTTGGCCAAGATGGTGCCAGCCTTGATGGCTTGGTCTGGCTTGATGGCCAAGATGGCGCCATAGGGCACTTTGTGACGTTCGCGTTCGCGACCTTGTTCGTCGTGAATGATGATTTCACCCGAGCGAGAAATGACCACCAACTCTTTCTTGCTGTTGGTCACATAACGCATGGTGGCGTTAAAGCCAATCACGCCGTTGGACTTGGCGTCCACGCTGGAGGCCACGGCCGCACGAGAAGCCGCGCCACCAATGTGGAAGGTTCGCATGGTCAACTGAGTACCGGGTTCGCCGATGGATTGCGCTGCAATCACACCGACAGCTTCGCCGACGTTGACCAAACCGCCACGACCCAAATCGCGGCCATAGCACTTGGCGCACAAACCAAAGCGTGTTTCGCAATTCAATGCCGTGCGGACTTTGATTTCGTCCACGCCCAACAACTCGATCTCGTCGATCAGGTCTTCGTCCAGCATGTTGCCCGCAGGCACCAACACTTCACGGGTTTCGGGGTGAATCACGTCTTCGGCCACAGAACGGCCCAAGACACGGTCACGCAAGGACTCGATCACTTCACCACCTTCAACGATGGCACGCATGACTTGACCATTGGCTGTGCCGCAATCGTCTTCAATGACCACCAAGTCTTGGGTCACGTCTACCAAACGACGCGTCAAGTAGCCCGAGTTCGCTGTTTTCAAAGCGGTATCGGCCAGACCTTTACGCGCACCGTGGGTCGAGATGAAGTACTGCAACACGTTCAGGCCTTCACGGAAGTTGGCCGTGATGGGCGTCTCGATGATGGAGCCGTCAGGCTTGGCCATCAAACCACGCATACCCGCCAACTGGCGAATTTGGGCCGCAGAACCGCGTGCGCCTGAGTCGGCCATCATGTAGATGGAGTTGAACGACTCTTGCTCGACTTCATTGCCATGGCGGTCGATGGTTTTCTCTTTGCGGAGTTGGTCCATCATCACCTTGGAGACGGCGTCACCGGCCTTGCCCCAAATGTCCACGACCTTGTTGTAACGCTCGCCAGAAGTGACCAAACCCGAGACGTATTGCTGCTCGATGTCTTTGACTTCTTTTTCAGCGCTTTCAATGATGGCGTGTTTCTCATGAGGCACCAACATGTCGTCGATGCAGATGGAGATGCCTGCACGGGTGGCCAAACGGAAACCGTTTTGCAACAGTTTGTCGGCGAACACCACGGTTTCTTTCAAACCGCATTTACGGAATGAGGTGTTGATCAGCTTGGAAATTTCTTTCTTCTTCAGCGCTTTGTTCAAGTTGCTGAATGGCAAGCCTTTGGGCAGGATTTCGGACAACAAGGCACGGCCGACGGTGGTTTCTACCAACGAGGTGCTGGAAGAAAACTCTTCCGTGACTTTGTCTTTGGTCCACTCTGTCATGCGCACCGTGATCTTGGCAGTGAGTTCCACCACATTGGCATCCAAGGCGCGTTGCACCTCGCCAATGTCGGCGAACACCAGGCCTTCGCCTTTGCCGTTGATGCGCTCACGGGTCGTGTAGTACAGGCCCAGCACCACGTCTTGCGACGGCACGATGGATGGCTCGCCACTGGCGGGGAACAGCACGTTGTTGGAGGCCAGCATCAAGGTGCGGGCTTCCATTTGCGCTTCCACCGACAAAGGCACGTGAACCGCCATTTGGTCGCCGTCGAAGTCGGCGTTGAAGGCCGAGCAAACGAGCGGGTGCAACTGAATGGCCTTGCCTTCAATCAAGATCGGCTCAAACGCTTGAATGCCCAAACGGTGCAGCGTGGGGGCACGGTTAAGCAACACGGGATGCTCTTTGATGACCTCTTCCAAGATGTCCCACACCACAGGGGTGCCTGCTTCAACTTCTTTTTTGGCTGCCTTGATGGTGGTGGCAATGCCCATCAACTCCAGCTTGCTGAAGATGAAGGGCTTGAACAACTCGAGGGCCATGAGCTTGGGCAAACCGCACTGGTGTAGTTTGAGGGTGGGGCCCACGGTGATGACTGAACGGCCAGAGTAATCGACGCGCTTGCCCAACAAGTTTTGACGGAAACGACCCGACTTGCCTTTGATCATGTCGGCCAAAGACTTGAGCGCACGCTTGTTAGCACCGGTCATGGCTTTGCCACGGCGACCGTTGTCCAGCAAACTGTCCACAGCTTCTTGCAACATGCGCTTTTCATTGCGTGCAATGATTTCAGGCGCGTTGAGTTCCAGCAAACGACGCAAACGGCTGTTGCGGTTGATGACGCGACGGTACAAGTCGTTCAAGTCGGAGGTGGCGAAACGACCACCGTCCAACGGCACCAAGGGGCGCAAATCGGGTGGCAACACCGGCAACACCGACAACACCATCCACTCGGGTTTGATACCCGATTTTTTGAAAGCCTCAAGGACTTTCAAACGCTTGGCGTTTTTCTTGATCTTGATTTCAGAGCCGGTCAAATCGTTGCGGAGTTTTTCAATCTCCATGTCGATTTCCATGCTCTCCAACAGATCGCGAACACCTTCAGCACCCATCTTGGCTTGGAACTCGTCGCCAAGTTCTGTGCGTTTGGCTTCGTACTCGTCCTCGGTCATGATGGCGTATTTTTTCAGCGAGGTCATGCCGGGATCGGTCACGACATAAGCTTCAAAATACAACACACGTTCGATGTCACGCAGGGTCATGTCCAACACCAAGCCCAAACGGCTGGGCAAGGATTTCAAGAACCAAATGTGGGCGCAAGGTGCTGCCAGGTCGATGTGACCCATGCGTTCGCGACGCACTTTGGTTTGGGTGACTTCAACGCCGCACTTCTCGCAAATCACACCACGGTGTTTCAGGCGTTTGTATTTGCCGCACAAGCATTCGTAGTCTTTGATGGGGCCAAAAATCTTGGCGCAAAACAAACCATCGCGCTCAGGTTTGAAGGTGCGGTAGTTGATGGTTTCAGGCTTTTTAACTTCACCAAAAGACCATGAGCGGATTTTTTCCGGGGAAGCCAGGCCAATTTTGATGGCATCGAAATGCTCATCAGGTGTGAACTGCTTAAAGAGGTCGAGTAATGATTTCATGAACGCTCCAACTCAATATCAATGCCCAATGAACGAATTTCTTTGACCAACACGTTGAACGATTCGGGCATGCCCGCTTCGATCGCGTGTTCGCCTTTGACGATGCTTTCGTAAACCTTGGTACGGCCTTGCACATCGTCGGATTTGACGGTGAGCATTTCCTGCAAGGTGTAGGAGGCACCATAAGCTTCCAGCGCCCAGACCTCCATCTCGCCAAAACGTTGACCACCAAACTGGGCCTTGCCGCCCAAAGGTTGTTGGGTGACCAAGCTGTAGGGGCCGGTGGAACGAGCGTGCATCTTGTCGTCCACCAAGTGGTGCAACTTCAACACGTGCATGTAGCCCACGGTGGTGGGTCGGTCGAAAGCATCACCGGTACAACCATCAAACAAGTTGGCCTGGGTGCGGGCCGAAGTCAAGCCTTTGGACTTGACCACATCATCTGGGTAGGCCACCTTCAGCATGGTGCGAATGTCTTCTTCCGAGGCGCCATCAAACACCGGGGTGGCAAACGGCACACCAGTGGACAAGTTGTTGGCCATTTCCTTGATGTCTTTGTCAGTCAACTTGCTGAGGTCTTCTTTGTGCCCTGTGGTGTTGTAGAGGGTTTCCAAGAAGCTGCGCAATTCAGCTGCCTTGGCTTCCTCTTGCATCATGAAGCCCAGTTGCTCGCCAATGCCTTTGGCAGCCCAGCCCAAATGCACTTCCAGCACCTGACCCACGTTCATGCGCGAAGGCACGCCCAAGGGGTTGAGCACGATGTCCACAGGCGTGCCATCGGCCATGTAAGGCATGTCTTCAACGGGCACGATTTTGGAGACCACGCCTTTGTTGCCATGGCGGCCAGCCATCTTGTCACCAGGCTGCAAGCGACGCTTGACGGCCAGGTAAACCTTGACCATTTTCAACACACCGGCTGGCAACTCGTCGCCTTGGGTGAGTTTTTTCCGCTTTTCTTCGAAAGCCAAATCGAAACTGTGGCGGGTTTGCGCCAACGCGTTTTTGATGCTTTCCAGTTGCGAGGCAATATCTTCATCTGCAGGGCGGATGTCAAACCAGTGGAATTTCTCCACGCCAGCCAGATAGTCTTTGTCGATCTTGCTGCCTTTGGCAAGCTTTTGCGGTCCACCGTTGGCCACTTTGCCCAACAGCAATTTGTGGATACGGTCGAAAGCATCGGCTTCCACAATACGCAACTGGTCGTTCAAGTCCAAGCGGAAACGCTTGAGCTCATCGTCAATGATTTGCTGTGCGCGTTTGTCGCGCACGATGCCTTCACGGGTGAAGACTTGCACGTCGATGACGGTGCCTTGCGAACCTTGATCCACACGCAAAGAGGTGTCTTTCACATCCGAAGCTTTTTCACCGAAGATGGCGCGGAGCAATTTCTCCTCAGGCGTCAGCGTGGTTTCACCTTTGGGTGTCACCTTGCCCACCAGGACATCGCCAGGTTGCACTTCTGCACCGACGAAGATGATGCCGGACTCGTCCAAACGGTTGAGTTGTTGTTCGGCCAAATTCGGGATGTCGCGGGTGATTTCTTCTGCGCCCAATTTGGTGTCACGTGCCATCACCACCAACTCTTCGATGTGGATGGAGGTGTAACGGTCTTCGGCAACCACACGCTCAGAGATGAGGATGGAGTCTTCGAAGTTGTAACCGTTCCATGGCATGAACGCGACAAACATGTTTTGACCCAAAGCCAATTCACCCAAATCGGTGGAAGCGCCGTCAGCGATGACATCGCCTTTGGCCAACTTGTCACCACGCTTGACGAAGGCGCGTTGGTGGATGTTGGTGTTTTGGTTGGAGCGTTGGTATTTGATGAGGTTGTAGATGTCCACACCCACTTCACCGGCCTGGGTTTCTGCGTCATTGACGCGAACCACGACGCGGGTGGCGTCCACATAATCCACCACACCACCTCGGTTGGCCGTGACCACGGTACCCGAGTCGATGGCGGCCACGCGCTCGATACCGGTGCCGACAAAGGCTTTTTCTGGGCGCAACACTGGCACAGCTTGACGCTGCATGTTGGCGCCCATCAAAGCGCGGTTGGCGTCATCGTGTTCCAAGAAGGGCACCAGCGATGCAGCCACCGACACGATTTGGGCTGGCGACACATCCATGTACTGCACGCGCTCGGCGCCGCACAAAATGGATTCGCCTTTTTCACGGGCAGACACCAGGTCGCCGATCAGGCGGTCGTCTTTGTCCAAGGCGGCGTTCGCTTGCGCAATCACGTACTTGGCTTCTTCGATGGCTGACAAATAATCGATGTCCAAGGTGACCTTGCCATCGGCCACACGACGGTAAGGTGTCTCAATGAAGCCGTATTCGTTCAAACGCGCATACAAAGACAGCGAGTTGATCAGGCCAATGTTGGGACCTTCAGGTGTTTCGATGGGGCAGACACGACCGTAATGGGTCACGTGCACGTCACGCACCTCAAAGCCAGCACGCTCGCGGGTCAAACCACCTGGGCCCAGGGCTGATACACGGCGCTTGTGCGTGATTTCAGACAAGGGGTTGGTTTGGTCCATGAACTGGGACAACTGAGAAGCGCCAAAGAACTCTTTCAACGCTGCCGAGATGGGCTTGCTGTTGATCAAGTCGTGGGGCATGAGTGGCTCTTGCTCGGCTTGACCCAAACGTTCTTTCACGGCTTTTTCAATCCGTGCCAAACCGGTGCGGTATTGGTTTTCGGCCAACTCACCCACGCAACGCACGCGGCGGTTGCCCAAGTGGTCGATGTCATCGACTTCGCCACGGCCATTGCGCAAGTCCACCAAGATTTTGACCACGGCCAAAATGTCTTCGTTGTTCAGCACCATGGGGCCGGTGGATTCATCGCGGCCAACACGGGCATTGAACTTCATGCGACCCACGCGTGACAAATCGTAGGTGTCTGGGTTGTAGAACAATCGCTGAAACAAAGCTTGCACAGCGTCTTCGGTGGGCGGCTCGCCAGGACGCATCATGCGGTAGATGGCCACGCGTGCGGCAAACTCGTCTGCCGTTTCATCGATGCGCAGGGTTTGTGAAATGTAAGCACCTTGGTCCAACTCGTTGGTGTAGATGCACTGCAATTCTTTGACGCCACTGGTGCGCAGTTTTTTCAGCAAAGCTTCGGTCAACTCGTCGTTGGCCTTGGCGATGATTTCACCTGTTTCTTCATCGACGATGTTGCGTGCCACGACACGGCCGATCAGGAAATCTTCGGGCACCGACACATGGGTGGTGGCCGTGGTTTCCATTTCGCGGGTATGTCGTGCCGTGATGCGTTTGTCTTTGGCAACAATCACATTGCCGTTTTTGTCGGTGATGTCAAAACGGGCGACTTCACCGCGCAAACGCTCGGCCACGAATTCCATTTGTGCGCCACTGTCCATCAAGCGGAAGTTGTCGTTCACAAAGAAGTTGGCCAAGATGGATTCGGGCGTCAAGCCGATGGCTTTGAGCAAAATCGTGACGGGCATTTTGCGGCGGCGGTCAACGCGGAAATACAAAATGTCTTTGGGGTCGAACTCGTAATCCAGCCAAGAGCCGCGGTAGGGAATGATGCGGGCGCTGAACAACAATTTGCCCGAGCTGTGTGTTTTGCCTTTGTCGTGTTCAAAGAACACGCCAGGCGAACGGTGCAACTGAGACACGATGACGCGCTCGGTGCCATTGATGATGAAGGAGCCTTTGTCGGTCATCAGGGGCACTTCACCCATGTAGACCTCTTGCTCTTTCACTTCTTTCACCACTTTGGATTGTGGTGTGGAGGAATCTCGGTCGTAAATGATCAGCTGAACGCGAGCGCGAACAGCGGATGAGAAGGTGAGGCCTCGGGTTTGGCATTCGCGCACATCAAAGGCGGGCTTGGCCAAGTTGTACTCAAGGTACTTCATCTCAACAAAACCATTGTGCGAGACGATGGGGAAAGCGGCTTCAAAGGCGGCTTGCAAGCCTTCGGCGCTGCGTTTTTTGGGGGCTACGTCAGCTTGCAAAAACGCGGTGTACGCGTCTTTTTGCATTTGCAGCAGGTAAGGAATTTCCAGCACGCTGTCGCGGCTGCCGAAACTTTTGCGGATGCGCTTGCGTTCGGTAAATGTATAGGCCATGAGTTCTCCGGACTTGATTCACTCGGCGACTGGGGCCGTGCAGATGACCAACATCTGCACGTTGCGCTTGGCCCGCTGGCCTCTACCAGCGTTGGCGGACGGTTGCGCATTGCACGCAACCCGAACCAAGGTTCTTCTGCAGTCAGCTCAGAAGACACTCAAGAGCAGGCCACGACCTGCTGTTGGGTGTGCTCTGACAGAGCACAAAAGGCTGGCACCCTTTTTGAGAGCGGCCAGCCTTTGTAAACGCCGGGTTTACTTGAGTTCGACCTTGGCGCCAGCTTCTTCCAATTTTTTCTTGGCGGCTTCAGCATCTGCCTTAGGCGCGGCTTCTTTGACGGCTTTGGGTGCGCCATCGACCAAGTCTTTGGCTTCTTTCAAGCCCAAGCCGGTGATTTCGCGAACCGCTTTGATGACGCCAACTTTGTTGGCACCAGCTTCGAGCAACATCACGTTGAACTCGGTTTTCTCTTCCGCAGCAGCTGCACCACCACCGCCACCAGCGGCAGCAGGTGCAGCCATGGCTGCAGCGCTAACGCCAAATTTCTCTTCGATGGCTTTCACCAATTCGTTGAGTTCCATGACCGTCATGCTGTCGAGTGCGGTCAGAAATGCGTCTTTATCGAATGCCATGTTGTTTCCTTAACTTTTCAGGGCTGCCACGAAGGCAGCGAATTTTTGAATGGGCTGGTTGCTATCAAGCAGCAGCCGCTTCGCCTTTTTTCGCCGCCAACGCGCCGAGCACCACTGCGGTGCGCGACATGGGCGACATGAGCAATCCACACAATTGCGCAAGCAAGACTTCCTTGGAAGGAATGCTGGCCAATTCTTTGACGCCGTTGACATCCAAGGTTTTGCCTGCGAATGCACCGCCACGGATGACCAACTTGTCGTTGGTCTTGGCGAAATCAGCCACCACTTTCGCGGCAGCAACTGCATCAACAGAAAAACCATAGATCAGCGGGCCGGTCATCTGGTCTGCGACACCTTCAAATGGCGTGCCTGCGACAGCACGGCGGGCCAAGGTGTTTTTCAACACACTCAGATTGACGCCATGGCTGCGCGCGTTAGCACGAAACTTGATCATGTCAGCGACCGTGATGCCGCGGTATTCCGCCATCACCAGCGTCTGCGCTTGTGCGGCAAGTCCTGCCACTTCGGCAACGACTGCTTCTTTTTCACTGCGATTCAGACTCAAGGTCTACTCCTTCAAAATGTGTTGTCGGGTTGCCCCTTCAACACGCCACTTTTGCAGCGACCTGACTGTCAAGAAATCAATCCTTTTCAGCGGGATCGCCATCTGCGTTGGCTGGTGAATTAAGTGCAACGAACTTGCACGCCAACGGTCTTGGATGGCTCAAGCAGAAACGGATTCCTGCTTGACCCACCGCTTCTGACGCCGCCTTGCGGCCACGCCAGAAATTGCCAAACGCTTTACGCGTTCAGTAATTGGGTGTCCACACGCACGCCCACACCCATGGTGGACGACACGGCCAATTTGCGCAGGTAAACACCTTTGCTGGTGGCGGGCTTGGCTTTGTTCAAGGCATCGATGAGGGCGACCAAATTGCCTTGCAATTTGTCGCTGTCGAACGAACGACGACCGATGGTGCCGTGAACAATACCGGCCTTGTCAACGCGGAATTGCACTTGACCTGCTTTGGCGTTTTTCACAGCCGTAGCAACGTCAGGCGTCACAGTGCCGACTTTGGGGTTGGGCATCAGGCCGCGCGGGCCCAAGATTTGACCCAAGGTGCCGACCACGCGCATCGCGTCAGGTGCGGCGATGACCACGTCGAAAGGCATGTCGCCAGCTTTCACGCGGGCAGCCAAATCGTCCATGCCGACCACGTCGGCACCGGCTGCCAAGGCTTCTTCAGCTTTGGCACCTTGGGCGAACACGGCCACGCGAGCGGTTTTGCCAGTGCCATTGGGCAACACGACGGCGCCACGCACCACTTGGTCTGATTTCTTGGCGTCAATACCGAGTTGCACAGCCACGTCGATGGACTCATCGAACTTGGCAGTGGCGCACTCTTTGACGATCTTCAGCGCATCAGCAAACGGGTACAGCTTGTTGCTGTCAACCTTGCCAGCAGAGGCTTTTTGCTTTTTGGTCAGCTTGCTCATACCACGCCCTCCACGGTCACGCCCATCGAACGGGCAGAACCAGTGATGGTGCGCACAGCAGCGTCCAAATCGGCAGCAGTCATGTCAACCATTTTGGCTTTGGCAATTTCTTCCAACTGAGCACGAGTGATTTTGCCAACCTTGTCAACGTGGGGCTTGGAAGAGCCTTTGTCGAGCTTGATGGCTTTCTTGATCAAGGTGACCGCAGGCGGTGTCTTGATGATGAAAGTGAAGGATTTGTCTGCAAACGCTGTGATGACCACAGGCAAAGGCAGGCCAGGCTCGACGCCTTGGGTCTGGGCGTTGAACGCCTTGCAGAATTCCATGATGTTCAAACCACGTTGGCCCAAAGCGGGACCAATCGGTGGCGATGGATTGGCTTTACCAGCTGGCACTTGCAGCTTGATGAAGCCGACGATTTT
>CALBEV010000177.1 GCA_937891045.1 uncultured Burkholderiales bacterium | reverse complement strand
GTTGCGTGTGCTGTCTGCTTGCCATTGAGCCAGCGTGTCGCGGTCAATGCGTTGCACACCCGCGCGGAACAACAAGGCCAAGGCGGTGGCCGCAGATTTGCTTTTGTCGGCGTCACTCACCGGGCCAAAGCGTCGGTCGGCTTTGTGCTCCAACGCGAGGCCAGCCAAGGTCCAGCCGATGGTGCCGTTGCGCAAGGCGCACACCGGATTGGGAATGCCTGCATTGATGAGCGACTGCGCACCAATGATGCTGCGTGTGCGGCCCGCGCAATTGACCACAATGCGGGTGGTGGCGCTGGGGGCCAATGAACGGGCCCGCAGCACCAACTCGCCACCGGGCACGCTGATGGAGCCGGGGATGCTCATGGTTTGGTATTCGTCAAACCGGCGTGCATCGAGCACCACCATGTCCGAGCCGCGTTCGAGTAGCGCGTTGACTTCGTGCGCCGAGAAAGAAGGGGTTTTGCGTTGCGACTCGACCAACTCGCCAAAGGCTTTGCTGGGTACGTTGACATCGCGGAACAACTCGCCGCCACCAGCGGCCCAACCGGCCAAGCCATTCAGCAACACGCTCACTTGCGAGTATCCCAAACGCTGAAACACGGCCACAGCACGCACGGCCAAACCTTCGCCGTTGTCGATCAACACCAAGGGGGTGTTCAAGCGCGGAATGCGCGTCAGCGCATCGCACTCGATGCGGCCATAGGGCAGGTTGATGGCAAACAGCGGATGGCTTTGCGCATACGGGTCTTCCTCGCGCACATCCACCAAAGCGATTTCTTCTTTTTGCAGCAAGGCTTGGCGCACTTGCAAGTAGGTGGTGACGGGATAGGGATGGCCCGGGTCGGTTTGTACTTCGGGCGCTGGTACTTCCACCGCAGGGCTTGGCGTTGCAGCGATTACTTCTGGTGCTGCAACCTGGACAGGGGCCACGCGCTCTGGCAATGCAGCAGCGCTTGGCGTTGGCGTTGGGTGGGGGGCCGCAGCGGCGGGCGCAGGAGGTGAAACAGCAGGCGAAGCAGCGGGCATCCGCAGGTTGCCGACAGGTGGCGGGCTGGTCCACAAGGCTTCTTTTTGCTCGCCCAGCAACATGACATTGCTGTAGCCCGAGACGAAGGTGGTGCGGCTGCCGTCTTCGCGGTAACTGTGGCGTTCAATCTTGCCAATGTTGCCGCCATACACATGGATGCTGATCGACACTTGGTCGGGCAAGGCATTCCAAACTTTGTGTACGTCACCAATGCGGGGCGACACGGCTTCGATGTCACCCGGCAGCATGTCCACTTGAAAACCCGCTGGCACCCAACGGCCATCGGACATGCGGCTGTAAGGCTGACAAGACTCCGAGCCGCGCAACATGCCCACCAAGCCCCACACCGTGTGGTCGTGCACCGGTGTGGCTTGTCCTGGGCCCCAGACAAAGCTCACCACCGAGAAGCGGTCTTGCGGGTCGGCATAAAGCAAAAATTGTTGGTAGTGCTGCGGATGGGGCTGCGCCAAGTCGGGGCTGAGCCAATCGTCATTGCGCAGCAAAGGGTAGAGCAGATGCTTGCCCTGGGTCAACAGCTCTTGCTCGGACGGTGCGCTGTCCACCAAGCGCGTGAGGTCGGCTAAAAATTGATGAAGGCGGGCGGTGTTGAGAGGCTGAACAGCTTGCATCGTGGGTGTCGGAAAAGGCTGGCCCATTGTTTCACAGGATGACGCCCTTTCGCCAGATTTTCGAAGCTATGCTTGAGGGCATCATGACCACTTCTTCTTCCTCTTTCGTGATGGCTGGCGTGATGGGTTGGCCCATCACGCATTCACGCTCGCCTCTGATTCACAGCCACTGGATCGCCGAGCACGGCCTGCATGGCGTTTACTTGCCCTTGCCGGTCAACCCCCTGCGTTTGCCCGAAGCCTTGGCGGGTTTGTCTGCGCTGGGTTTTGCCGGTTGCAACCTCACCTTGCCGCACAAAGTGCAGGCGCTGGAGTGCCTCAGCGACATGGACGACGTGGCGCGGCAAATTGGCGCGGTCAACACCGTGGTGGTGCAGCCCGATGGCAGCTTGCGCGGCACCAACACCGATGCCTTTGGGTATATCCAAAGCCTGCGCGAAGCACAGCCCTCATGGCAAGCCAGTGCAGGCCCCGCGGTGGTCTTGGGTGCAGGAGGCGCCGCCCGTGCGGTGGTGTGGGCGCTGGCCGATGCAGGGGCCACAGAGATTCGCTTGCTCAACCGCAGTTTGGACAAAGCGCAGGCCATGGCCGCTGAGTTTGGGGCACCCGTGAAAGCGCTGCCTTGGGATCAACGGCATGAGGCCTTGGCTGATGCAGCCTTGGTGGTCAACACCACCACACAGGGCATGCAAGGCCAGCCAGCCCTGGAGATTCACTTGGACGCCTTGCCCCAGCATGCCTTGGTGTCGGACATTGTCTACACGCCTTTGCAAACCGATTTGCTGTTGCGTGCCCAGGCGCGTGGCAACCCCACAGTGGGTGGCTTGGGCATGTTGTTGCATCAGGCGCGGCCCGCATTTGCCGCATGGTTTGGCGTCATGCCCGAGGTCACACCTGCTTTGTGGCAAAAGGTGTTGGCCTCGTTCTAGGGCTTATTTGCGCACCGCAGGCACCTCGATGGGCAGGCCTTGCGCCCGCCACATCAAATACAGGTTGAGGTTGCGCATGTCTTGGTGGCCCCAAGGCGGCACCTCGGCTTTCACGCTGGCATAGCAAAACCGCAAACGCCGCTCGAGTGAGGCCATGTACTGCCAATCCAGGCGAAAGATGGGATAGCCGTTGGGGTGGCCTTGGCTGAGTTTGTCGTTGTACAAACGCTGGCCGTAGTGTTGGTCATGGCATTGGGTGCAAGACAGGTTCATCTGACCTTGCCGCGCCATGTAGAGCTTTTGCCCTGCTTCAAAATGTTTTTTGGCGGGGCCATCAATGTTCACCAAGATGGGCATGCCTTTGGAAGCACCCGTCACATGCAAGGTGATGGCCAACAACTCGTCCGATTCCGGTAGCCAATTGATGGCCTTTTGCTGTTTGGAGCGGCAATTTCGAATCCGGTCTTCCAGATTGAACAACTTGCCTGTGGCCTTGTCGATGGCGGGGTAGCGCGTGGCCGCGCCTTTCATGCTTTCATTCGCGTCGCCATGGCAAGAAGCGCAGCTTTTGTTGTTGCTGCCAGTCACTTGCTTCCACAACTGAGCGCCCTTGTCGATGGCATGGGCGCTGGGGCTGGCGAAATCATCATCGAGCTGCAAACCACGCACCTCGGGGCTGGAGAACTCCAAACCCGACTTGAGTTGATCCAAGGGGATATTGCGTTGCTGAGCCGAAACGTTGCTCCACATCAAGCCCATGGCCAAAGACCAAAGCAGTAGAGATTTCATGGCTTGGGCGAACTTGAACTGTTGGCCAATTGAACCACCAGGGGATGGCGCATTTCACCAATGTTGGCCTTGTCATCGACCCAGCGGAAATACAGCTCGCCGGACTTGACAGCGCGCAAATAAAACTCGAACAAAGGGTTGGCGGCAATGCCGGTGGTGGGCTCAGCGCGAAACACCTCTTGGTTGTTCAAGGTGCAACTGAGTTGGCGAATCACATTGCGCTTGATGAGGACGCCGTCAATGTCGCGCAAAAAGCCGCTGTCCATGGGGTGGTTCACCAACAGGCGAAGCTTGAACACATCGCCTTCAACGATGCGAGGGGGCAGTTGCAAACGTGCCCTGCTCATGTGCCGTTGTCCACACAGGCGGCTTCGGTGACCGCGACTTCCTGGGTTTGGTAGCGAAAGGTGCCATCTGAAAAACGGGCCAAGGCCACCACCATTTGGGTGCCCGACAAACGCACCCGGGTGTTGATTTCTGCTCTTCCATTCCAAGGCCCCAAGACAAACAGACACATGAGAGGGACCGGGTTGCGTTGCGACACCAGGTAGATGTGACTGACATGGGACGCCTCGGTCATGGGGCTGTCCACCTTCAGGTGCAAAGGCACCAGGTGTCCGTTGTCGGCCAAGGTTGGCAAGGTCAAGCTGATACCGCCTTGTGTCAAAGCTTGGTTGACAACAAAGGGCTTGACCATTTCCTCAAAGGTTCGCAAGCGCGACTCGGCCAAGCCACTCAGGGTGAGTTTGTCAACCTGTGCCAAAGCATCCGCACCCAGCCACAAACCACTGGCAGCCACCGAGGCTTGGGCGCAGCTGTTTAAAAAAGTTCTGCGAGAGATCAGGTCGTCTGGGTCAGGCAAGGCGTTCAATGGCTGTCCTCAAGGTGTTTTAAGCAAATAGATGATGATGTCTTCGAGCGCTTGCTCGGTGAGCACCGTCTTGCCCTTCATGGGCTTGGCGACATTTTGCAAGCCCTTGGTGCTGAAGTAGGCGGGCATGAAGGTTTGCGGGTTGAGAACGCGCGGGTCGGCAATGCGCTGGCGCAAAGCTTCAGCCGAGAGGCGTTCGCCAACACCGACCAGACTGGGACCCATGTTGCCACCGTCTTTGAAGCCAGGAACCACGTGACAAAGAAGGCAGCCCGTGTCTTGCCGGTTCAGCAACAGTTTGCGTCCCCGCTCGACATCGGCAGTGGCAGCGGATTTGGTGGCAGGCATGCCTTCATTTGCATGCG
This sequence comes from uncultured Burkholderiales bacterium, assembly GCA_937891045.1. The sequence goes on along the minus strand of CALBEV010000177.1, from coordinate 328 downwards.
CCATGCTGCACAAGAGGCCTACACAAACAATCAAAAATCGCATCAGAAAAAGCTCATTTCAAATAGCGTTTCAAGGCTTCAGCGCACACGCCCACAGCAGCATGCGACTCGCGCAAGACGCGGCCCATGGTGATGAAGCCGTGGATTTGCCGCTCGAAGCAAATGTATTCAGTGGCCACACCGGCCGCAGCCATCGCATCGGCATACAGCAAGCCTTCATCGCGCAACGGGTCAAAGCCTGCGGTCAAGACAAGGGCGGGGGGCAGCTTGGCAAGGTTTGGGGCTTTCAAAGGCGAAGACCGCCAGTCGTGGCGGTCTGCCGTGTTGG
>CALBEV010000176.1 GCA_937891045.1 uncultured Burkholderiales bacterium | reverse complement strand
TGGGTTAAAATGAATTTCTAGACCGACAGCCTTGCTACCCAGCCTAATGCGAACCACGCGCCAGGCCTTGGGTGCATGTGATTTTTTATCTTTTAGGCCTCAACGCCACCGGCCCATGTGGAATCACACCCTCCTTGACCATCCCTATTCTTCTTGGCTGACAGCGCTGGTTCTGTTTGTGTCCGTGGTTTTGGGCGCCAAACTCTTGTTCAGGTTGGGTTTGAAACAATTGCAAAGCTTGGCACAAAGCACCGCATGGAAGGGCGCTGACTTTTTGCTGATCGTGCTCAAGGCCAACAACACGCTCTTGGTCATTGGACTGGGCATTTTGGCGGCCTTGCAAGTCTTGCAACTTTCTGATCGGCTTGAGAACGGCGCCGTCAATGTGATGCTGGTCTTGCTGATTTTTCAAGCGGGCTTGTGGGCACACAAAGCCCTTGAGGCTGGGCTGAAGCTGCGCTTTGCACAACCCGACCAGGTCATCGAAGGCGGCAACCTCATGACGCTGGGTCTGCTGTCCTTCTTGGGCAAGCTGCTGCTGTGGGCCATTGTGATGCTGATGGCCCTGGACAACTTGGGCATGAACATCACGGCCTTGGTGGCCAGCTTGGGCATTGGCGGTGTGGCCGTGGCACTGGCAGTGCAAAACATCTTGGGTGATTTGTTTGCCTCTTTGTCCATTGCCATCGACAAGCCTTTTGTGATTGGCGACTTCGTGATGGTCGACGACATGGTGGGCACGGTGGAGCATGTGGGGCTCAAAACCACGCGCTTGCGCAGCCTTGCAGGCGAGCAAATTGTTTTTGCCAACAACGACTTGCTGCAAAGCCGGCTTCGCAACTTCAAAAGCATGAGCCAACGGCGTTGCACCTTCAATTTTGGCGTGACTTATTCGACCCCGGCCGATCAGTTGGCGCAGATTCCAAGCACCATCGAAGCGATTGTCAAAAGCCAACTCCAGGTGAGTTTTGGACGCGCGCACTTCAAATCTTTTGGCGAGTCTTCGCTTGATTTTGAAGTGGTCTATTTTGTGCTGAGCGGCGATTACGACTTGTACATGGATGTGCAACAAGCCATCAATTTGTCAATCGTTCGCAGCTTTGAACACGCAGGCATCGACTTCGCTTTCCCGACCCGCACGCTTCACCTACACAAGGCTTGACTGGAGGCCCCCATCGCCACACGCACTGGACTTGAACTCATCTTGGCAACCGATTTGGATGGTACTTTTTTGCCGCCAGACAAGCTGCACGATTGTGCGCAGCTTTACCGCCTGCTTCTCGAGCACAGAGAGCGCATCGCGCTGATTTTTGTCACCGGTCGGGGCTTTGAGAGCATTTTGACGCTGCTGGACGACCCCGCAATCCCCATGCCCGACTACATCATTGCCGATGTGGGCGGCACTTTGCTGCGCAGACAAGGCGATGGTTTTGCGCCCATCCTGCCTTTGCAAGACGAGCTCACACAGGGCTGGCCTGGTCGTGAACAAATCTTGGCCTCGGCCCGTCAGATTGATGGCTTACATTTTCAGGAGGTGCCCCAGGAATACCGGTGCTCCTTCACCTTTGAGCATGAGTCGGCCAGGCTGCAAGCACAAGACTTGGCGCAGTCTTTGGGGCTTGACCATCTGGTGTCGGCCAACAAGTACTTTGACTTTTTGCCACGCGGCGTGTCCAAAGGCAGCAGCCTGATGCGCTTGTTGAGTGCCGAGGGACTGTCACCCGACAAAGTGTTGACCGCCGGGGACACGCTCAACGATTTGTCACTCATGCGCACCGGGCTCAAAGGTGTGGTGGTGGGCAATGCCGAAAAAGCTTTGAAAGACGCTGTGCTGCAAGACCGCATGAATGGCTTGCTCAGGCCGGTGCACTTGGCCCGAGCGGCTGGGCCGCTGGGGATTTTGGAAGCCATTCGGCACCATGCCTTTCACCGCTTGCTCGGGCTGGCCCCTGCAGAGACCATTGCGCCGCAGGGCGATGCCGAGTTGGTGATGGTCTACCACCGTCAGCCTTTTGACGAAACCACCACAGACTCCGGGGTCACGCGCAGATTGCCCAAAAGCCCAAACGGCATCTTGCCCACTTTGTTGGGCTGCTTTGCAGATCGCCGCGAAGGCGCGTGGGTGGCTTGGTCTTTGCAGGCTAGTCGCACGCCCGATGCCGCCGTGTTCGAACAAAAGGTCTGGGTTGACCGATACCTGTACCCCAACTTGATGGCCTGTCGTGTCGCCTTGACGGCCGAAGATGTGGACCTGTTTTACAAAAAGTTTTCCAAAGAGGCGCTGTGGCCTGTGCTGTTTTCATTTCCTGAGCGCGTGACCTTCAACGATGCCCATTGGCAGCATTTTTGCGAGATCAACCGTTTGTTTGCCGAAACAACCGCTGCAACCACTCAAGAGGGTGCGACGGTTTGGATCCACGACTACAACCTCTGGATGGTGCCCTCGTATTTGCGCGCACTGCGGCCCGATTTGCACATCTGCTTTTTTCACCACACGGCTTTTCCAGGCGCAGACATCTTCAACATTCTGCCGTGGAAGGGGCAGATTGTGGCCAGTTTGCTAAAGTGCGATTATGTCGGCTTTCACATTCCGCGTTATGTCGAAAATTTCGTCGATGTGGTTCGCTCAAACGTCAATTGCAGCGTGGTCAGCAAAACCTCTTGCGCTCCGGACTGGCTCACCTACGGTTGCGCCTTGGGTGTTGATGAGATGACGCTGCAACTGCAAACACCTTATGGTTTGGTCGGTGTGGGCGCGCACCCTGTGGGCATTGACAACGCGCGCATCGCGCAATTGGTCAAAACCGAGCGCACACAACAAGGCATGCGCGATTTGCTCGCCGAGGCGCGCGGACGAAAAATTGTGCTGTCTGTAGAACGGCTCGATTACGTCAAAGGCCCCATCGAAAAGATGCAAGCCTTTGAGCGGTTTTTGGAAAAGCACCCGCAATGGCACGAAAAAGTGATCATGCTCAACATCGTCACCCCTGCCGCCACGGGCATGGTGATTTATGAGCAAACACGTGAACAGTTGGACCGCATTGTGGGTCGCATCAACGGCAGCTTTGCCAGCATGAACTGGACTCCTGTGCGCTACTTTTACCGGAGCTTGCCATTCGAAGAGCTGATGGCTTTTTACCTGGCCTCCGATGTGGCGTGGATCACGCCCTTGCGCGACGGCTTGAACCTCGTGTGCAAAGAGTATGTGTCGGCCAAATCCGTGGACCAAACACCGGGGGTTTTGGTCTTGTCCGAGTTTGCAGGTGCCGCGGTCGAACTCAAAGGGGCCATCTTGACCAACCCCCACGACGAAAACAACATGGTGCAGATGCTGGAGGCCGGCTTGTCGCTCAGCACCGAAGAGGCGCACTACAAGATGCGTCAACTCCAAGAGCGGGTGCTCAGCTATGGCGTGAAAACCTGGTCAGAAGACTTTTTGAACAGTGCACGCGGCCAAACCCGGCAGAGCCTTGGCAAGGTCTAAAAGAGCCGGTCAATGCGACGCACGCAAAACATCCAAAAGGGCCATGAGTGAGGGTTCGCGGTTGAAATGGGGCCGTCAAACCAGCACAACTTGCCGAACCAAATCCATGCTGCCGACTGGTTTATTTCGGTTCGCGTCAAGGTCACAGAAAGCAAGGCTGTGATGGTCTACGAAGATGGCAACGGACACGAATACGCAAGGCAAGAGATACCGTACACAGACTTTCCGATGGCAGACTTCATCTTGTACTGCTGCTGGGACGGTGAGCACTGGGTTAGGGGCGCAGCATTGCGTAATAAGTTGCCACTCCTAGTGGCACTG
>CALBEV010000175.1 GCA_937891045.1 uncultured Burkholderiales bacterium | reverse complement strand
CCCTGCACTTGCGCGGTGATGCCTTGCTGCTTCAACTGCGTTTGCAAATAGCTTTGAACCTGGCCAATTTCTTGTTCGCGTTCTGTGCGTTTGAGTTCCAACAAACCGGCCATTTCTTTGTAGACCGCTGGCTCGAGCATGCGAAATGCCAAGTCTTCCATTTCCCATTTGATCTGCCAGACGCCCAAGCGATTGGCCAAGGGGGCAAAGACCTGTAAGGACTCACGCGCTATGGCTTCAAAACCCGGCACTTTCAAAGACGCGGTGTAGCGCAAAGATTGCAAATGCGAGGCCATGAGCAGCATGACAACGCGCAAGTCGCGAGAAAACGCCAGCAGCATGCGACGCACATTTTCAATTTGCACCTTGGTTTGCAGCGGGTCATCGCGTAGCTGACTTGCTTGACGTTGCAACTGAAACAAGCGTTGTGCTTCCAAGGCCAAATGGGCCAATTCATCGCCGAAGGCGGCAGCCAGCAGTTCTTGTGGTTTGTTCAGTTGGTCGCAGGCACAGGCCAGGTAAACAGCCGCTTGCATGTCTGCGGTGCCGCCAATGTGGGCCACCAAGTCCGCAACACCTTGAGCGTGGTCCGCCAATCGTTCACCCGTGGGCAATTGCTGGCCCGACAGCAAGGGTTGCGCAAACGCCCGCGCTTTCTCCACCAAAGCTTGGCTGATGGGCCCTGCTTCGGTCACCGGCAAGGCCTGAGGTGCAGGCATTGGAACGGGCGAAGAATCGGTGGTCATGGTGGGTTTTCAAGCGCCAACGGCGCTGGGGGAGAATCGGGACATTGACATCGTAAGGGATAGGACTTTCATGACTGCGCAATTTTTAAAAGGCAAAACCGCTTTGGTGACGGGCTCCACGAGTGGCATTGGTTTGGGTTTGGCCACCGCTTTGGCCCAGCAAGGTGCCCACATCGTGCTCAATGGCTTTGGTGACCACACACAAGCCGAGCAATCGATTCAATCGTTGGGCCTTCAAACCCTCTACCACGGCGCTGACATGCGCAAACCGGCAGAGATTGAAGACATGATGCAAGCTGCTGCCAAGCGTTTTGGGCAAGTAGACATCCTGGTCAACAACGCTGGCATTCAACATGTCTGCGCCATTGAGCACTTCCCCACGTCGAAATGGGACGACATTCTTGCCATCAACCTGAGCAGCGCGTTTCACACCACCCGCTTGGCTCTGCCCGCCATGAAGGCAGCCAACTGGGGCCGCATCATCAATGTGGCGTCAGTTCATGGCTTGGTGGGTTCTGCCGACAAGTCTGCTTATGTGGCGGCCAAGCACGGCATCGTCGGCTTGACCAAGGTCACGGCGCTGGAAACAGCCACCACCGGCGTGACCTGCAATGCGATTTGCCCAGGCTGGGTATTGACGCCTTTGGTGCAGCAACAAGTGGATGCCAAAGCGGCTGCATTGAACATCTCTGATCAGGAAGCCCAGCGTGTGTTGTTGGGTGAAAAAGAACCCTCGATGCAATTCACCACGCCCGAAGAATTGGGTGCTTTGGCGGTGTTCTTTTGCACTCCGGCGGGCAACAACGTGCGCGGTGTCGCCTGGAACATGGACGGTGCTTGGGCTGCGCAGTAAACCTCGGGTTTTTCCCATCATCAAAACCGATGAGGGTGCAAGGCACGATATTCACTTTGGCATTTTGTAAGCGCGAATCCATTGCCTTGGAACAGTGAAAACTTTAAGGTTCGGGGCATGAAAAAACCCAACCCCAACCCCGAATCCGAAGCCTTTGCAGCGCGTTTGCGCCACGCCATGAAAGAAGCAGGATTGAAGTCTTCGGCCACCCAATTGGCCGACGCTTTCAACATGCGCTACTGGGGCGAAGGCATCACACCCCACGCTGCTCGCAACTGGATGATTGGCGTGTCCATGCCCAAACCAGACAAGCTCAAAACCTTGGGCGATGTCTTGCAAATCAGTCCGCAAGACCTGTTGTTTGGCCCTAGCCACCCCAACCTGAGCGTGCGAGAACCCAACCAAGCTGCCCCTTTAGGCATGGGGGACACGGAAATGCTGCGTCAATTCATGAACTTGACAGCAGAGCACAAACGCATGGTGCGACATTGGGTGAAATTGGCACATTTGGCCCAAGCTGCCCATCGACCGCCGCAGAGCCCGGATTCTGCAAGCAGGCCTGCTGCTTAAGCTTGGTGGATCAAGCAGGCCTGCTGCTTAAGCTTGGTGGATCAGCGCAATTGCACGCGCTTCGATGGATTGACCCATGCCCACGGGTCCAAGCTTTTCAGCGGTTTTGGCCTTGATGTTCACTTGGTGGGTCGCGATGCCCAAAGCCTGCGCAATGCGTGTTTGCATGGCAGGTTTGTGCGCTGCCAACTTCGGCGCTTGGGCCACCACTGTGGCGTCGATGTTGCCGATCTGCCAGCCTGCCTCACTGAGCAAACGACCCGTGGCTTGCAACAAGTCCACAGAATTCGCGCCTTTCCATTGGGGGTCGGTGTCGGGGAAATGCTGACCAATGTCGCCCAGACCCGCAGCACCCAACAGGGCATCGGTGATGGCATGCAGCAAAACATCGGCATCTGAATGGCCCAGCAGACCCAAGTGGTAGGGGATGGTGACGCCGCCAATCACCAGCGGGCGACCGGGCACCAAGGCATGCACATCCCAACCCTCGCCAATGCGAAATGAGGTCATGCGCTCGCCTTTCGATGTTTCAACACGGCTTCTGCCATGGTCATGTCCTCTTGGTAGGTGACTTTGAAATTGAACGAGGCGGATGGCACCAAAAGCGGTGCTTCACCCAAGGCCTCCAGGGCGCTGGCTTCATCGGTCACTTGGTCGCCTGCTTGCGCCAAGGCCCCAAACAAGCTGTCCCAACGGAACATTTGCGGGGTTTGCGCCAGCCATTTGCCGCTGCGCGGCAAGGTGCTGCTGACGCGCCCCTGTGTTTCGGCTTTCAAGGTGTCCGGCAGTGGCAATGCCAGCAAGCCGCCAACCGCGTCGCTCTGGCACGCCATCAACAGCTTTTCAATCAAGGCTGGTGTCACCAAGCAGCGCGCTGCGTCATGCACCAAGACCCAATCATGGCCGTCCACCCCCAGGTTTTGCAGCGCCAGCAAGCCAGCCAACACACTTTGGGCCCGGGTGGCCCCGCCCGTGTTGGAAATGGCAAATTGGGCTTGAGGGTAGAGGGTGAAAACTTCGGCCATGCTTTGGTCATCGGGGGCGACCACCACCACGCCTTGACCCAAACCCGGCACTTCCGCAAAAGCCCGCAAGGTGTGCACCACCATGGGCTCACCCGCCAGCAACGCATATTGCTTGGGGCCGCCCAAGCCCGAGCGGCTGCCACTGCCTGCACAAGGGATGACCACGTGAAATCGCGGGAGCTGTTGGTTCATGGGTGGCGGGGTTTCGTCAAGCGACGGTGTGCAATGTGAAGCCCCATTCTAGAATCAGCACTTGCCACCCCCGCTTGCCTGCATTCGGGGGTGTTTGTCATGTCGGTGTCCCCTTGATTCATGCAACTTCCTGCGCTCCACTCTTCTAAGAAATTCACCCTGGCCAAGCCCCCAGGCTCGGCTGATGCGGCCTTGTTGGCCGAGCTCATCACGCGTGAAAAAGCGCAGGGTCGGCGGGTGGCCATCATCACCGCCGACGCTTTTGATGCGCAACGCTTGCTGGACGAACTGGTGTTCTTCGCCCCTGATGCCCGCTGCGTGCTGTTTCCCGACTGGGAAACCCTGCCCTACGACACGTTTTCACCGCACCAAGACCTGATCAGCGAGCGCTTGGCCAGCCTGTGGCGCATTTCCCAAGGCGAAGCCGACGCGGTGCTGGTGCCTGCCGCCACCGCCATGTACCGCTTGGCCCCGCCCGCCTTTTTGGCCGCCTACACCTTCGCCTTCAAGGTGAAACAAAACCTGGACGAAGCGCGGCTCAAAGCGCAGCTGAGCTTGGCCGGTTACAGCCATGTGTCACAGGTGGTGAGTCCTGGCGAATACACCGTGCGCGGCGGTCTGATTGATTTGTTCCCGATGGGCTCCTTGGTGCCCTACCGGGTGGATTTGTTCGATGAGGAAATCGACTCGATCCGCACCTTCGACCCCGACACCCAGCGCAGCCTCTACCCCGTGCCCGAAGTGCGCTTGTTGCCTGGCCGCGAGTTCCCAATGGACGACACAGCCCGCGCCTTGTTTCGCAGCCGTTGGCGTGAACTTTTGGACGGCGACCCGACCCGCAGCCGCATTTACAAAGACATGGGCAATGGCGTTGCCACGGCGGGTATCGAGTACTACCTGCCGCTGTTTTTCGAGGACACCGCCACCGTGTTTGATTACCTGGGCGAAGCAGCCTTGGTGGTGTTGCACGGCGAGTTGGAACCCGTGCTGCAACGCTTTGGCCAAGATGCCCAAGAGCGCTTCCGATTGGCCCAAGGCGACCCCGAGCGGCCGGTGCTGCCACCGGCCCATTTGTTCCTGAGCACCGAACAGTTTTTTGCCGCCATCCAAAACCATGCGTCCCTGTCGGTGCGAGCCACCACCTCGGTCGAGCCGGTTGCATGGGCTGCCGCCCTGCCCGACCTGACCGTGGACCGTGCCGCCAACCACCCCTTGGCCAAACTCAGCATGCGCCAGCAAAGCAGCCAGCAACGCATGTTGGTGTTGGCCGAGTCCGATGGTCGGCGCGAAAGTCTGTTGGATTTCATCCGTGCGGGCGGCATCAGCCCCGTGGTGTTTGACGATTTGGCTGAATTTGCAAGCAGCGCCGAGCCCTTTGGTTTGGCCACCAGCAGCCTGCACACTGGCTTTGCATGGCTGGAAAAAGGCATCGACCTGGTGACCGAAACCGAGTTGTTCGCTGCCAGCCCCACGGTGCGCCGCCGTCGCAAGCAAGAACAGGTGAGCGACGTCGAGTCGCTCATCAAAGACCTGAGTGAATTGAATGTGGGCGACCCGGTGGTTCACAGTGCCCACGGCATTGGCCGTTACCGAGGTCTTGTCAACATGGACATGGGCCAAGGTCTGGACGACCAAGGTCAGCCCTTGCTGCAAGAGTTTTTGCACCTTGAATACGCTGACGAAGCCACCCTTTATGTGCCGGTCAGCCAGTTGCACCTGATCAGCCGCTACAGCGGCGTCAGCCCCGACCAAGCCCCGCTGCACCGCTTGGGCTCAGGTCAATGGGACAAAGCCCGCCGTCGTGCCGCCGAGCAGTTGCGGGACGCTGCCGCCGAGTTGCTCAACATCTATGCTAGGCGCGCCGCCCGCCAAGGTCATGCCTTCCGCTACACCCCGCAAGACTACGAAACCTTCGCCACCGACTTCGGCTTTGAAGAAACCGCCGACCAACGCGCCGCCATCCATGCAGTGATTCAAGACATGATCAGCCCGCTCCCGATGGACCGCTTGGTCTGCGGCGATGTGGGCTTTGGCAAAACCGAGGTGGCGCTGCGGGCCGCGTTCATCGCCGTCATGGGCGGCAAGCAAGTCGTCATCTTGGCCCCCACCACCTTGCTGGCCGAGCAGCATTTCCAAACCCTGACCGATCGCTTTGCCAAGTGGCCGGTGCGCATCGCCGAGATGAGCCGCTTTCGCACACCCAAAGAGGTGAAAGCCGCGATGGCTGGTTTGGAAGAAGGCAGCGTGGACATCGTGGTGGGCACCCACAAGTTGCTGAGTGAATCGGTGAAATACAAGGATTTGGGTTTGCTGGTGATTGACGAGGAACACCGCTTTGGTGTGCGCCACAAAGAAACCCTGAAAGCGCTTCGGGCGGAAGTGGATGTGCTGACCCTGACCGCCACGCCCATTCCGCGCACCTTGGGCATGGCCTTGGAAGGCCTGCGCGACCTGAGCGTGATTGCCACCGCGCCGCAACGCCGCTTGGCCATCAAAACTTTTGTGCGTTCTGAGGACAACGGCGTCATCCGCGAAGCGGTGTTGCGCGAACTCAAGCGCGGCGGCCAGTGCTACTTCCTGCACAACGAAGTGGAAACCATCCAAAACCGCTTGGAACGCTTGAAAGAACTGCTGCCCGAGGCCCGGATTGCCGTGGCCCATGGCCAAATGCCCGAGCGCGAACTTGAGCGGGTGATGCGCGACTTTGTGGCGCAGCGCTTCAACATCTTGCTGTGCTCCACCATCATCGAAACCGGTATTGATGTGCCTACTGCCAACACCATCTTGATGAGCCGCGCCGATAAATTTGGCTTGGCGCAGTTGCACCAACTGCGTGGACGCGTCGGCCGCAGCCACCACCAGGCCTATGCCTATTTGCTGGTGCCCGATGTGCAAAGCCTGACCAAACAAGCCAACCAGCGCCTGGAGGCCATCCAGCAAATGGAAGAACTGGGCTCGGGCTTTTACCTGGCCATGCACGATTTGGAAATTCGGGGCGCGGGGGAAGTGCTGGGCGACAACCAAAGCGGCAACATGCTGGAGGTGGGTTTCCAGCTCTACAACGAGATGCTGTCCGAGGCCGTGCGAGCCCTGAAAAACGGCGAAGAACCCGACTTGCTGAGCCCGGTGAATGTGACCACCGAAATCAATTTGCACGCCCCAGCACTTTTGCCCAACGACTACTGCGGCGACGTGCATTTGCGCCTGAGCTTTTATAAAAAACTCGCTACCGCCAAAACCCAAGACCAAGTGGACGCCTTGCTGGAAGAGCTGGTGGACCGTTTTGGCAAACTGCCCTCGCAGGCGCAAACCTTGATCGACACCCACCGTTTGCGGGTGCTGGCGCGGCCTTTTGGGGTGGCCAAGGTGGACGCTGCGCCCAGCGTCATCCTGATCACCTTCAAGCCCCATGCGCCGATCGACGGCATGCGCATCATCCAGTTGGTGCAAAAAAACAAACACATCAAACTGGCTGGCAACGACAAACTGCGGATTGAACGTGCCCTGCCCGAGGTGAAAGACCGGGCGCAGATGGTGCGTGACATCCTGCGTTCACTCGGAGATCCCTTGGCCCCGGTCCAGAAGGAAAAAGTGGCATGACCGCACCCACCGAATTCGCCCCTGGCCTGTGGATACAGGGCTTCCACCCTCCCCTGCAACTCAGCCAGTTCAAGCTGATAGCGTTTGATATGGACTCCACACTCATCAACATCGAGTGCATTGACGAGGTGGCCGATGCTGCTGGGCGCAAAGCCGAGGTGGCCGCCATCACGGAAGCGGCGATGCGCGGTGAGATTGTCGACTACAAAGACAGCCTGCGCCAACGTGTGGCTTTGCTGCGCGGTGTGCCTGCAAGTGCTTTGGCCGAAGTCTATGAAGAACGATTGCGCTTGAACCCTGGTGCTCAAAACCTGGTGCAGGCTTGCCAACGTGCGGGCTTGAAAACCCTGCTGGTGAGCGGCGGTTTCACCTATTTCACCGACCGTATTCGCGACCAACTCGGCATTGATTACACCCGCAGCAATGTGTTTCAAATTGAAAACGGCCTGCTGACCGGCCGCATGGTGGACCAAGCTTGGGGCGATATTTGCGACGGCGAAGAGAAGCGGCGCATGTTGCTGCAAACCTGCCAAGACTTGGGCATTTCCCCCGCACAAAGCATTGCCATGGGCGACGGCGCCAACGACCTGCCAATGATGGGCGTGGCCGGTTTATCCGTGGCCTACCAGGCCAAGCCCAAGGTGCGAGACCAAGCCATGGTGGCCATCCATGCAGGCGGCTTGGACCGCTTGTTGGAAGTGGTGCTGCCCAGCGCTTGGTGAGCCGAACTGGGTTAACGCAGCGCCGAGTAAATGGCCTGCGCCAACTCCGGCGAAATGCCTTCCACAGTGCACAAGTCCTGCACACTGGCATCGGCCACGCCGCGCACCCCGCCAAAGCGCTGCAACAGTTTGGCCCGCTTTTTCGGACCCACGCCGGGAATCTCTTCCAAGCTGCTGGAGCCCGTGCGCACCTTGGCGCGTTTGGCACGCATCCCCGTGATGGCAAAGCGGTGCGCCTCGTCGCGGATTTGCGCCACCAGCATCAAAGCGGCGGCGTCCTTGCTCAGCGCCAGCTTGGGGCGGCCATCGGCAAACACCAGTTCTTCCAAGCCCACTTTGCGGCCCTCGCCTTTTTCCACGCCCACCAGTCGGGATAAATCCAGGTCAAGCGACTCGAACACTTCCCGTGCCATGCTGATTTGGCCTTTGCCACCATCGACCAGCACCAAGTCGGGCAACTTCGCCTCGCCCAAGCGCACCGCCTCGGCCAGCTTGGTGTAGCGGCGCAGCAGCACCTGACGCATGGCGGCGTAGTCGTCGCCGCCGGTGATGCCATCGATGTTGTAACGGCGGTATTCGGCGGCCTGCATTTTGTGGTGGTGGAACACCACGCAAGAGGCCTGGGAGGCCTCGCCAGCCGTGTGCGAAATGTCAAAGCACTCGATGCGAAAGCTGTCCAGGTCTTCCACGGCCAAGTCCAGCGCATCCACCAAGGAGCGTGTGCGGGCTTGCTGCGAGCCCTCCTCGGCCAGCAAGCGGCCCAGTTGCAGCGCGGCGTTTTGCTGCGCCATGTCCAGCCAGGCTTTGCGTTGCTCGCGCGGTTGGTGAATCGCCCGCAATTTCAATCCCAACTGTTCGCTCAGCGCCGTCAGCAGGTCTTTGTCCACCGCATGACTGGTGATCAGCGTGGGCGGTGCAGCCACCTCCAGGTAATGCTGGCTGATGAAGGCTTCCAGCACCTCGTGGGGTTCCGCGTTGTCCACATGGATCGGGAAATACGGGCTGTCACCCAAATGCCGTCCGCCGCGCACCATGGCCAAGTTGACGCAGGCCTTGCCGCCGTTCACCAACACCGCCAAGATGTCCACGTCCCGGTCGTCCACCGTGTCCACGGCCTGCTGGTGCAGCACCTTGCTCAGCGCACTGATTTGGTTGCGGATATCGGCGGCTTGCTCAAACTCGAGCTTGTCCGCATGAATCATCATGCGTTTTTCCAAAGACTTCATCACGTCCTTGGTCCGGCCATTCAGTAATTCACAAGCGCTTTGCACATCACGCTGGTAGTCCTCGAGGCTGATCAAGCCGACACACGGTGCCGAGCAGCGTTTGATTTGGTGCAACAAACAAGGCCGCATCCGGTTCCTGAACACCGTGTCCTCGCAGGTGCGTAACCGAAACACTTTTTGCAGCAGCTGAATGGCCTCGCGCACCGCCCACACACTGGGATAGGGGCCAAAGTAGTCGTGTTGTTTATCCACCGCACCTCGGTAATACACCACCCGTGCCGCGGCTTTGGGTTGCGGATGGCCAGAGTCTTGAACAGCTGACGATTGGGCGCGGGTGATCTTCAAGTAGGGGTAGCTCTTGTCGTCGCGAAACAAAATGTTGTAGCGCGGCTTAAGGGTTTTGATCAGGTTGTTTTCCAGCAGCAAGGCCTCCGCCTCGGAGCGCACCGCCGTGGTTTCCATGCGCACGATCTTGCTGACCATGTGGCCGATGCGGGTGCCGTCATGGGTTTTTTGGAAATAACTGCTGACGCGTTTTTTCAGGTGGTTGGCCTTGCCGACATACAGCACCTGGTTTTGCGCATCGAAATACCGGTAGACGCCTGGCAAGGCAGGCAGCGCTGCCACTTGGGCCAACAAGGCCTCGTCAAACCCGGCGCTGGGCTTGCCTTCGACTGGCTTGTCAGCGCTCAACGTGGGCTACCACTGGCCCACATTGGGCATGCTGGCCCAGGGCTCGGCCACGGGCAAGGCTTGCCCGGCTTGCAGCAGTTCCACGGAGATGTTGTCTGGGGACCGCACAAAGGCCATGTAGCCGTCACGTGGTGGGCGCAAGATGGAAACGCCATGGGCCTGCAAGCGCTCACAGGTGGCGTAGATGTTGTCCACGGCGTAGGCCAGGTGGCCAAAGTTGCGGCCACCTGCCAGCTCCTCGGGATCCCAGTTGTAGGTGAGTTCCACCTGGGCTTGGCTGTCGCCCGGTGCCGCCAAGAACACCAAGGTGAAGCGGCCCGAGGGAACCTCTTTGGATCGCAGCACTTCCAGCCCCAAGGCATCACGGTAGAAGGCCAAAGATTTTTCGAGGTCGGCGACCCGAACCATGGTGTGCAAATAGCGCATGTGACAAAAGCTGTGAAAAAGAAGACAAACTTTAACTCAGGGGGCTGGGGCCAGAGGACCAAAGACCTTTGCCAGCCTTGTGCAGGTTTTGACGCATAATTTCTCATGGACAAACCAAGCACTTGCACCTACTGCACACTGGCCGAGGCCCGCATCTTTGACGAGACCACCCTGTCAATCGCATTCAAAGATGTGTTCCCCGTCTCACCAGGCCACACCCTCATCATTCCGCGCCGCCACGTCGAGTCTTACTTTGATTTGACCAACCAAGAACGCGAAGACATGTTGATTTTGATGAACCGGGTGAAGGACAAACTCAAAGAAGAATTGAACCCCAATGGCTTCAACATTGGCATCAATGAAGGGTTTGCCGCTGGCCAAACCGTGGGCCACATCAACATGCACCTGATTCCCCGCTTCAAAGGCGATGTGCCCGAACCCCGTGGCGGTATTCGCTGGATCTTCCCCGACAAAGCGGTTTTTTGGAATGCAACCCCAACGGCTCCACCTGATGATGAGAAATGAGCCAGCTGTTGGCATTTCAGTCCGCATCCCTTTCCTCTTTTCACGAAGCCAGAACGCCATGAACCGCTTGTATTTTCCTTGGACCGCCACTGTCTTGCTGTTGAGCGCCGCCACCTTGATTGGATGCACACAAGAGCAGCAAAACAAAATTGGCCGCGAAATCCAAAACTGGACAGGCACAGACGGTGTTTTGGAGATTTACGCCGGCGACAAATTGGTGCGCCGATTCTTGAAAATCGACAAGCTCAGCACCGCGCTGGGCACGGATGACGGCAAACCCCGCGACTACCGCTACGGCTATGGGGTGTTGGATGCGAACTTGAACATGCAGGTTGATCCAACCGAAAAGAGGGTGTATTTTGAAATCAGTAACTACACCAACGCGGTCTTTTTTAAAAATCCAAACTGATTGCCTTGAACCGTGGCCGAGTTTGGCTGGCCTCTAAGTAAGGCCAGGCCGCCCATGTCCATCAGATCGAAAGTCCAAGTTTGGCCCTTGGGTTTTCGTTATTGAATCTCAGCTCAAGCCGTCCAAGTGGGTTTGCGCTTTTCAATAAATGCTTGAAACCCCTCTTGGGCCGAGTCGTGCATCATGTTGCAAGCCATGGTTTGTCCCGCCAATTGGTAGGCGGCTTGCACGCCCATTTCCAACTGTTGATAGAACAAGCCCTTGCCCAAGCGCACCGCGGTTTCAGGCTTGGCGCTGATCTTGGCACACAAAGCCAGCACCGTTTGCGCCAGATCATCGGCCGCTACGGCCTGGTTGATCAGGCCCCGCTCGACAGCGGTGTGGGCATCGATGAAGTCCCCTGTCAGCAGCATTTCCATGGCTTGCTTGCGGTGCATGTTGCGGCTCAAGCCCACGCTGGGCGTGGCGCAAAACAAACCATAGTTGATGCCCGATACTGCGAACTTGGCGGTATCCGCCGCCACAGCCAAATCACACATGGCCACCAACTGACAGCCCGCCGCAGTGGCAATTCCCTGCACTTGGGCGATGACCGGTTGGGGCAGTTGCTGGATGCGCATCATCATGCGGCTGCATTGGGCAAAGAGTTGGGTGTAGAAATCATGATCAGGCTGGCTGCGCATTTCGCGCAAGTCGTGGCCAGCGCAATAGGCTTTGCCCAAGGCAGACAACACGATCACTCGGCAGTCAGCGCTTTGTGAAGCTTGCACCAAGGCCTCTTCCAAGGCGCTCAGCATCTCGGAGGACAAGGCATTGAAGCTGTCGGGACGGTTCATGACCAGTCGAACCACGCCCGTTTGGGGTTGTTCTTGCAGTACAAAGGCGGTGGAGGCATTGCTCATGGTGTATCTTCTCCCGATGCGGTTCAACTTTTGACATCATGCCAGTATTGTGATGCGTTACCCCCACCCACCTTTGTACCAACTGGGCCTCGATGATCCGCTGCCCCCGCCCCACCTGGCCTGGGGACCAGACTCGGCAGCGCCAGGCTTGGTAGCGATCGGTGGCGGACTGTCGGTGGAACGTTTGCTAGAAGCTTACGGGCAAGGCTGTTTCCCTTGGTACAGCGAAGGCCAACCGGTGATGTGGTGGAGCCCAGACCCGCGCATGGTGTTGCCGGTGGGGCCATTTCGGCTGCAACGCTCACTGCGACAGGCATTGAAACTATTTTTACGATCTCCCGGTGCACAAGTGCGCTTTGACACCGCTTTTTCACAGGTCATCCAAGCTTGCGCCAGTGCGCCTCGTCCGGGTCAAAACGGCACTTGGATCGTGCGCGACATCGTCAAGGCCTATGAAGAACTTCATCTTGCAGGCCATGCCCACAGCATCGAAGTCTGGCTTGGCAACGAGCTGGTAGGCGGCTTGTACTGTGTCGCTATAGGACGCGCTGTGTTTGGTGAATCCATGTTTTCTAGACAATCCAATGCTTCCAAAATCGCACTGGCAGCCTTGGTCGGTTTCGCCCGTGCGCAGGGTGTGGCCTTGATCGATTGCCAACAAAAAACCAGCCATCTTGCGAGTCTGGGTGCCGGCGATATGAGCCGGGCAGAATTTTTGATGCACACCACGACAGCCCTGGCCCAGCCAAGCCTGGAGTGGCATTTTGACCCTTTATACTGGCTTGAACTCCAGATTGAACCAATGGCCCAGTGACGAACCTTCAGGATTTACCTCTTCAATCCCTGCAGTTTTACGCCACTGCGCCCTACCCTTGTAGCTACATCGATGGCCTGCAGGCGCGCTCACAAGTTGCCACGCCCAGCCACTTGATACACAACGACACCTACTCAGAATTGGTCGCCAAGGGGTTTCGCCGCAGTGGCATGTTCACCTACCGCCCGTATTGCGACGGGTGTAAAGCTTGTGTCCCATTGCGCATTGATGTGCAGGCATTTCAACCCAATCGCAGTCAACGTCGTGCACAAAAAGCCCACCAGTCATTGGTGGCTCAGGTTTCTCGACTGGCATATGTGCCCGAGCATTACGACCTCTATTTGAACTACCAGAACAGCCGTCATGCAGGTGGCGGCATGGACCAAGACAGCATTGAGCAATACACCCAATTTTTATTGCAAAGCCGTGTCAATTCACGCTTGGTCGAATTTCGCGATGCCGCACCCGAGGGCGAGGTCGGGGCACTGCGTATGGTGTCCATCTTGGATGTCCTCAACGATGGCTTGTCAGCGGTTTACACGTTCTATGATCCCGACCCCAAGCTGGCCTCGGGTCTGGGCACCTTCGCCGTGCTGTGGCAAATCGCACAAGCCGAATCGCTTGGTCTGGCTTACGTGTATCTGGGCTATTGGATTGCACAAAGCCCAAAGATGACCTACAAAGCGCAATTCAAGCCACACCAGTTGTTGCGCGATGGACAGTGGTCTGCATCTACAGAGTCGAGCCCGTAAAATCCTGCCATGCGAAAAAATGACGATGATCTGCACCATGCAGGCCCCTCGATTCAAGTTTTAGAACGCATGTTTTCCCTGATCGATGTCTTGGCCACCAAGGACAGCTTGTCCTCTCTCAAAGACATCAGCGAGCAAACGGGCCTGCACCCCTCCACTGCGCATCGCATCTTGAACGACTTGGTATGTGGCCGCTACGTTGACCGCCCCGAACCCGGTCAATACCGTTTGGGCATGCGCTTGCTCGAACTGGGCAACTTCGTCAAAGGTCGCTTGAATGTGCGGGATGCTGCTCTCAAGCCCATGCGGGATTTGCATCAACTGACCCAACAGCCCGTGAACCTGAGCGTGCGCCAAGGCGATGAAATCGTCTATATCGAACGCGCCTACAGTGAACGTTCTGGCATGCAAGTCGTGCGTGCGATTGGCGGTCGGGCACCCTTGCACTTGACCTCGGTGGGCAAGTTGTTTTTGGCGGCCGACGACCCCAACCGGGTCAGAGCCTATGCCACCAAAACGGGACTCAGTGGCCACACCAAAAACAGCATCACCCAACTGAATGCGCTAGAGACCGAGTTGGCAAAAGCACGGCAACATGGCTTGGCTCGAGACAACGAAGAGTTGGAGTTGGGGGTGCGTTGCATGGCTGCAGGCATCTATGACGATCAAGCCAAATTGATTGCTGGTTTGTCGATTTCTGCGCCAGCTGACCGGCTTGACGAAGCTTGGCTGCCCAAGTTACAAGCCACAGCTTTGCAAATTTCTGAGACCTTGGGTTTCTCCAGCCGCTGAATGTAAAAAGCCTCCTTGAAGGAGGCTTTTGCATGCATCAGGATTGCGCTGCGGGATGTCGCAACTCAATCCAGCGGCGGACACGTTCGGCATCGGCTGTTCGGCTGAATTTACCTGCTGAATCCAAAAACACCATCACCAATTTGCGTCCGGCGATCTTGGCTTGCATCACCAAGCATTGACCTGCTTCGGCAATGTAGCCCGTTTTTTGCAAATCAATGCTCCAGTTGGGGTTGGTGACCAAGCGGTTGGTCGATTTGTATTTCAAGGTGCGGCTGCCTACATCGACGTCCATGCCCTCGGATGTGCTCAGCTCACGCATGGTTGAATCGTTCGCCGCAACCGCGACCAGTGTGGCCAAATCTTTGGCGCTGGACTGATTGCGACTGGACAAGCCTGTGGGTTCCGCGTACTTGGTGTCGTGCATGCCGAGTTGCTTGGCCTTGGCATTCATTTGGGCAACGAAGGCAGGCAAACCTTGTGGGTAGGTGCGTCCCAACGCATGGGCAGCACGGTTTTCACTCGACATGAGCGCCAGTTGGAGCAGTTCACCTCGTGTCAAGGTCACGCCAGGACGCAAACGTGAACTGCTGCCCTTTTCTGTGTCAATGTCTTCAGTGGTGATAGTGATTGATTCATCCATCGACAAATTGGCTTCAAGAATAACCAAGCCCGTCATCAATTTGGTGATGGACGCGATGGGTAAAACGGCGTTGTCGTTTTTACTGAACAGAACTTCTTGGGTGTCTTGGTCAATCACATAGGCCACACTGGATCGCAGAGACAACTCATCGCTGCTTTGGTGCAAACCTGCCATGCGGCCAAAAGATGGTTTTCTGGGTGCTTTGGCCTTCAGACGCGCCTTTTTTTTCTTGATCGCCTTTGTTTTTTTCTTGATCGCCTTTGTTTTTTTCTTGATCGCCTTTGATTTAACGCTGGATGTCTTGGCGGTTTTTTGATTGCTTTTGGCGTGCGCGATCGGGGTGAAAGCAATGGCACACAAGGACAATGCCAAAACAAAAATAGGGGCTGTGAATCTCTTGAACATGTCGTCCTTGTTTGAGGAGTGCGCTATCGGTGACAACCAGTTTAAGGTAAATTAAAAAAACAATCAATATCAATGACTTGCATGTTTTTCCTCAAGTATCAAAAAGGATTCATTTTTGACTGGATCATCCTTGTGCTGCAACCCGCTCAGCCTTGCTCTGCAATTTGTTCAATGCACTCAAATACGCTTTAGCAGAGGCCACCACAATGTCGGGATCAGAGCCTACTCCGTTGACGATGCGGCCATTGTTTTGCAACCGCACCGTGACTTCACCTTGGCTTTCGGTTGATCCACTGATGGCGTTGACGGAATACAACACCATTTCAGCGCCACTTTTCACATGCTTCTCAATGGCTTTGAGCGAGGCATCCACTGGACCGTTGCCATCGGAGTCGCAGGCGATTTCTTTGCCGCTGTGTGTGAAGACTATGGAAGCATGCGGGCGTTCACCAGTTTCGCTGTGCTGAGACAACTTCACGAAACTGAAAACATCCCCTTCTTGGGACACGCTTTCTTCGCTGACCAAGGCCAAGATGTCTTCATCGAAGATGTCGCTTTTGCGATCAGCAAGTTCCTTGAAACGGGTAAAGGCAGCATTGGTTTCTGCCTCACTGTCGAGTTCCACGCCCAAGTCTTGCAAGCGTTGTTTGAACGCATTGCGGCCACTGAGTTTGCCCAACACGATTTTGTTGGCGCTCCAGCCCACGTCTTCAGCACGCATGATTTCATAAGTGTCACGGGCCTTGAGAACACCGTCTTGGTGAATACCCGAGGCATGGGCAAAAGCATTCGCACCCACCACCGCTTTGTTGGGTTGAACAACGAATCCTGTGGTTTGGCTCACCATTCGACTGGCGGCCAAGATGTGCTGCGTTTCTATGCCCATCGTCAAACCAAAATAGTCCTTGCGGGTTTTCACCGCCATGACAATTTCTTCCAAAGAGCAGTTACCAGCGCGCTCGCCCAAGCCGTTGATCGTGCATTCCACTTGCCGCGCACCGCCAATTTGCACACCCGCCAAAGAATTGGCGACCGCCATGCCCAAGTCGTTGTGGCAATGCACCGACCAAATGGCTTTGTCGGAATTGGGAATGCGTTCACGCAAGGTTTTGATGAAGTTACCGTACAACTCGGGCACGGCATAACCCACGGTGTCAGGCACGTTGATGGTGGTGGCGCCCTCTTTGATGACGGCTTCCAAGACACGACACAAATAATCCACATCACTGCGGTAACCGTCTTCAGGGCTGAACTCCACATCGGCCACCAAGTTGCGGGCAAACCGCACCGATTGCTTGGCTTGCTCAAACACCTGATCCGGAGTCATGCGCAACTTCTTTTCCATGTGCAAGGCAGAGGTGGCGATGAAGGTGTGAATCCGTGCGTTTTTGGCGCCTTTCAAGGCCTCTGCAGCCCTGGAAATATCGCGGTCGTTGGCGCGTGAGAGGGAGCAAACCGTGGATTCGGTGATGGCGTCTGCAATGGCTTTGACGGCTAAAAAATCACCATCAGAGCTTGCCGCAAAACCAGCCTCAATCACATCCACTCGCAAACGTTCCAATTGACGGGCAATGCGCAGTTTCTCGTCGCGGGTCATGGATGCGCCGGGAGACTGCTCACCATCGCGCAAGGTCGTGTCGAAAATAATCAATTTATCGGTCATTTCTCGCTCCTGATGTCTGATCGTTCAGAACCTGGTCAACACAAAAACAAAAGGCCCGTTGCTGGTGCAGACGGGCCTGGAAAAAGGATGCGCGAACGCTACCAATGAAGCCCGAAAAAGCCCAGTAGCAGTAGGTTGTGCAAAGAATTCATGAGCGAAATGTAGCACAGACGGCAACCCTGCCTGGTATTGACAAGCTTGGATTCAGTGCAAACCCATCTCTTCGGGCTCGTCGGTGGAGGTGCTGATGACACTGGTGGGAATACCCTTGATACGCCGCCAGATGTAGAACGCATAACCGCTGGTGCCATAAATCAGAAACAAAGAAAACAAGACGATGGGGGGATGGATATTGATGACCGCAATGACCAAGGCGATAGACACAATGACCGCAAAAGGCACGCTTTTGCGCATTTGGAAATCTTTGAAGCTGTAGAACGGCACATTGCTCACCATGGTGAGTCCGGCATACAAGCACAGGCCAAATCCAACCCAAACAAAGTCGGTTTTATCCAAACCCAAAACGGTGATGAACCAAATAAAACCCATCAACAGTGCCGCAGCTGCGGGGGAAGGCAAGCCTTGGAAAAAGCGCTTGTCCACCACCGACGTGTTGACGTTGAAGCGGGCCAGACGAAGCGCGGCACAAGCGCAGTAAACAAAAGCAGCAAACCAACCCCAGCGTCCCAAATCACGAAAGACCCACTCGTAAATGATCAAAGCGGGGGCCGCTCCAAAAGACACCATATCGGCCAAGGAGTCCATTTGGGCACCAAACGCGGTTTGGGTGTTGGTCATGCGAGCCACTCGACCATCCAAGCTGTCAAGCACCATGGCAAAAAATATGCCCAGTGCCGAGGCCTCGAATTGATTGTTGATGGCCATCACAATGGCATAAAAACCACAAAACAAGGCCGCCAATGTGAACAAATTGGGCAGCACATAAATGCCCTTTCGAAGCCTGCTGGAGGCTTCAACGTGTTCGTCAGGGTCAGGAGTGCTCATGCGCGCGGGTGTCAATTGCGACTTTGGTCAACCAATTTGTTTTTGGCAATCCAAGGCATCATGGCACGCAGTTGACCGCCCACCACTTCGATCTGGTGATCGGCAGTGTTGCGACGTCGTGCTGTCATGCTGGGGTAGTTCAAACGGCCTTCTTGAATGAACATCTTGGCGTAATCACCGTTTTGAATCCGCTTCAAGGCGTGGCGCATGGCAGCACGGCTTTCTTCGTTGATGACTTCGGGGCCTGTGACGTACTCGCCGAACTCGGCATTGTTCGAGATGGAGTAGTTCATGTTAGCGATGCCGCCTTCATAGATCAGGTCGACGATCAACTTCAATTCGTGCAAGCACTCAAAGTACGCCATTTCGGGGGCGTAACCGGCTTCCACCAAAGTTTCGAAGCCCATCTTGACCAGTTCAACCGCACCACCGCACAACACGGCCTGCTCGCCGAACAAATCGGTTTCGGTTTCTTCTTTGAAATTGGTTTCGATGATGCCAGCCTTGCCGCCACCGTTGGCCATGGCGTAGCTCAGGGCCAAGTCGCGGGCTTTGCCGCTCTTGTCTTGGTGCACAGCCACCAAATGGGGCACACCGCCGCCTTGGGTGTAGGTGTTGCGAACCGTGTGGCCAGGAGCCTTGGGGGCCACCATCCAAACATCCAAATCGGCGCGTGGCACGACTTGGTTGTAATGCACATTGAAGCCGTGGGCAAAGGCCAAGGAAGCGCCTTGCTTCATGTTGGGCGCGACGTTGTTGTTGTAAACATCGGCAATTTGCTCATCGGGCAACAGCATCATGACCACATCCGCCGATTTGACCGCGTCGTTGACTTCCATCACGTTCAAGCCAGCTTTGCCGACTTTGTCCCAAGAGGCCCCGCCCTTGCGCAAACCCACCACCACTTTGACGCCACTGTCGTTCAAGTTTTGGGCATGGGCATGGCCTTGTGAACCATAGCCAATGATGGCCACGGTTTTGCCTTTGATCAGGCTCAGGTCACAGTCTTTGTCGTAATAGACTTTCATGGTTTTCTCCTTCAATGTTGTGTGAATATTCAGACGCGCAATACGCGCTCGCCGCGACCAATGCCACAGGCGCCAGTGCGCACCGTTTCCAAAATCGCAGCGGTTTCAATGGCTTGTAAAAAAGCGTCGTTTTTATCGACGTCACCGGTCAACTCGATGGTGTAGCTTTTGTCCGTGACGTCGATGATGCGGCCACGGAAGATGTCAGCCATGCGCTTCATTTCTTCGCGCTCTTTGCCCACTGCACGCACTTTGACGAGCATCAGTTCGCGCTCGGTGTAAGCACCTTCGGTGAGGTCGACCACTTTGACCACTTCGATCAGACGGTTCAGGTGTTTGGTGATTTGTTCAATCACGTCGTCCGAACCGGAGGTTTGCAAGGTCATGCGCGACAAACTCGGGTCTTCCGTGGGGGCCACGGTGAGCGATTCGATGTTGTAGCCACGGGCCGAGAAAAGCCCCACCACCCGCGACAGTGCGCCGGGTTCGTTTTCCAACAAGACAGCAATGATGTGTTTCATGATGATGGCCCGCCGATCAAAGGTCTTCGCTGCCGAGCAGCATTTCGGTGATGCCCTTGCCTGCTTGCACCATGGGGAACACGTTCTCGGTTTGGTCGGTTCTGAAATCCATGAACACCGTGCGATCTTTCAGTTTGCGGGCTTCTCGCAAAGCGGGCTCAACATCTTCAGGCCGCTCGATCAACATGCCGACATGGCCATAGGCTTCCGCCAACTTGACGAAGTTGGGCAAGGCGTCCATGTAGCTGTGACTGTAGCGACCGGAATATTCGATTTCTTGCCACTGGCGCACCATGCCCAAATATCGGTTGTTCAGGGAAATGACCTTGATCGGGGTGTTGTATTGCAAACAGGTGGACAGCTCTTGAATGCACATTTGCACAGAGCCTTCACCGGTGACGCAATACACCTCGCTGTCGGGCTTGGCCAGTTTGATGCCCATGGCGTAAGGAATGCCAACACCCATGGTGCCCAAGCCACCGGAGTTGATCCAACGACGAGGTTCGTCAAATTTGTAGTACTGCGCGGCCCACATTTGATGCTGGCCCACATCTGAGGTGATGTACGCGTCAGCGTCTTTAGTCAGGTTCCACAAGGTTTCAATCACCGCCTGGGGTTTGATCACGCTGGTGTTGCCACGATCGTATTTCATGCAGTCGCGCGCCCGCCAAGCTTCAATCGTCTCCCACCAAGCCGACAAGGTTTTGGGGTCGGGTTTGGCAGGCATTTCTCGCAGCATGCCCAACATGTCGGTCAACACATCTTTGACGTCACCGACGATGGGGATGTCCACCTTGACACGTTTGGAAATGCTGGAGGGATCGATGTCGATGTGGATGATCTTGCGTTCGTTTTGGGCAAAGTGTTTAGGGTTGCCAATCACGCGGTCGTCGAAACGAGCACCGACGGCCAGCAAGACATCGCAGTTTTGCATGGCGTTGTTGGCTTCGACCGTGCCGTGCATGCCCAACATGCCTAAAAACTTGCGGTCACTGGCCGGGTAAGCACCCAAGCCCATCAAGGTGTTGGTGCAGGGGTAGCCCAGCATGTCCACCAGCGTGCGCAGCTCTTGCGAGGCTTCACTCATCAAGACACCGCCACCGGTGTAAATAAAGGGACGCTTGGCCGCCAATAACAGTTGCAAGGCTTTGCGAATTTGACCGCTGTGGCCTTTGCGAACTGGCGTGTAGGAGCGCATTTCCACCGACTCGGGGTAGCCGTGATAGGGGGTCTTTTTGAAAGACACGTCTTTCGGAATATCCACCACCACAGGGCCGGGGCGGCCGCTGCGGGCGATGTGAAAAGCTTTCTTCATCACATCGACCAAGTCGCGCACATCTTTGACCAAGAAATTGTGTTTGACGATGGGGCGGGTGATACCGACGGTGTCGCATTCTTGGAAGGCATCCAAGCCAATCGCGTGTGTGGGCACTTGCCCGGTGATGATGACCATCGGGATGCTGTCCATGTAGGCTGTGGCAATGCCTGTGACGGCATTCGTCACGCCGGGACCAGAGGTGACCAGTGCCACACCCACATCACCCGTGGCACGTGCATAGCCGTCAGCAGCATGAACAGCTGCTTGCTCGTGGCGCACCAAAATGTGTTGAATCGTGTCTTGTTTGTAAAGCGCGTCGTAGATGTGCAATACGGCGCCACCGGGGTAGCCCCAGAGGTATTTGACGTTTTCTGCTTGCAGGGCTTTGACAAGAATGTCTGAACCGTTGAGTTCAGTACCACCAGCAAGCGAATCGCTGGTGTTTGCGGCTTGGGAAGGCGCCGCCTTGGTAGTTTCCATGGTGTAAACCTTTGTGAATTTCGTAGACGAAAAACCCAGGGTGCCTTTTTGCAACTTTTTTTGGAAGCGCATCAAGACTTTGGATCTCGAGCCATAAGCGTTTCACACCATGCTCGAACCCTTTTTGATTGGGAGCCCGAGATTATGACACTGTTTGATATTGCCCTTGCTTCTTCGCCTTTCAACTGGAGGCGAGTGACATAATCGTTCACGCTTTGAGCTTGCAGACAAGCCAATTCAACTCTTCACCACTACAGAATGAACCCCTGACCTTGGCTTCCGACAAAGAACTTTCTGATTTTTTGGCAAGCGTTGAGAAACGCGCTTTCAAGCGTTCGCTCTACCATGTCAGAGATGAAGAGGCTGCTTTGGATATCGTGCAAGACAGCATGATGAAATTGGCCGAGCATTACGCAGACAAACCTGCAGCCGAACTGCATTTGCTCTTTCAGCGGATTTTGTCCAACACCACGCTGGACTGGTTTCGCAGACGCAAAACCCGCTCCGCCTTGTTCAGTAATTTCAGCGATTTTGGCAACGGGTCGGATGATGAAAGCTTTGACATCCTCGACATATTGGAAGGCAAACGCACTGCGAATGAATCCGAAAGTGCTCAAGATCTGTTCTCGCGAACCCAAACTGTGCGCCTCATAGAATCAGAAATTCAGAATTTACCGGGACGTCAACGAGAGGCCTTCTTATTGCGTTATTGGGAAGAACTGGATGTGGCTGAAACAGCTACAGCCATGGGATGCTCAGAGGGTAGTGTGAAGACACATTGCTCGCGGGCCATTCAATCGCTTTGCAAAGCCTTATTGGCCAAGGGAATCAAACCATGAACAACCACCGTTTTGAAGCTCAAGATTTGTTGGGGAAACGTTTGGCTGCGCACTTGAACGAAGCCAACCAATCGCTGGGCTACGATATCACTGAGCGTTTGCGTGCTGCGCGAACGCGTGCACTTGCGGTGCGCAAAATCAGCCAGCTCGAGTGGCAGACCATTGCTGACGTTCAAATGCAAAATGGTTTGCTCAGTCTCAAGCCTGGTCACAAATTTCACGGCTTCTACCAATCCCTGGTCTCTGTGCTCCCCTTGGTGTGCTTGTTGGCTGGCTTGGTGTTTCTTTATGAATTTCACAATGACCAATCGGCTCTAGAGCTCGCAGAAGTGGACGCTGCATTGCTGATCGATGATCTCCCGCCGCAGGCCTATGCTGATCCCGCATTCGCGCATTTCTTGAAAAACCATCCGAACATTTCCGAATAATGCGTTGGCGTTTACTGTCTGGCTCATTGACCCGTCTTTGGTTCTTTAGCGCAACGGTCACTCTCACATGGGCCGCCATGGCCCAAACGCCAATCCTTGATCAACCGACCCCCAAGAGCAAGGTCAAGCCCCCTCAGATGGCAACTGAAACCGGCCCCAAATGGTCTGAACTCTCGCAGACACAACAAGCCATCTTGGCGCCGCTTCAACATTTGTGGTCTGGCATGGAGGAAAGCCGCAAACGGAAATGGTTGGCCATTGTCAAAAATTGGCCTGCCCTCACACCTCAAGCGCAAGCGACAGCACAAGAACGAATGAAAGAATGGGCGGCTCTCAGCCCGGCTCAGCGTGCTCAAGCGCGTTTGAATTTCGCCCAATCTCAACAACTCAGTACGGATGAAAAGAAAGCCAAGTGGGAAGCTTTTCAAACCCTGAACGAAGAGGAAAAACTCAAGCTCACGCCTGCAAAACCCGGCGTACCCAAAGGTGCCGCAACAGCTGTCAAACCCATTGCGCCAGAAAAGCTCACTGCCACCCCAAAACCTCGGCAAGGGCAGGTCAAAGCCCCACGGATTGAAACCACGGAAGTTCACCCACAGACGCTGTTACCCGTGCGCAAAACCAGCATGCCTGTTGACGGCGACAAATAATGTTGGTTGACGAAGCTGGCCACTTTGGCCGCACACCCTCCCTTTGGCGGCGTCTGAGTTGCTGGTTTTACGAAGGCATGTTGCTGTTTGGTGTGATCTTCATTGCGGGCTATTTGTTCGGCGCTCTCAGTCAAACCAAGCATGCGCTGGACAACCGACACGGCCTGCAAGCTTTTGTGTTTCTCGTGCTGGCCATCTACTTCACTTGGTTTTGGCACAAAGGCCAAACCTTGGCCATGAAAACCTGGCATTTGCGCTTGGTGGATACCCATGGACAGCCACTCACGCAAAAACGCGCGTTGTGGCGCTATCTGCTGAGCTGGATCTGGTTGCTTCCACCCCTCGTGCTGTCTCAATGGCTGGGCTATTCCTCCATGCAAAGTGTGGGTTCAACAACAGCTTGGGTGGTGGTCTGGGCAGCATTGAGCCGCTTTCACCCCGAGCGTCAATATTGGCATGATCAATGGGCTGGCACACGCATGATTGACGTGCGGCCCCAAGCGTCATCAAACAGCCACGAAGAACTGCCAACATCAGCCCCATGAACCCTGCATTCTCTCTTTGCGTTTACTGTGGCTCTCGCCCTGGCAGCCTGCCCGAGTACGCCAAGGCTGCTGTGCAAGTGGGCACTTGGATTGGCCAACACCGAGGACAACTGGTTTATGGTGGCGGCGACAACGGTCTGATGGGCATCGTGGCCCAGGCCACCCAAGCCGCTGGAGGCCGCGTTGTGGGCATCATTCCACAGGCCTTGGCTGAAAAAGAATTTGCCCGCCATGCGTGTGACGAATTACACGTGGTGGACAACATGCACCAGCGCAAACACATGATGGCCGAACGCGCCGATGCGTTTTTGGCGCTGCCCGGGGGCATTGGCACGTTTGAAGAATTGTTCGAGGTGTGGACTTGGCGGCAACTGGGGTTTCACAACAAACCCATTGGCTTGTTGAATGTTGCGAATTACTACGACGGGCTGTTGCAGTTTTTAGAAAGCACCGTGAAACAAGGTTTTTTGTCGGACTGGCAAATGGACTTCGTTCACCAATCGACCGATGCTGACAGCTTGCTGCCCCAGTTGGTCCAGGCTGCTGGCCTGGCCCAAAGTGATGGCTTGGCGAAAATCTAAATCAAACCGCTGATTCGTCGGTTTCACCAGTGCGAATGCGCACCACTTTTTCAACCGCAGTGACGAAGATTTTGCCGTCGCCAATTTTGCCGGTGCGCGCCGCGGTGACGATGGCGTCCACACAACGGTCCACCTCGGCCGAATTCACCACCACTTCGACCTTCACCTTGGGCAAAAAATCCACCACGTATTCCGCGCCACGGTAGAGCTCGGTGTGGCCTTTTTGACGGCCAAAGCCTTTGACCTCGGTGACGGTCAAGCCGGTGACGCCGCATTCAGCCAGTGCTTCGCGTACTTCTTCAAGTTTGAAAGGTTTGATGATGGCGGTGATTTGTTTCATGGTGTACTTCCCTGTCAATCAAATAAAAAAACGTCAGGCACGGAAAAGACTGGTTATAGGATAACGCCAATCTTTGCCAAAGGCGCGGTGCGTGATCCTGACCCCGATGGGCGCTTGGCGGCGTTTGTACTCGTTGATGCGGATGAGCCGAATGACCTGGTCCACGTCTGCACGTTGGTAGCCCGCCGCTTCAATCTGCTCGGCGCTTTGGTCTTGCTCCATGTACATCGCCAGAATGGCATCCAGAACTTCATAAGGCGGCAAGCTGTCTTGATCGGTTTGATCCGGGCGCAACTCGGCGCTGGGGGGCCGCGTGATGATGCGCTCGGGGATGATGTCCAGGCCTTGGCCAAACGGGTCGTTCGCATTGCGCCAGTGCGCCAACTGGTACACCAAGGTTTTGGCCACGTCTTTGATGACCGCAAAACCACCCGCCATGTCGCCATACAGGGTGCAATAGCCGGTGGCCATTTCGCTTTTGTTGCCGGTGGTCAGCACCATGCCGCCATGTTTGTTGGACAAGGCCATGAGCAAGGTGCCGCGAATACGCGCTTGAATATTTTCTTCAGTCGCATCCGAAGCTTTGCCCACAAAGTCGTTTTGCAAGGTTTGCAAAAAATCTTCAAACATCGGCACGATAGACATTTCGTCATAGCGCACCTGCACCCGTTCGGCCATCTCACGGGCATCGGACAGGCTGATGTCGGCCGTGTAGGGTGAGGGCATCATCACCGCGCGAACACGTTCCGCGCCCAGCGCATCAACCGCAACGGCCAACACCACGGCTGAATCAATGCCGCCCGACAAGCCCAGCAGCACCGATGGAAATTTGTTTTTGCCGATGTAATCCCGCACACCCAACACCAGGGCTTGCCAGACATCGGACAAGGCGTCGGGCAGCGGATGCACCAAGGCTTTCAAACGCACACTGTCTGTTTTGAGTTCGGCCAACACATCAAACGCGTCTTCGGCGAAGCTGAGCGCTCGGCCTGCCAAGCTGCCCTGGCTTTGCAGCGCAAACGAGCGCCCCTCAAACACCACTTCGTCTTGGCCACCCACCATGTGGGCATAGACCAGCGGCAAGCCGACAGTCAACACACGCGCTCGCATGGCTTCTTCACGCTCGGTGGCTTTGCCTTGGTGAAACGGCGAGGCGTTCAACACCACCAAAAGTTGTGCGCCGTTGTCGCGGGTGTCCAACGCGGGTTGCTCGAACCAAGCGTCTTCGCAAATGAGCAAACCAATGCGCACACCTTGCACCGTGAACACGCAGGTGTCGTGGCCGGGTTTGAAATAACGGCGTTCATCAAACACCTGGTAGTTGGGCAGCTCGCGCTTGGCATAACTGGCCACCAAATGGCCTTCACAAAACACCGAGGCCATGTTGAAGCGGTGTTGCACCGCCACCGAGCGGGTGCGTTCGTCGTTGCCACTGGGGTGCCCCACCACCACATGCATGCCGCGCAAGTCGGCGAGTTCGTCGCGCACCAAGTCGAGTGCGTCTTCGCAGGCTTGAATGAACGAAGGCCGCAGGTACAAATCTTCGGCGGCATAGCCACAAATGGAGAGTTCGGGCGTGACCAACAAACGCACACCGCGGTCAAAGGCGGCGCGGGCAGCGTCGATGATTTTGTGGGCATTGCCCTGCATGTCACCGACGGTGAAATTGAGCTGGGCTACACTGAGTTGAAGCGTCATGAATGAAATGCAAAAAGAGCTGAACGATTATGGCATTCAGGTGCACACGCACCCCGCAGAGATTGCCGCCGCCGCATGGGACCAGCTGTTGGCGCAACAAGACTGCCCCACC
>CALBEV010000174.1 GCA_937891045.1 uncultured Burkholderiales bacterium | reverse complement strand
AAAACAGCCTCAACTCAATCTTGATCTTTTTCAGATTGTTGCGGATCGCGTCGGCATTGCGGCCAGTTTGCGGTACCACCGGAATATTCAGATCGGTCGTGGCGACCTTCATCTGCTTCATGGTGTTGAGGTTGTCTTTGCCAGACTGGGCGTTTACGCCAGTGGCCAATGCAGATGCGAGCAAAGCAGCACTGAGTCGGGTCATTTTCACGTTCATCTCCTGTTATTGATCTTTGAAGTCGATCGATTGACGCCATTTAAAGGCCCGTATCACCGGGACTTGGCCTTTCAAATTTAGGATCAAAGATCCACCTTCAGTCTTGGTAAAAACCCTTCAAATTCAGGTTTATTGATTGAAAAAATTTTCAACTTCTTTAGAAAAATAATGTGCACTTTTGTCTCATCAGAGACAGACAAATCGCACGCAGCCAAGTTTTTTGCTGCACATGCAACTCTTTGAAGTGAGGACCCTGCACCGCATGGGCAAGAAGGCAAAACACAAAACTTGCGGCATCAACGCCAAATCATCCATCGGTCGACTTGTGCAGACATTGAAGTGGGCGTTGAATCAAGCATGCGACAGCGCATTTTTTTAAAAATTACCCATTTAGACAATTTACAACAGCAAAACTAATAATAAAATTATTAAATTAATCTGCCGCCAACATAATTCCAAGCTTCCAGTGTCATGAACCCTTACATCAAATCGCATCTCCAACTGGCTCGCTTGCCCGCCGAAGTGGCGCCACTGCCCCCCGCGACACCGCACGAGGCCGGCCGATCCAAAGTGCTCAAGCAGGTGAAGTCTTTGCACATCCAGCGTAATTTGCTTCTGGCGAACAAGAACAGTGAGCGGTTCATCGGGCATCACCCTCCCCACACAGACGATCCCTTCGGCGGGGTACTGCGGCGCTTGCGCACTGAGCAAGGCGTTGAAGCCTGCGAGGTGGCATCCAAAGCTTGCATTTCGGTGTGGCAGCTCTACGAACTAGAAACCGGTAAAGACACCTTGTTTTACACCCCGGGCCTGCGGCTCAAGGCAGCACAACGCGTTGCGGCGCTGTTGGGCAGCGATTGGTCTGACATATCAGAAGGCCGAGTGATCGCCAACGTCAAACCAGCCCCCACGGCACAGTTGCACCTGCTGAAAACCACGCGGACCGAACAACACGCCAGCCCTTCACAAATTCGCCACGCTGGTGCGTTTGAGCCGGCCCCTTCGGCGCATCAGGGGTCGGCCCCTCTCTCTGCAGCCCTGTTCCTGCGTGTAGCAGACGTACACAGCTGCTAAACAGATCGCTGTTGGGCGCAGATTGCGCCCTTGCCAAGGCCAGTGCGATGGCTGCCGCAACCCAAGCACCACCCTGGTGTCACATGATCAAAGACCAAGTGATGCTGAGGGACAGCAAGACGACCGTGACCAGGATGACCACCGCATTGACTGAAATTTGCTGCCACCTGCGGGCTTGACGCTGGGGTTTTTTATTCGTGTTCATAAATCAAACCATTTGGAATCGTTCGGTGTGAACCTGATGGCCAGGAACACCTTGCGCATGCAAAACCTGTTCAGCCATGTCCATCAAGGCATTGGGGCCGCAAATGTAAAAATGGGCTTGCTGGTACCGATCGGGAAAATGGGCCAGGACAAAGTCTTTGTCCTGGCGCTGACCTCTTGTGTGGGCGGGTTTCGAAAAAACATGAACGACCTCCAAGTGCAGGCGATCGCACAATTCATCAATCCGTCGACCACCCACAACGGCGAAAGCATTTTTATTGGCCAACCAGAGGTAGCACGGTCTTTTGGAGTTTTGATCGGCCAGGGTCTGGAGCATGCTCAACAAAGGCGTCACCCCCACTCCAGCACCAATCAAGACCAATGGCCCCGTTTCGTCATCATTCAGATGAAAACTACCATGGGGTCCATCCACATAAACCGATTGACCGAGCTTGAGCTTGGGCACCTCAGCGCTGAACCCGTTGTGCGAACGCACGGTGAACCCGATGGTGTCTCGGCTCAGTGCACTGGAATCAATGGAAAACGGGTTATAGGTCAGCGTGAAGGTGAACGCCAAGCAGACAGCCACGCAAATTGACCTGCTTTGAATTCAAATCCTCGGGCACCATAGGCCGCACGGTCCCGCATTTTCAAAACAATGTGCGTTGTATCCGCTGCATCCGGCTTGACACTCACCACCAGCCATCGCTGCCGCAACCGGATCCAAGGCCGAATCACCCGCACCGTGAGCAAGACCAAAATGAAAAAGATGCTCAGCAAAACCCAGGTCACTTGCTGCCCATGCTCGCGAAGGTAATAGTTGACCAACACCACATGTGAAAAGCTGGCCAAAACCACCACCATGGCCAATAGCCAATGCAGCAGCTGCCAAAGCCTGTAACTCATGCGCAACTGCTGGCGATACACCTAAAAAAGAACCAACAGCAGCAAGGCCACCACCGCAGCCACTGCCAATTTGGCCCGCAAGGGTGATGTCCACACATTCAACAGCGGCCAATACTTCTCGTCTTTGATGAACAAGATGGTGGGATGCACCAGCGCGAAAACGGTGGCCACATAAGCCATGCGCTTGTGAAAAGCCATCAAGGCATCCATGCCCATGGGCCGGGTGACCCACTGCATGCGCGACACGAGCACGAATTGCCCGCCAAACATCGACAAGGCCACAAAACCCAGGGCGACTGAAAAATTCAGCCAAAACCCCCGCCCATGCGCCAGATTGAACACACCGCCGATCAACGGCGCACTCAACACCACGACATAGGTCAGGATCCAGACCCAAGTGGAAAATTTCAGTTTGATAACACCGACCCCAATTTCAGCGAGTGATGTTCAACTTCATCACTTTGACCTGCGCCCCAGTCTCGGCTGAACCGATCATGGAGGCCTATGAACCTCAACTCCTGAACCTTTTCCGAGTCAACGCCAACGCCACCCAGAACGACACCCCCGCAAACAACGCCAGCACCAGCACGTTGCGCAGGGGGTGGTCTGGCCAGCGGTCCATAAACAGAGGCCGCACCAAATCCACAGCCACCGACAGCGGCAACCAGTCAGCGACAACCCGCACAAACGCGGGCAGTTGTTCACGCGGAAAAAAGATGCCTGAGAGGAACATCATGGGCGTGAGGAACAGGGTGAAGTAGTAGGTGAAAAAGTCGTAGCCTTTGGCCAGCGCGTTGAAGATCAGCGCCATGCAGCTGAAGGTGATGCCCACGCCCAGCAGCACGGGCCAGGCGACCAGCAGCTTCCAGCTGTGGCTGATGCCCAGCACCAGCATCACACCCAAAATGGCCGTCACGGTGAACAACGCCTTGAACGCCGCCCACAGCATTTCGGCCAGCACCACGTCGTCCAGCCGCACCGGGGCGTTCATGATGCCGTCCCAGGTTTTTTGCACATGCATGCGCGAAAACGCCGAATACAAGGCCTCGAACGTCGCCGCGTTCATGGCGCTCATGCAGATGCTGCCGCTGGCCAAGAACACGATGTAAGACACCTTTTCGCCGCCGATCTCGATCTGCCCGACCAGCGAAC
>CALBEV010000173.1 GCA_937891045.1 uncultured Burkholderiales bacterium | reverse complement strand
CATAGCTCGGTCCTCTCGGAGTATTTTGCCTCCTCAATACCCGGGCCGATTCACCATATTTAATGCCGCCACCACCAAGTCGCTGGTCATACGTTCCCCAAACGCCCAGCCCACCACCTTGCGGCTGTACACATCCACCACAACAGCCAGGTACAAGAACCCAACCCATGTCGGCACGTAGGTCATGTCGGCCACCCACAACTGATTGATGCCCGTGGCCGTGAATTGGCGCTTGACCAAGTCAGCGGCGAGCGAGCTTTGCTTCACTGGGACGATGGTCAAAGAGCCACTGTTTGAAGGCCTGCGCGGCCGGCGACAAGCGCTTGCCTCGGGGGTAGACCACCTGCCAACGTCGGATGAGGGGAAAGCCCTTGACGTCGAGTTGCACCAGCTCGCCCAGCGCCAATTCCGAGACCACGGTGGTGGCCGACAACACCGCCAAGCCCAAGCCGCCGGCCACGGTCTGTTTGATCGCTTCGTTGCTGCCGACCTCCAAGCGGTTGACGGCGCTGAAGCCTTGCTCGGCAAAAAAGCGCTCCATGGTCAAGCGCGTGCCCGAACCCGGCTCGCGCAGAATGAAGGGTTCTTGGCGCAAGCGTGCGGGGTCGATGCGTCGTTTGCCCACCAAGGGGTGGCTGGGCGGCGCAACCAAGACTAGCGGGTTGTCGGCGAAGGCCTCGCACACCACGTCCACGTGCTGTGGAGGCTGACCCATGATGTAGAGGTCGTCTTGGTTGCTGGCCAAGCGCTGCAAGAGGTTTTCTCGGTTGCCGACCACCATAGCCACGTCAATCCCGGGGTGCGCTGCACAAAAGCCGCCCAACAGTTTGGGCACGGTGTACTTCACCGTGGTCAAGATGGCCAACTTCAAACTACCGCGCTCCATGCCTTGCAGTGCGGCCAAGTCTTCGCCGAGCAAGTCCATGCGCTGTGCGATGTCTTGACAGGCCTGAGCCAAGGTTTTGCCCGCCGCCGTCAAGAAGATTTTTTTGCCCAATTGCTCGAACAAGGGTTGACCCACGGTGTCGGCGAGTTGCTTGACTTGCAGCGACAGCGTGGGCGGCGACAGGTGCAAGGCCTCGGCGGCGCGGGCAAAGCTGTTGTGCTCGGCCACGGCTTGAAAAATGCGCAGCTGGTGCAGGGTGGCGTGTCTGAGATTCATGTTTTATAAAAATAAAAGATAACTGTCTAAATATTTTACTTTTACTTAATCATGATTGGGGCAAGAATCCGCTCCACAGAAACATTTCACCTGTTCATTTTTTCAACCGAGGAGCACAACGCATGGCCACCAAAACCTACAACGCCGGTGTCAAGGAATACCGAAGCACTTACTGGGAGCCTCACTACACCCCCAAGGACACTGACATCCTCGCGTGTTTCAAGATCACGCCGCAAGCCGGCGTGGACCGCGAAGAAGTGGCCGCTGCCGTGGCCGCCGAATCGTCCACCGGCACCTGGACCACCGTCTGGACTGATCTGCTGACCGACCTGGACCACTACAAGGGCCGCGCATACCGCATCGAAGACGTGCCGGGCGACGACACTTGCTTCTACGCCTTCGTGGCCTACCCGATCGACCTGTTCGAAGAGGGTTCCATCGTCAACGTGCTGACCTCGCTGGTGGGCAACGTGTTCGGCTTCAAGGCACTGCGCGCCCTGCGTCTGGAAGACGTGCGTTTCCCGATCGCCTACGTGAAGACCTGCGGCGGCCCGCCGGCCGGCATCCAGGTCGAGCGCGACAGGTTCAACAAGTACGGTCGCCCGCTGCTGGGCTGCACCATCAAGCCCAAGCTGGGTCTGTCGGCCAAGAACTACGGCCGTGCGGTGTACGAATGCCTGCGCGGCGGTCTAGACCTGACCAAGGACGACGAGAACGTCAACAGCCAGCCGTTCATGCGTTGGCGTGATCGTTTCGAATTCGTGGTGGAAGCCTGCCAGAAGGCCGAGCGCGAGACCGGTGAGCGCAAGGGCCACTACCTGAACGTGACCTCACCGACCGTCGAAGAGATGTTCAAGCGGGCCGAATTCGCCAAGGAACTGGGCGCTCCGATCATCATGCACGACTTCCTCACCGGCGGCTTCACCGCCAACACCAGCCTGGCAAACTGGTGTCGCGACAACGGCATGCTGCTGCACATCCACCGCGCCATGCACGCCGTGCTCGACCGCAACCCGCACCACGGCATCCACTTCCGCGTGCTCAGCAAGTGCTTGCGCCTGTCGGGTGGTGACCACCTGCACTCCGGCACCGTGGTGGGCAAGCTCGAAGGCGACCGCGAAGCCACGCTGGGCTGGATCGACATCATGCGCGACTCGTTCATCAAGGAAGACCGCAGCCGCGGCATCTTCTTCGACCAGGACTTCGGGTCCATGCCGGGCATGTTCCCGGTCGCCTCGGGCGGCATCCACGTGTGGCACATGCCCGCGCTGGTCAACATCTTCGGCGACGACTCCTGCCTGCAGTTCGGTGGCGGCACGCTGGGCCACCCCTGGGGCAATGCGGCGGGCGCCTGTGCCAACCGCGTGGCTGTGGAAGCCTGCGTCAAGGCCCGCAACGAAGGCGTGGCGGTGGAAAAAGAGGGCAAGACCGTGCTGATGGATGCCGCCAAACACTCGCCCGAGCTCAAGATCGCCATGGAAACATGGAAAGAGATCAAGTTCGAATTCGACACGGTCGACAAGCTCGACGTCGCCCACAAGTAAATCCCTGACGATTTCGCGCCATGACTTTGTCGCAAACCCTTGACGTGCCTTTGGCACTTTCTGCGGTCTTGCTTCGCGTCTTGGCACGAACTTGACAGGGTGGAAACATCCCATCACGCAAAGGAACCTATAATGAGCATGCAAGACTACACCTCACGACTCTCCGACCCCGCCAGCCGCAAGTTCGAGACCTTCTCCTACCTGCCGGCCATGACCGATGCGGAGATCCGCAAACAGGTCGAGAACCTGGTGAAAAAGGGCTGGAACCCCGCGATCGAACATACCGAGCCCCAGTACCTGATGGACTCCTACTGGTACATGTGGAAGTTGCCTATGTTCGGAGAGACCGATGTGGACAAGGTGCTGGCCGAAGCCGCAGCCTGCCGCAAGGCTAACCCTGACAACCATGTGCGCCTGATCGGCTACAACAACTTTTCGCAGTCGCAGGGCACGAGCATGGTGATCTATCGCGGGAAGACGGTCTGACGGTTGACCCCATCGCGCCACGCCTGCCCCCATCCCAGCCTTCCCCCTCTGGAGGCGGGTTGAGGTTGGGGCTCTCCCGAACCCTGGCATTCACCGTGCATACCCATGAGCGTAGTGCGGGGTGGCCGCCGCAGTGAGGTAAAGGGGGAGACGGCCGAAGGCCGTCGGAGGACACGAACGGAGTCGGCCGCGTCGCACCACGCGGTGCAGCGTCGACGAGCCAATGCGACGAACGAGACAAGGAGACGAACATGAGCGAAACACTCGACGCCTACCGCGTCGCACAGCAACCCTATTACCGCCAGGTGGCCGACGAGGTCGAGCTGTACGAGGCCGCGTACTCGGTGCGCATGCCCATGATGCTCAAGGGCCCCACGGGCTGCGGCAAGACGCGCTTCGTCGAGTACATGGCGTGGAAGCTGCACAAGCCCCTCATCACCGTGGCCTGCAACGAAGACATGACGGCGAGCGACCTGGTCGGCCGCTTTCTGCTCGACGCACAAGGCACCCGCTGGCAAGACGGACCGCTGGCCATGGCCGCTCGCCTGGGCGCCATCTGCTACCTCGACGAAGTGGTCGAGGCCCGGCAGGACACCACCGTGGTGATCCACCCGCTGACCGACAACCGCCGCGTGTTGCCGCTGGAGAAAAAGGGCGAGCTGGTCAAGGCCCACCCGGACTTCCAGATCGTCATCTCCTACAACCCGGGCTACCAGAGCCTGATGAAGGACCTGAAGCAGTCCACCAAACAGCGCTTCGGTGCATTGGACTTCAACTACCCCGAACACGCCATCGAAGCCGAGATCGTCGCCCACGAAACCGCCGTGAGCCTGGACGTGGCGGGCAAACTGGTCGGCATTGCCGAGCGCGCGCGCAACCTCAAGGGCCACGGCCTGGACGAAGGCATCTCCACCCGCATGCTGATCTACGCGGGCAGCCTGATCGCAAAAGGCGTGGCTGCGCAGGCCGCCTGCCGCGTGGCCCTGGTACGCCCGATCACCGACGACCCGGACATGCGCGATGCTTTGGACGCCGCGGTGGCAACTTTTTTCTGATCTTGCCATGAGCGTTCACCTGCACGACCACGCCGAGTGGACCGACCAGCTGGAGCAGCCCTCGCGCGAGCTGCTGGAACGTTGCTGGACGGATGCGACCAAGGCTTTCTCGGCACGCGGGCTGGACAACTATGTCAAGGGCGCCGCCGCGCTGCGCGGCCTGGGCCGCGGCCACGAGCTGGTCAACGCCTGGATCGACGGCGCACCGCAGGTGGCGCAGGAGATCGGAGAGGACGTGGTCGGTGAACTCGCCACCACCGCGCTCATGCTCGCGTCCAAGACCTCGGGCGCGGTGATCGAACTGGTGCTGGCCACCGCGCCCACCGCCGCGCGCCGCCTGGCCGACGGTGCGCTCTTTCTGCAGTACCTGCAGTTCCTCAACACCTTGGTGGCGCAGGCGCCGCGTGGCCTGCGACCCATGCTGGGTCAGCTCGATGCGCTGTTCGGGCAGCTCACGCTGGGCGGGCTGCGCCGCTGGGCCACCTGGGGCGCGCAGGCGCACCGCATCAACTACGAAGAACAGATCGCCTATTTCGGCCTGCAGTCCAAAGAGTCGCTGGCCATGCTGCAGAAGGAGCGCAAGGGTACGCTGCTGGTGGACGTGCAACGGCGCATCAACATGTACCTGCGCGCGCTCTGGGGCCGTGACTTCTTCATGCGCCCCACCGCAGGCGATTACGAGAGCCGCGAGGGCTACCGGCCCTACATCGAGGACTATTTCATCCACCTGCCCGATGCCTATGACGCGGTCGAGGGAAACGCCGGCATAGTGGACGCGACTACGCTGTACCGCGCCGCGGCGGCGCACGCGGCGGCGCATGTGGTGTTCACCCGCCAGCCGATCACGGCCGAGTCGCTGAGCCCCTGGCAGATGGCGCTGATCGACTTGATGGAAGACGCGCGGGTCGAAACCCTCACGCTGGCCCGTTTTGCGGGCCTGCGACCGCTCTGGGCGCAGTTGCACACCGTGCAGGTCACGCAACAAGCGACGGCCGGTGACTGGCTCAACCGCCTGGCGCGCGCGCTGTTGGACCCGTCGTACGAGGACACCCACCCCTGGATCGCCCAGGGCCGCGCGCTGCTGGCCGAGGCGATGCCGCGCATGCAGGCCGATCCGCACGACAACACCGTGTCGTGGGAACTGGGCGTGCAGCTGGCGCACAGCTACCGCGAGCTCACTCAAGGGCCTGCCTTCCAGCCACGCACGGACCTGCAGACGGCCGCCTACCGCGACGACAACCGCTACTTCTGGGCCTTCGACGGTTTCGATTTCGAGCGCAGCATCGCCGCCGGCTACGAGCCGCCGCAGCAGGTGCGCAAGCAGGTCAACCTGATGGAGTTCGTCAACGAGCTGGAGGTGGAGGGCGCGGGCGACGACGCACAGGAAATCTGGGTGCTGGGCACAGAACTGTTTCCCTACGAAGACTTGGGTGTGTCCTTCAACCAAAGCGAAGGACGCGAGCCGTTGCTGCCGGCGGTGCACTACGGCGAGTGGGACCACATGATCCAGCTCGAACGCCCGGCCTGGGCCACGGTGCAGGAGCGCCGCCCCAAGG
The DNA here is from genome assembly GCA_937891045.1 of uncultured Burkholderiales bacterium. The sequence goes on along the minus strand of CALBEV010000173.1, from coordinate 11,926 downwards.
CTGGTGACGTGGCGGTGATCGACGGCATCTTGGTCGAACACCGGCGCCTGATCGGCCGCATGAAATACATCCTAGATGCGATGCAGCCGCAGGGCGTGCAGCGCATCCGCAAGCTGGAAGATGGCGACGACATCGACCTCAACGCCGCGCTAACCTCGGTGATCGAAATGCGCATGGGCCGCCAGCCCGACCCGCGCATCATGATGCGCAGCAGGCGCAAGGTGCGCGACATCTCCGTGCTGGTGCTGCTCGACCTGTCTCAATCAACAAACGACAAGGTGGCCGGGCAAGACCAGACGGTGCTGGAACTCACGCGCTCGGCCTGCGCGCTGCTGGCCGACGCGATCCAAAAAGTGGGCGACCCGTTCGCTATCCACGGTTTCTGCTCCGACGGCCGGCACGACGTGAACTACTGGCGCTTCAAGGACTTTGACCAGCCCTACGACGACACCGCCAAGGCGCGCTTGGCCGGTATGGAGGGGCAGCTGTCTACCCGCATGGGCGCGGCCATCCGCCACGCCGCCGCCGCGCTCAAGGCGCAACGCAGCAGCAAGAAGCTGCTGCTCGTCATCACCGACGGCGAACCGGCCGATGTGGACGTGCGCGACCCACAGTACCTGCGCCACGACACCAAGAAGGCGGTGGAAGAAGCCGGCCGCAATGGCGTGATGACCTACTGCATGAGCCTGGACCCGCGCGCCGACCAGTACGTGCGCCGCATCTTTGGCGAGCGCAACTACCTGGTGGTGGACAAGGTGGAAAGGCTGCCAGAAAAGCTGCCGGTGCTCTATGCTGGCCTCACCCGATAAATAGGAACACGCCATGAGCACTATCCAGAGCCGCACCAAAACCTACGCCGGTATCGACCACGAAGAACACAACGGTATGACCATGACCGGGCGCATCATCCGCGACGCCTGGGTGTTCGGCCTGCTGCCAGAGGGCGAAGGCTTTGCCGGCAAACACGCGGGCGATTTGCAAAACCTGTTTGAAGCGGTGCACGCCGCGTGGGATCCGTATGGCCAGCTGCCCAGCCGCTTACCCCCCGAGCTGGCCACGCGCCACACGCGCATCCACGACGAGGCCATGCAACGGGCCAAAGCCATGGGCTGGGATGCCGAGTTGGGCGACGACGACTGAGCGCATCAGCGGCGCAGGGGCAAGGGCGTGTGTCCGCCGTATTGCTTCGCTAATTGGCTCTCGGCGTTCTCCAGCATGAAGTAACGAAACGCTTCGGCGGCGGGTGAAAGCATTTTGGAAAGGGTGTGCACCACGTTCCAAGCCCGCACGATGGGCGTGCCCTCAACGTCGATCACGCCAATCAGACCGTGCTCCAGCTCCAGGCCCAAGGTGTGCAACGACAAAAAACTCAGGCCCATGCCCGCCATGACGGCTTGTTTGATCGTTTCATTGCTCGTCATCTCCATCACCACGCGCGGCTCAAAACGTTGGGAGGTCATGAATTTTTCCATCGCCGCGCGGATGCCTGAGCCGCGCTCGCGCACGATGAAGCTGTAGGGCCGCAGGTGCTCGGTGGTGGGGTGTCCCACCTTGAGCAAAGGGTGATCGGTCGGGGCCACAAACATGTGCGGGTGGGCAGCAAAGGGCTCGGCTCGCGTGGCCAATTCGGTGGGTGGGCGGCCCATGACGGCGATGTCCACTTCGTTGCCTTGCAGCATCTGCACCAGCTGTTCACGGTTGCCCACCACCAGTTTGATTTCAATGCCGCTGTGCTCTTGCCTGAATTGGGTCAGCAAGCGCGGCAAAAAGTATTTCGCCGTGCTGACCATGCCAATGGTCAAGGTGCCGACCTCTAAGCGCTGCAAACGGGCCGCGGCGTCCTCGGCATCTTTCAGCGTGGCCAGCATCTTGCGGGCGTAGACCAGCATGTACTCCCCAGCCGTGGTCAATGACACCTGGCGTCCTTTGCGATCGAACAGGGGCAAGCCCAAATGCCCCTCTAACTCCTTGATTTGCATGGTCACGGCCGGGGGTGTCAGGTGCAATGCCTCAGCAGCGCGGGCAAAACTGAGGTGTTTGGCGACCTCAGTGAAAACCCTAAGTTGGCGGAAGGTGGCGTTTTTCATTAAGTAATACCTTAACTTAATTTGAATAAATCGTGAATTTACCTTATTTAAGTCAGTTCTTATAGTGGTTCCATGGCTGCGCATGCGGTGTGTTTTTTTAGGAGGTGGCGATGCTCAAGGCATTGATTTTTGATGTGGACGGCACGCTGGCCGACACCGAGCACGCTCACCTCAAAGCCTTCAACCAAGCCTTTGCGCAAGAGGGCTTGAACTGGCACTGGAGCGAGGCCGAGTACACCGAATTGCTCAACATTTCGGGCGGCAAAGAACGCATGCTGCACCACTGGCGCCAACTGGAGCCCGACATGAAGGAAGTTCAAGGCGGTGCGGTAAACGACACCATGGAGCGCTTGCATTTGGTCAAAACCGCGTTTTACGAAGCCGCCGTGCGCAACGGCGAAGTCAGTTTGCGTCCGGGGGTGTTAGCCTTGATGCAAGAAGCCCGTGAGCAAGACCTGCAACTGGCGATCGCCACCACCACCTCGCCGGCCAATATCGCTGCCTTGTTGACCGCGGCCATCGGGTCCGATTGGCGCACCCATTTCTTGGCGGTGGGCGATGCCTCGTCGTCACCCATCAAAAAGCCCGACACCCAGGTGTACCGACAAGTGCTCCGCGACATGGGTTTTGAAGCCAGCGAATGCGTGGCGTTTGAAGACTCTTCCAATGGCTTGCGCGCCGCCAACGCCGCGGGTTTGAAAACTGTCATCACCCCCAACCCCTTCACCGAACACCACGACTTTCGCGCCGCTTGGCGCGTGGTCCCGGACTTGCGCCAAGCGCGCTTGATCCAGCTGCGCCGTTGGTTCGATCAAGCCTGAACGATTGTTAAGAAAGAACTGCCATGAGCACCATTCGCCTTGCCCCCTCCATTTTGTCGGCCGACTTTGCCCGTTTGGGTGAAGAGGTTCGTGCCATTGAAGCCGCGGGTGCTGCATGGTTCACTTTGATGTGATGGACAACCACTACGTGCCCAACCTGACCATCGGTCCTTTGGTGTGTGAAGCGATCCGCCCGCACGTGAGCATTCCCATCGACGTGCACCTGATGGTCGAGCCCGTGGACGACCTCATCCCCATGTTCACCAAGGCTGGCGCCAACATCATCAGTTTCCACCCCGAGGCCAGCCGCCACGTGGACCGCACCGTGCAGCTCATCAAGTCGCACGGCTGCAAGGCCGGCCTGGTGCTCAACCCCGCCACCAGCCTGAGCGTGCTCGACCACGTCATGGACCGCTTGGACCTGATCTTGCTCATGAGCGTGAACCCGGGTTTTGGCGGCCAGTCCTTTATTCCCAGCACCTTGGGCAAGTTGCGTGAGGTGCGCGCACGCATCGACGCCCACGTCGCCGCCGGTGGCCAGCCCATTTGGCTCGAGGTCGATGGGGGTGTGAAGGTTGACAACATCGCCGAGATCGTCGCCGCGGGCGCCGACACCTTGGTCGCGGGCAGTGCCGTCTTCGGCGCGCCCGACAACAACGGCGGCTACACCACCGTCATGGGCCAGTTGCGTCGCAACGCCCGTGCCGCCTGATCCGTTTTCCTCTTTGTTTTTTCCCTGAAAGCCCGGTATGCCCTTGTCCAAACGCCCCACACTGACCCAGTTCTTGATCGAACAGCGTCGCCGATACCCCACCGCCACTGGCGACTTCAACGCGCTGATCTTGGACGTGGCGCTGGCGTGTAAAGCCATTGCACGCAGCGTCTCGCACGGCGCCTTGGGCGACATGTTGGGTAACCACGGTGACGATCAAGCCAGTATCAACGTGCAGGGCGAGACGCAGAAAAAACTCGACGTCATCAGCAACGACATCTTCATCAAGTCCAACGAATGGGGCGGTCACTTGGCGGGCATGGCGTCCGAGGAAATGGACGGCCCATACCCCATCCCCAAGAACTATCCCCAAGGCAAATACCTGTTGGTGTTCGATCCTTTGGATGGCTCGAGCAACATCGACGTCAACGTCAGCATCGGCACCATCTTCAGCGTCTTGCGCGCCCCCCAGTCGGTGATCGATGCGGGCCGCGAAGTGGTCAGCGAAGATTTTCTGCAACCCGGCGCTCAGCAAGTGGCCGCGGGTTATGCCTTGTATGGCCCCACCACCATGTTGGTGCTCACCGTGGGCACGGGCGTGTACGGCTTCACCTTGGATCCCAACCTGGGCGAGTTCAAGCTCACGCACGAAAAAATCCAAATCCCGGCCGACACGCAAGAGTTCGCCATCAACGCCTCCAACAGCCGCTTCTGGGAGCAACCCGTCAAGCGCTACGTCGACGAATGTTTGGCGGGCAAGACTGGCCCCCGTGCCAAAGATTTCAACATGCGTTGGATCGCTTCGATGGTGGCTGAGGCGCACCGCATTTTGATGCGCGGTGGTGTGTTCTTGTACCCCCGCGACACCAAAGACCCCAGCAAAGCTGGCCGTCTGCGCTTGCTGTACGAAGCCAACCCCATCGGCATGATCATGGAACAAGCCGGTGGCCGCGCCAGCACGGGCCGCGAAGCGATGTTGACGGTGCAGCCCACTGAATTGCACCAGCGCATCGGCTTGGTGTTCGGCTCGAAAAACGAAGTCGAGCGCATCGAGCGTTACCACGCCGAACCGTCGCCAGCCCAAGACGACGCCAACCCCTTGTTCAGCGAACGCAGCCTGTTTCGCGACTGAACCTCAATCTGACACCCCATAGCAAACGCCAGGAGGCCCCCATGTCCGTTAAGCACCCCATCATCGCCATCACCGGTTCGTCCGGCGCCGGCACGTCCACCGTCACTCGCACATTCCAGAACATTTTCCGCCGCGAAAGCGTGACGGCCGCCATCATCGAAGGCGACAGCTACCACCGCTACGACCGAAAAGAAATGAAGGTCAAGGCCGCTGAAGCCGAAAAAGCAGGCAACAACAACTTCAGCCACTTCGGCGCCGACGCCAACCTGTTTGGCGAAATCGAAAGCCTGTTCAAGACCTACGGCGAAACCGGCCAAGGCAAAAGCCGCAAGTACCTGCACAACGCCGAAGAGGCCGCGCCCTACAAACAAGACCCCGGTACCTTCACGCCTTGGGAAGCCCTGCCCACCGATACCGACATGCTGTTCTACGAAGGTCTACACGGTGCGGTGGTAACGCCTGAGCACAACGTGGCCCAGTACCCCGACCTCTTGGTCGGTGTGGTGCCGGTCATCAACTTGGAGTGGATCCAGAAGCTCTACCGCGACAAAAACATGCGCGGCTACAGCACCGATGCGGTGACCGACACCATCCTGCGCCGCATGCCCGAATACGTGAACTACATCTGCCCACAGTTCCAGCACACGCACGTGAACTTCCAGCGCGTGCCGATCGTGGACACCTCCAACCCCTTCGTGGCCCGCGATGTGCCCACGGCCGACGAGAGCATGGTTGTGATCCGTTTTGCAAAACCCAAAGGCATCGACTTCCAGTACCTGCTGAGCATGATCAACGGCTCCATGATGAGTCGCGCCAACACCATCGTGGTGCCCGGCGGCAAGATGGAAATCGCCATGCAGCTCATCTTCACGCCCTTCATCTGGCGAATGATGGAACGCAAGAAAAAAGCCGCGTGATCAATCAACAAGGAATTCAGATGCAACACCCCACCCCCGCCATGGCCCGTCAGATGGCCAATGCCGTTCGCATGCTCGCCGTGGATGCCGTGGAAAAAGCCAAGAGCGGCCACCCCGGTGCGCCCATGGGTATGGCCGACATCGCCGAAGTGCTGTGGAACCGCCACCTGCAGCACAACCCAAGCAACCCGCAGTGGGCCAACCGCGACCGTTTTGTGCTCTCCAACGGCCACGGCTCCATGCTGATTTACGCCTTGTTGCACCTCACGGGCTACGACCTGCCCATGAGCGAGCTCAAGAACTTCCGCCAGTTGCACAGCAAAACCGCCGGTCACCCCGAAGTGGGCATCACCCCCGGCGTGGAAACCACCACCGGCCCGCTGGGCCAAGGCATCACCAACGCGGTGGGCATGGCGCTGGCTGAGAAGCTGCTGGCGGCCGAGTTCAACCGACCCGGCCACGCCATCGTTGACCACCACACCTACGTGTTCATGGGCGACGGCTGCTTGATGGAAGGCATCTCGCACGAAGCTTGCTCCTTGGCCGGCACCTTGCGTTTGTCCAAATTGGTGGCGCTGTACGACGACAACGGCATTTCGATCGACGGGCACGTCGACGGATGGTTTACCGATGACACGCCCATGCGCTTCGCCGCTTACGGCTGGCACGTGATCCCCAACGTGGACGGTCACGACCCCGCCGCTGTCGATGCGGCCTTGCGCCAAGCCCACGAGCAGTCGGCCCGCGCCGATGGCAAGCCCACCTTGATCTGCTGCAAGACCGTCATCGGTCAAGGCTCGCCCAACAAGGCCGGCACACACGATTTACACGGTGCCGCCTTGGGCGCCGCCGAGGTGCAAGCCACGCGCGACGCTTTGGGTTGGACCGCCGCCCCCTTCGAGATCCCCGCCGACATCGCGCAAGCTTGGGACGCCCGCGAGCGAGGCCAACAAGCGCAAGCGCAGTGGGAGCAGCGCATGGCCGCTTACCGCAGCGCTTTCCCCACTGAGGCCGCCGAGTTTGAGCGCCGTATGGCCGGTGAGACCCCCGCCGCATGGGCGACGCAGTTGCCCGCCGTCTTGGCCACCATCGCCGCCAACGACCAAGCCCACGCCACCCGCAAAGCCAGCCAAAACGCTTTGGACGCGATGGCCCCGCTGTGGCCAGAGATGTTTGGCGGCAGCGCCGACTTGACCGGCTCGAACCTGACCAACTTCAAAACCTGCGTGCGCGCCGGTCGCGACCAGTGGGGCAACCACCTGAGCTACGGCGTGCGCGAGTTCGGCATGGCCGCCATCATGAACGGCATCACGCTGCACGGCGGCTACCTGCCTTACGGCGGCACCTTCCTGACCTTCAGCGACTACAGCCGCAACGCCATCCGCATGGCCGCGCTCATGAAGCAGCGCGTCATCCACGTCTTCACCCACGACTCCATCGGTTTGGGTGAAGACGGCCCCACCCACCAGTCCGTGGAGCACGTGCCGAGCTTGCGCATCATCCCGGGCCTGGACGTGTGGCGTCCGGCCGATGGCCTAGAGACGGCCGTGGCGTGGGCGGTGTCTTTGGAGCGCCGCGATGGCCCCAGTGCCTTGTGCTTGTCGCGCCAGAACCTGCCCCGCCTGAGTCACATCGACCAAGCATCCAGCATTCGCCAAGGCGGCTACATCTTGCGCGACGTGGCCAACCCACAAGCCGTGATCGTGGCCACCGGATCGGAGCTGGAAATCGTCTGCCAAGCGCAAGAGCGTTTGAGCGCCAAAGGCCTGCGCGTGCGGGTGGTCTCCATGCCGTCGACCAATGTGTTCGACCGTCAAGCCCAGGCCTACCAAGATCAAGTGCTGCCCTTGAACCTGCCCGCGGTGGCCGTGGAAGCGGCGCACCCCGATGGCTGGCGCAAGTACGTGGGTCGCACCGGTCGAGTGGTGGGCATCGCCAGCTTTGGTGAGTCGGCACCGGCCAAAGACCTTTACGCTCACTTCGGCATCACGGCCGACGCGGTGGCCCAAGCGGTGGAAGCGGTGGTGGCCGCATGAGCACGCGGGCTTACGACTTGGTCATGTTTGACCTGGACGGCACGCTGGTGGAAACCGGCCCCGAGATCGCCGACGCGACCAACGACACCTTGTCTCATTTTGGTTGGGCCACGGTCACCCAAGAGCAGGTCAATGCATGGATCGGTCACGGCACGCGCGAGCTCTTGCTGCAGGCCATGGCCTTTGTCTTGCAAACGCCGGCCGAAGACTTGCGCCACAGCGATCGGTTTGCCCAAGCCGAGGCGGTGTTCATTGGCCACTACCAATCGCGTTGTGGCACCCGCAGCCACCTGTACCCACAGGTGTTGGAAACCTTGAGCGCACTGCGTCAACAAGGGGTGTTCACCGCCGTCATCACGAACAAGGAAAGGCGTTACACCCAGAACGTGCTCGATGCCCATGGCCTCATGCCCTTGCTCGACCGCGTCATCAGCGGTGACACCCTACCCAAGAAAAAGCCCAACCCAGCAGGCATTGAATTTTGTCTGGCGCACTTTGGGGTGGATGCCTCGCGGGCTTTGTTCGTGGGCGATTCCAGCATCGATGTTCAAACCGCCCGCAACGCCGGCGTGGAGGTTTGGGCATTGCCTTATGGCTACAACATGGGGCAACCCATTGAAGCCTGCCAACCCGACCGGGTGATCCCGGACGTTTCCGCATTGCTGGCCTGACGGTCCAGTCCTGACGATTGACTTTTTACTTTAGAGAGTATTCCCCATGACCATTCGCATCGGTATCAACGGATTTGGCCGCATCGGCCGCATGGTGTTTCGCGCCGTTACGCAAGAAGCTGAATTCAAAGACATCGAAGTCGTTGCGATCAACGACTTGCTCGAGCCCGACTACTTGGCTTACATGTTGCAGTATGACTCGGTGCACGGCCGCTTCAAGGGCACCGTGGCTGTGGACGGCAAAGACCTCGTGGTCAACGGCAAAAAGATACGCCTGACCGCCGAACGCGACCCCGCCAACCTGAAATGGGGCGACGCAGGTGTGGACGTGGTGGTGGAAGCCACAGGCTTCTTCTTGACGGGCGACAGCTGCCAAGCCCACATCAATGCCGGCGCCAAAAAAGTGGTGCAGTCTGCCCCATCCAAGGACGACACCCCAATGTTCGTCTTCGGCGTGAACCACAGCAGCTACGCAGGCCAAGCCATTGTCTCAGCCGCCTCTTGCACCACCAACTGTTTGGCCCCCGTGGCCAAGGTGCTCAATGACAACTTCGGCATCAAGCGCGGTTTGATGACCACGGTACACGCCGCCACCGCCACACAAAAAACGGTGGACGGCCCCTCCAGCAAAGACTGGCGTGGTGGCCGAGGCATTTTGGAAAACATCATCCCATCGAGCACAGGAGCGGCCAAAGCCGTGGGTGTGGTCTTGCCTGAGCTGAACAAAAAGCTGACTGGCATGGCCTTTCGTGTTCCGACCTCCGATGTGTCTGTGGTCGACTTGACCGTGGAGCTGAACAAGGAAGCCAGCTACGACGACGTTTGCAAGGCCATGAAAGCCGCCTCTGAAGGTGGGCTCAAAGGCGTGCTGGGCTACACCACCGACAAGGTTGTATCCACAGACTTCCGTGGTTGCGCCATGCCCTCCATATTTGATGCCGAGGCTGGCATCGCTTTGGACAATACGTTTATCAAAGTCGTGGCCTGGTATGACAACGAATACGGCTACACCTGCAACATGATGCGCTTTGTCAAGCACGTCGGCAGCTGCTGATTGCGAGGTCACCATGCATTTCTTGAGATTCTCTGACGTGTGCACCAACGGCTGGGCCAATAGCAAACGTGTTTTCATCCGTGCGGACCTGAACGTGCCCCAGGACGACAAAGGCCACATCACCGAGGACACCCGCATCCGCGCCTCTGTACCCTGCATTCAAATGGCCCTGGACGCAGGCGCTGCCGTCATGGTGACCAGCCACTTGGGCCGCCCCACCGAGGGCGAGTTCAAACCCCAAGACTCATTGGCCCCTGTCGCCAAACGCTTGGGTGAACTGCTGGGCCGCGAAGTGTCGCTGCTGGCCAACTGGGTAGACGGCGTCACAGTGGCCCCGGGCGAACTGGTCATGCTCGAAAACTGCCGCGTCAACAAAGGCGAGAAAAAGAACACGCCTGAGCTGGCCCACAAACTCGCCGCCCTGTGCGACATCTTTGTGCACGACGCCTTTGGCACAGCCCACCGCGCCGAAGGCTCAACCTACGGCATTGCGCAGTTTGCCCCCGTGGCTTGTGCAGGCCCCCTGTTGGCCGCCGAGATGGATGCCATCACCAAAGCCCTGGCCAACCCCAAACGCCCCTTGACCGCCATCGTGGCGGGTAGCAAAGTCAGTACCAAGTTGACCATTTTGACTAGCCTAGCCAACAACGTAGACCAACTCATCGTGGGCGGCGGCATTGCCAACACCTTCATGCTGGCAGCTGGCCTCAACATAGGCAAGAGCCTGGCCGAGCCAGATTTGCTGGACCAGGCCAAAGCCGTGATGGGGATCATCAAGGCGCGTGGCGCAGAAGTGCCAATCCCTACCGATGTGGTCACTGCCAAAAGCTTTGCCGCTGACGCCGTGGCAACCATAAAGCCAGCCACTGAGGTGGCCGACGACGACCTGATCCTGGACATAGGCCCACAAACCGCAGCCAGACTGGCCGCACAGCTGATGAAGGCAGGCACGATTGTGTGGAACGGCCCGGTGGGTGTGTTCGAGTTCGCTGCGTTTGAGAACGGCACCAAGGTGATTGCGCAAGCCATTGCCGAGTCAAGCGCATTCAGCATCGCCGGCGGCGGTGACACTTTGGCAGCCATTGCCAAGTACGGCATAGACAAGCAGGTGGGCTACATCTCCACCGGCGGCGGCGCATTCCTGGAGGTGCTTGAAGGCAAGACCTTGCCAGCGTTTGAGATCTTGACCCAACGCGCAGCCGCTTAATCAACATGTTTTAAATCGCAAAAGGAGACAACATCATGGCATTGGTTTCATTACGCCAAGTTTTAGATCACGCGGCCGAGCACGGCTACGGCGTGCCCGCATTCAACGTCAACAACCTTGAACAAGTTCAAGCCATCATGGAGGCTGCACAAGCCACTGACAGCCCAGTGATACTGCAAGCCTCAGCCGGCGCTCGCAAATATGCAGGCGAAGCCTACTTGCGCCACTTGGTGTTAGCCGCCATAGAGACCCACCCAGACCTACCCGTGGTCTTGCACCAGGACCACGGTGCGTCCCCCGCCCAATGCCAGCAATCCATTCGCTCCGGCTTCTCAAGCGTGATGATGGACGGCTCGTTGATGGAAGACGCCAAAACGCCCGCCAGCTACGACTACAACGTGGGCGTGACGCAACGCGTCTGCGACATGGCGCATGCAGTAGGCGTGTCCGTGGAAGGTGAATTGGGCTGCCTGGGCTCGTTAGAGACTGGCGAAGCAGGCGAGGAAGACGGCGTGGGCGCAGTGGGCAAACTGAGCCACGAGCAAATGCTGACCGACCCCGAACAAGCCAAAGACTTTGTAGCCCAAACCGGCGTAGATGCCCTGGCCATTGCCATTGGCACCAGTCACGGTGCATACAAATTTACCCGCCCACCTACAGGCGACATATTGGCCATTGACCGCATCGAGGCTATTCATAAAGCCATACCCAACACCCATTTGGTAATGCACGGCAGCTCCAGCGTGCCTCAAGAGTGGCTGGAAATCATTCGTCAATACGGCGGTGATATCAAGCAAACCTATGGCGTGCCAGTAGAAGAAATTGTGCGTGGCATCCAGCGCGGCGTGCGCAAGGTCAACATAGATACAGACATCCGCTTGGCCATGACCGGCGCCATGCGTCAGCTGTTTGCCCAGCAACCCAGCGAATTCGACCCACGCAAAGCCCTGATCGCCGCGCGCAGCGCAGCCCAACGCATTTGTGAAGCCCGCTTTGAAGCCTTCGGCTGTGCAGGCCATGGCTCCAAAATCAAACCCATTGCCTTAGAGGCCATGGTCAAACAATGCTATTGAAAAAAGGGGCCCCATAGGCGGCTCCGCTAATCAAGCGGTGTTACTCAGCCGGTACGCCACCGGACTGAGTCCCTTTAAAAGCGTTTTTGCACTACTGAAAGCTGATTGCAACTAGCCGACATTCGTAAGGCCGCCGAGGCTCACGCGGCTGAATCGCCCCGGCGTTCCGTCCATACTCATAAGTTGGAGTCCAGTTTCAATCTAAATTTTGAGTTT
>CALBEV010000172.1 GCA_937891045.1 uncultured Burkholderiales bacterium | reverse complement strand
GGGGTCTGTGCTGCAACCCACCCGGCTCGGGTGTGCTGATCGTGTAACCATCCTATGCGAATTAATGAAACTTTGTTACCAAACCCCTTGTGCGTGTGGATTTGTTCTGGGTTTGTAACTGATGCGGCAAGAGAGGGATGCGCCCATTTTCAGGGCATTCACGCCGCGCCCTCAAGCCATCCATCGCGTATGAAACTTCCCCGCCCTGTCGGTGCGCTGGTAAGTGTGTGCCCCAAAATAATCGCGCTGAGCTTGCAGCAAGTTGGCGGGCAAACGTGCTGAGCGGTAGGCATCGTAATAACTCAAGGCGCTCATGAATGCAGGCATAGCCACGCCGCGCAGTGCAGCTGCGGCCACGACTTCCCGCAAGTCTTGCTGGCTGTCGGCCATGACGCGGGCAAAGTGCGGGTCCACCAGTAAATTGGGCAAATCGGCCTGAGTTTGAAAGGCGCGGCGGATGTCTTCGAGCAGGTTGGCGCGGATGATGCAGCCCGCACGCCAGACCTTGGCGACTTGGGCCATGGGCAGATGCCACTGGTGTTCGCGGTCGGCGGCCCGCATGAGGGCAAAGCCCTGGGCATAGGCGCAAACCTTGGCGGCCATCAAGGCCCCACGCAGCTGGGCCAAGACCGCACCACGCTCAGGCCACGGTGATGCAGGTGGCCCGTGCAAAACCCGGGCAGCTGCGACGCGCTCGGTCTTGATGGCGCTCAGCGTGCGGGCGAACACCGCCTCGGCAATGGTCGGCGCGGGCACGCCCAAATCAAGCGCCACCTGGCTGGCCCATTTGCCTGTGCCTTTTTGTTCGGCGGTGTCCAAGATCATGTCCACTAAAGGCACACCGGTTTCAGGGTCGGTGTGTTGAAGGATTTGTGCGGTGATGTCGATCAGGTAACTGCCCAGCTCGCCCTCGTTCCAGGTGGTCAACACTTCGCTCATTTCTGCCGCTGACAAGCCCAACTTTTGCATGAAGGCATAGGCCTCGCAAATCATCTGCATGTCGGCGTATTCGATGCCGTTGTGCACCATCTTGACGAAATGACCCGCACCACCAGGACCCATCCATTCGCAGCAGGGCTGGCCGTCTTCGGCCTTGGCCGACATGGCTTGCATCAGGGATTGGATCAGCGGCCAGGCTTGGGGCGAACCACCGGGCATGAGAGCTGGGCCGTGCAAAGCGCCATCTTCACCACCGCTCACGCCAGCCCCCACATACAAAATGCCCGAGCCTTGCAGCGCAGCGATGCGCCTCTGGGTGTCGGTGAACAAGGTGTTGCCACCGTCAATGAGCACGTCGCCTGCCGACAACAAGGGGCGCATCTGGGTCAACACCTCGTCCACTGCCGCTCCGGCGGGCACCATCATCCAGATGCGCCGAGGCATGGCCAGACTGGCCACCAGATCGGGCAATGAAGACGCGGCTTGAGCTCTCAGGCCTTGGGTGCGCTGGCTGAAGCTCTTCCTGCGCTCGGCGTTCAAATCAAAACCGCTGACCGAAAAACCATTGCGCTCCAAATTCAGGGCCAGGTTTTCACCCATCACGCCCAAGCCCACAAGGCCGATGTCCATGGTTTGCATGTTTGCGTTGACCCTTTCTATTCCATCGCCGCATCCACCAACAGAGCGAGCATGCGGATTGTCGTTGGCGGTCGATGCGCCAGGTGTCGCGCAGCTGTCGCCATCAAGGGGCGCAAAAAAACCTGACAAGCTTCGGGCGCAAAAGCCCTGACCTGGCAGGTTTTTCAACCGAATCAGAGAGCATCAGCCCCTGCCCGGAATCTCCGAGAGCAGTTGCTCCACATGGGCCTTGGCTTTTTCGAGCGAAGCCATGCTGCCTGTCAGGTACATGCGGCCACTGGCACCGATCATGCTGCACTCGACCAGGGTCAGGTCGGGGGCGACTTTTTCGGCTTCGTTGGCCATGTGGGCACCAAACAGGGCCGGGGCCACTTCCATGAGCAGCATGTTTTGGCCAGGCAGCACCATGCTGGCTTGGCGTGTACGGTTCATCAGCACGGCGTGCTGATCGGTCACGTCTTCCAGAATGTCGCTGTACAGCAGGTGCGGGCGCAGCTGGTCTTGGGCCTTGGCGCCCATCCAGTCCAAAATGACCTGGCCAGCACGCTGCAGCGCCGCGCTGTCGTTGCTGTGCAACTCCAGCACGCCGAACTGCCGCTCCACGGCCAGGATGCCGGGCTCGAGCGTGGGCTCGGCCTTCAGGGCCAAGTCAATCACGCGCTGGATGGACAGCCCGGGGGCGATTTCGACCAGCAGCGCGTTGGTGCCTTGCATCGCCACGTAGCCGCGTGCGCCCAAGGGCGAACTCATCCACGAAGAGAACTGGGGCTGCAGGTCTGTGAGCGTCAGGTAAACCCGAAGCTCAGCGGCCGGCTTGGTGGGCGGTTTCGTGGCCGCGGTGGCTTTTTTGCTTGTGGCCATGCGGCCTCCTTATCTGCAGCAGCCTGCGATCACTTGCCGTCAAAGGCTTTGGACACGTCAGCGTGTGGACGTGGGATGACGTGGCAAGACACCACTTCACCGATTGCGCCCGCGGCTTCAGCACCGGCTTCGGTGGCGGCTTTGACGGCACCCACGTCGCCCGAGACGATGATGGCGACGAGGCCGCCACCGACTTCTTTTTTGCCAACGATGTTGACGTTGGCGGCTTTGACCATGGCGTCAGCGGCAGCGAAGGCAGCAACATAACCTTTGGTTTCGATCATTCCGATAGCTTGTGACATGTGAGTCTCCTTGAGGGGTTAAAAAGAAAGGGTTGAGGGAAAGGGTGAGGGAAAAAATACCGCTGCGTCAACGCATCGGTGTGGGGGTGTCGTATTTGTCGAGTGATGCAATGACCAAGGCATCGGCCACCACACGCGGGTGCGCAGGAGCGAACCACCAGGCAGCGGGTGCGCCGATGGTGATCATCACGCGCTCGCCGATGCCGCAGCCCAGCGGGTCGTAGCAAACGACCACGTCCTTGGGGTAGTCCAGTTGCACTTCCAGCAAGGCACCCGCAGGCAATTCCGGCAGTCGCTTGCTGGCCACGATGCGGCCGATCACGGTTCCTGTTTTCATGCGGTGGCTCCTCGGTCAATGGTGATGCCGCGCTTGCGCAGGGCTTCTTTGCCCAAAGGGGTCAAGACCGCTTTGGGGTGGATGCGAACGGTTTTGACGCTGGCGGGCAAGGTTTTGAGCAGCTTCTCGCCGATCACGCCTTGGAGTTCGGGCACGTCTTCTTTGTGATCGTGCATGTCGCAGGTGTCGCTCTTGCACTCGCAGGCTTTGCCTTCTTTGCACGAGGGGCAGCAAGCGGCCGGGTTGATGGCAGTGGTGGCGGCCATGGCCGAGGCACCACCGGATGTACCAGCAGAGGCCGCCACGGCTTTCACCGCCGCTTCGTCCACACGCATGTCAAAACGCAGCAAGCCCGATTGCGCCGCTTGCAGCAGCGCAGGGCTGGCGGCCAGGCGCTTGAACAGGTCGGTCAGCGAGGCGGCTTGCGCAGCGGTGCCCACACGCAAGGGCACCACCACGCCCTGCGGCCCAGTCGCGGGCGTATTCGCTGACGCTGCCGCCGGGGCAGCAGGTGCAGGTGCAGCAGCAGGCTTGGGCGCGCCAATTTGCTTCCAATAAGCGTCTTTGACGGCGATCAGGCCATCGCGTATCTGGTACACGTCGGTGCCGTCCAGCGTGACCGACTGGCCACCGGGCAAAGGCACGCCCACCTTGTAGTTTTGCACCACGGTCTGACCCAGCACGTTCATGTGCGAATCCGAGAACTTGGGGCCTGTAGGGCTGGCAAAGCGCTCTTTCAAGAACGCCCGGCAGGCTTCGCGGCCACGGAGCACGCGCGAGTCGGGCAAGGTCCACACCACATCGGGGGCAAAGCAGGCCACGATGGCTTCTGCACTGACCATCTCGTAACCTTGTTCGAAGCGGCGCATCAAGGCGGCCACCGAAGCGGGGTCATCCTTGGCTCGGCCTGCCCCCAAAGCCGTGCGCACCTGCGCCCGAATTTGGTCGCGCAAAGCGTCAGTGCTCATGCAGCACCTCCTGCGTCGCGGATCACGGCCTCGGCCACGGCAGCAGCGGCCCGCACGTCCGACGCATTGCCCGACAGGTACAAGCGACCGGCTGGACCCATGAAGCGGCAGTCGATCAGTTTGATGTTGGCGGCCTTCTCGGCCTCGTTG
>CALBEV010000171.1 GCA_937891045.1 uncultured Burkholderiales bacterium | reverse complement strand
CATTGGTGTCAAAGTGTGGGTCTACAAAGGTGACACCTTGGGTCGCAACGATGCACCAGCAGCCCAAGAACCTCGTTCAGATGACGAGCGCCGCCCCCGCGGTCCCCGTCGTGATGCTCGCCCAGCCGGCGATCGTCCACCAGCCCGTGGCGCTCGTCGCCCAGCTGGCACCAATGCCGCACCGGCGGATGGCAGCGATAAACCCGCTGAAGCCACCGATGCTCCCAAAACCACCGTCAAGCGCGTCCGCAAGGTAGCCGCGCCCGCATCCACTGGCACGGCTGCGGACGGAAAAGGAGAATAAGCATGCTGCAACCAGCGCGCCGTAAATACCGCAAGGAACAAAAAGGTCGCAACACCGGCATTGCCACCCGTGGCAACACCGTGGCGTTCGGTGACTTTGGCCTGAAATCAACCGACCGTGGTCGTTTGACAGCTCGCCAAATCGAATCCGCCCGTCGTGCGATTTCCCGTCACGTCAAACGTGGTGGCCGCATTTGGATTCGCATCTTCCCCGACAAGCCGATTTCTCAAAAGCCTGCAGAAGTGCGTATGGGTAACGGAAAAGGCAACCCCGAGTACTACGTGGCTGAAATTCAGCCCGGCAAGGTGTTGTATGAAATCGTCGGTGTGCCCGAAGAACTCGCGCGTGAAGCCTTTCGTTTGGCTGCGGCCAAACTGCCTTTGCGCACCACGTTTGTTTCCCGCCTGATTGGCCAATGATTCAGGACAAGACACCATGAAAACATCTGAATTACGTCAAAAAGACGCTGCAGGTTTGCAGACGGAAATCAAGGAATTGCAAAAAGCGCACTTCAACATGCGCATGCAAAAAGCCACTCAACAATTGACCAACACAGCGCAAATGAAAGTTGCTCGTCGCAGCATTGCACGTGCAAAAACCATTTTGGCCGAACAACAAGCCAAGGCGAAGGAGTGACCATGACAGAACCGAAAAAATCACTCAAACGCACTTTGATTGGCAAAGTGGTCAGTGCCAAACGCGCCAAAACCGTCACCGTGTTGGTCGAGCGCCGTGTCAAGCACGCGCTCTACGGCAAGATCGTGGGCAAGTCCAGCAAATACCATGCGCATGACGAAACCAGCCAATACCACTTGGGCGACGTGATCGAAATCACAGAAAGCCGTCCCATTTCCAAAACCAAAAACTGGGTCGCCACACGCCTGGTTGAGAAAGCGCCAGCGGTCTAGGACTTATTCCCTGCCCGCCCGCCGGTTTTCCAGAAATGACCCACGATCGTGGGTCATTTTTCATTTCCAGGAGCAAACAGCATGATCAAAGTCGGCGACACCCTTCCGCACACCACCTTGATGGAATATTCCGAAGTCGAGGGCAACGGTTGCAGCATCGGCCCCAACCCCGTGGACGTGGCCAAAGCCAGCGCAGGCAAGACCATCGCTTTGTTTGCCCTGCCAGGTGCTTTCACCCCAACCTGCTCGGCCAAACATGTGCCCGGCTACATCGACCACCATGCGGCGCTGTTGTCCGCCGGTGTGGATGAAATTTGGTGTGTCAGCGTGAACGATGCCTTTGTGATGGGGGCCTGGGGACGTGAATTACACGCCGCAGGTAAAGTGCGCATGATGGGTGACGGCGACGCCGACTTCACCAAAGCCACTGGCCTCACCTTGGACCTCACGGGTAAAGGTTTGGGTCTGCGCTCCAACCGTTATTCCATGCTGGTCAAAGATGGCAAAGTGGTCACATTGAATGTTGAAGGTCCTGGTAAGTTCGAGGTGAGTGACGCCGACACCATGTTGTCGCAAGTCAAACACTGACATTCAACAAAGCAGAAACCGTGCGCCATGGGCGGCGGTTTCAGTGGGCAGGGTTCAGCTTCAAAGGACCTGTTGGTTTTGCAAAGCCTGAACCTGCTGCTGATCCATCCCCAACCAGTCTTGCAACACAGCCGTGGTGTGCTCACCCAAGCGGGGTGGAGCTGACAGGTGTTGCACAGGTGTCGCACTGAGCTTCATCGGACTGGCCACCAATTTCAAATCAGGTCGCAAGGGATGGTTCCACGACTCGATCATGCCGCGTGCTTGAACTTGGGGGTCATGGAACACTTCAGCCAAATCATTGATCGGGCCACATGGCACTTTGGCGGCCTCCAGCAGCGACAACCAATCGGCTTTGGGGCGAGCAACAAAAACCGCTGCCAACAAGGGAATCAAGACCTCCCGGTGGCGCACCCGGTCTTGGTTGCGCACAAAGCGGTCATCTTTTGACCATTCAGGGTGGCCCAAGCAATCGCACAGCTTGGCAAACTGGGTATCGTTTCCGACTGCCAAGATCATGAAATCACGCGCACCGGTAGGCTTAGGCGCCGTTTCAAAAACTTGGTAGGGCACGATGTTCACATGGGCATTGCCCATGCGCCCTGGTGGTGGTTTGTGGTCGGGCAGATTCACCAAATGGTTCGCGCCCAAATTGGCCAGCATCGCCACTTGGGTGTCTAGCAAGGCCATGTCGATGTGTTGACCTTGTCCGGTGCGCTCGGCGTGCCTGAGCGCCGCCAAGATGGCCACGGTGGCGTACATGCCGGTGAACAAGTCGGCCACCGCCACCCCCACTTTTTGCGGACCACCACCGGCATCATCACGCTCACCTGTGACGCTCATCAAGCCGCCCATCGCCTGCACCGCAAAGTCGTAACCGGCGCGGGCTTGGTAGGGGCCGGTTTGGCCAAAGCCAGTGACCGAGCAATAGACGAGTGCAGGGTTGGTGATCTTGAGCGTGTCGTAATCCAAACCATAACGCTTCATGTCGCCGACTTTGTAGTTCTCGACAAACACCTGGGCCTTGATCGCCATTTGCCGAATCAAATCTTGACCCGCAGGCAGCGACAAGTCGCAAGTGATGGAGCGTTTGTTGCGGTTCGCGCCCAAAAAGTAGGCTGACTCGGCGCTGTCTTGGCCCTCAGCGTCCTTTAAAAATGGCGGGCCCCAGCCACGCGTGTCGTCGCCTGTGCCGGGGCGTTCCACCTTCACCACATCGGCGCCCAAATCAGCCAGGGTTTGGGTGCTCCAGGGTCCGGCCAGCACCCGCGACAAATCCAGCACACGAACAGCGTCCAAAGCATTCATGGCCACATTGTGACTCAGCGAAGGCCTAGGGTGATAATGGCCTCAAAGTCGAGAGCCCATGAGCACCCGTATCCTCTTAATCGCCCACGCCCCCTTGGCCAACGCCTTGCGAGACTGCGCTTTGCATGTTTTTCCAGATTGCGCCCAAGCCATCATCGCCATCGATGTACCGCCTGATGAACCCCCCGAGCAAACTTTGGCCAACGCCAAAGAGTTGATGATGGGTCATGCCGCGCAAGACACCTTGATCTTGACCGATGTGTTGGGCGCCACACCTGCCAATGTGGCACAACGTCTGGTTGACGATGTGCAATCGCACCTGATTGCAGGCGTGAACTTGCCCATGTTGTTGCGCACCGTCTGCTACCGGCATGAGGATGTGCATGCCCTGGCCAAACGCGCCGTCGACGGCGGTGCACAAGGCGTGGTGCAAGTAGAAATCAGTAAAACCCTTTAAACCAGACGAACACGCTGTGATCAAACAAACCACCACCGTCATCAACAAACTCGGATTGCATGCCCGCGCGTCTGCCAAACTGACCAAAATTGCAGGCTCTTACCCTTGCGAAGTCTGGCTCTCGCGTGGTGACCGGCGGATCAATGCCAAGAGCATCATGGGCGTGATGATGTTGGCTGCGGGCACTGGTTCTGTCATTGACATCGAGACAAACGGAGACCAAGAGCAAGAGGCCATGGAGGCCCTGCTGTCTTTGCTGGCCCATAAATTTGGGGAGAGCGAATAAAGATGACTTTTTCCATCCACGGACTGGCTGTGGCACGGGGCATCGCGATTGGGCGGGCCGTGTTGGTCGCGTCCAGTCGGGTGGATGTGGCCCACTATTTCATCAATGCGTCACAAATCGACGCCGAGTTGCAGCGCATCAACAGTGCCCGCCAAGCGGTGATGCAAGAAGTGCAGCGTTTGCACCAATCCGTGCCCAAGGACGCACCGCCCGAGTTGGCAGCTTTGCTTGAAGTGCACATGATGTTGCTGCAAGACGAGATGCTGGCTGATGGTGTCAAGCACTGGGTGACCGACCGTTTGTACAACGCCGAATGGGCGCTCACCTCGCAGTTGGAAGTGGTGACCCGGCAATTTGACGAAATGCAAGATGCATATTTGCGTGAACGCAAAGGCGACTTGGAGCAGGTGGTCGAGCGCTTGTTGCGCCACATGAAGGGCTTGCCCACCACGCTGCCGCAACCCACACCCCGCAAAGCCCATAGTTGGCAACAAGACCAATTGCTCGACGACAGCCACGACGTGCCACTGGTCTTGATTGCCCACGATTTATCGCCAGCGGACATGCTGCAGTTCAAACAAAGCGTGTTCACCGGCTTTGTCACCGATGTCGGTGGCAAAACCTCGCACACCGCCATCGTTGCCCGCAGCTTGGACATTCCGGCGGTGGTCGGTGCCCGCAACGCCAGCCATTTGGTGCGGCAAGACGATTGGGTCATCATCGACGGCGACGCGGGTGTCATCATCGTCGGGCCCTCGCCCATCATCTTGGAAGAGTACAGCTTCAAGCAACGACAAGCGCAACTCGAACGCGAGCGTCTTGCGCGTTTGAAGAACACGCCTGCCGTGACCATGGATGGACAAAAAATCAATTTGATGGCGAACATCGAATTGCCTGAAGACACAGCGCAGGCCGTGGCCATGGGCGCAGTGGGTGTGGGCTTGTTTCGCAGCGAGTTTTTATTCATGGGCCGTGAAGGCCAGCTGCCCGATGAAGAAGAGCAATTCCAAGCCTACAAGCGTGCGGTGGAAGGCATGAAGGGTTTGCCGGTCACGATCCGCACCGTGGACGTGGGGGCTGATAAGCCCTTGGACCGCACCACCAAAGACGAAGCCCATCTGAATCCCGCGCTGGGCTTGCGTGCCATTCGTTGGAGCCTGGCCGACCCCAGCATGTTCTTGAGCCAACTGCGGGCCATTTTGCGGGCCGCCATGCATGGCAAGGTGAATTTGCTCATCCCCATGCTGGCCCATGCCCGCGAAATACACCAAACCTTCCAGCTGCTGGCCCAAGCCCAGCAACAACTGGACCGACGCGGCGTGGCCTACGGCCCCTTGCGGGTGGGCGCCATGATTGAAGTGCCCGCTGCGGCGCTGAGCTTGCCGCTGTTCTTGAAGCACTTTGATTTTTTATCGGTCGGCACCAATGACTTGATTCAATACACCTTGGCCATCGACCGCGCCGATGAACAAGTGGCGCACTTGTACGACCCTTTGCACCCCGCCGTGTTGCAGTTGTTGGCCAACACCATCGCCCAAGGCGCGGCGGCCGGCAAAGAGGTGAGTTTGTGTGGCGAAATGGCAGGGGACCCGGCCTACACCCGTTTGTTGCTGGGCTTGGGTCTGCGGCATTTCTCCATGCACCCCACGCAGTTGCTGCGGGTCAAAAAAGAGGTGTTGCGATCCGACACCAGTCGACTGGGCGCATGGGCGCAAGGCGTGTTGAACGCCGAGGACCCGAGCGCGGCCTTGTTGGGCTGAGCCTCAGGGCAACACGCCCCCGTTGAGCACGGTGGCATCGGTGTAAATCGTCTCCAAGGGGTACCGAATGCCCTTGGCATGGTCCTCGGCACATTGAATCAGCAGCCGGCTGCGGTGCCGTTCATGGCTTTGACGCATCTCTTCCAGGCTCATCCACAACGTGCGCACGATGCCTGTGTCAAGTTGGCGACTCTCATCGAACGCTCCTAAAACACCTGTGAATGCAAACCGCAGGTAGGTGATGTCTTCATCCGGGTCGTCGGGTGTGGGCGTTTTTTGAAAGCGCGACAGGTAAATGCCCACCAGCGCCGTGGGCCTGAAGTGAAACGCGGTTTCTTCCAACACCTCGCGGATACAGCCTTGCACCGGGGATTCACCAGGATCCAGGTGGCCGGCTGGGTTGTTCAGCATCAAGCCTTTGGGCGTGTGCTCTTCGACCAATAAATAACGGCCCTGTTTTTCAATGATGCCAGCGACTGTCACACTGGGCTTCCAACGGTGGGTCATGGTGGAAAATACCCCATTTCTTGGGCGCTTGTTGAATCTGCGATGATTCTCGCCCATCAAGTAGAGGAGACAACCATGCTGATAGGCGTGCCTGCCGAAACCACGGCGGGTGAAACCCGTGTTGCCGTGACCCCTGAGACGGCCAAAAAAATCATTGCCCAAGGGCATCAAGTGCTGGTGCAAGCTGGCGCGGGCGTTGCTGCCAGCGTCACGGATGCAGCTTATGAAGCTGCGGGTGCGCAAATCACCGATGCCGCTGGCGCATTGGGTGCCGAGTTGGTGTTGAAGGTGCGCACACCCAGCAGTACAGAGTTGGTGCACATGAAGTCGGGCGCGGCCTTGGTGGGCATGCTCAACCCCTTTGACGCCGACGGCTTGCAACGCATGGCCACCGCTGGTCTGACCAGCTTTGCCCTGGAAGCTGCACCGCGCACCACCCGCGCTCAAAGCATGGACGTGTTGTCGTCGCAGGCCAATATCGCGGGTTACAAAGCCGTGATGATCGCGGCAGACAAATACCAACGCTTCTTCCCCATGCTGATGACAGCCGCAGGAACGGTCAAGGCCGCTCGCGTCGTCATCTTGGGTGTGGGTGTGGCCGGTTTGCAAGCCATCGCCACCGCCAAGCGTTTGGGTGCGGTCATTGAAGCCTCGGATGTGCGCCCCAGCGTGAAAGAACAGGTCGAATCCTTGGGTGCGAAATTCATCGACGTGCCTTACGAAACAGCTGAAGAAAAAGAAGCCGCCGAAGGCGTGGGCGGTTATGCCCGCCCGATGCCGCAAAGCTGGCTGGATCGGCAAAAGCTGGAAGTGGCCAAGCGCGTGGCGCAAGCCGACATCGTCATCACCACCGCGCTCATTCCCGGTCGCGCCGCCCCTGTGTTGGTCACGGAAGACATGGTCAAAGCCATGAAGCCGGGCTCGGTCATCGTCGATTTGGCAGCGCCCGCTGGCGGCAACTGTCCCTTGACTGAAGCTGGCAAAACCGTCATCAAGCACGGCGTCACCTTGGTGGGCGAAACCAACTTGCCTGCCTTGGTGGCCGCTGATTCAAGCGCCCTGTATGCCCGCAATGTGCTCGACTTCTTGAAACTGGTGCTGCCCAAAGACAAGGGCTTCACCGTTGACCTCGAAGATGACATCGTGGCCGCATGCCTCATGACCCAAGGCGGCGCCGTCAAAAGGAAATAAACATGGATCACACCATCACCAACCTCATCATCTTCGTGCTGGCCATTTATGTGGGCTATCACGTGGTTTGGAACGTCACACCCGCGTTACACACGCCACTCATGGCGGTCACCAATGCGGTGTCGGCCATCATCATCGTTGGCGCCATGTTGGCCGCCGCACTCACCACCACACCGCTTGGCAAAACCATGGGCGTGTTGGCCGTGGCTTTGGCCGCGGTCAATGTGTTTGGCGGCTTCTTGGTCACCCGGCGCATGCTGGAGATGTTCAAGAAAAAAGCCCCCAAAGCAGGAGCTGACAAATGAGCATGAACCTTGTGGTGCTGCTGTATCTGGTGGCCAGTATTTGTTTCATCCAAGCCCTCAAAGGCTTGAGTCATCCCACCACCTCGATTCGGGGCAATGTCTTTGGCATGACCGGCATGGCCATCGCCGTGCTGACCACAGGTGCCTTGATCATCAACATCGCCGGTCACGCCGATGGCTTGGGCTGGGTTCTTCTCGGTTTGGTGGTCGGCGGTGGTGCCGGTACCCTGATGGCGCAGCGCGTGGAGATGACCAAGATGCCCGAGTTGGTCGCTTTCATGCACAGCATGATCGGTTTGGCAGCGGTGTTCATCGCCATTGCCGCGGTGGTCGAGCCTGCCGCCTTTGGCATCGTGTCGGCTGGGTTGGGCACCTTGGACATTCCCAACGGCAACCGCCTCGAATTGTTCTTGGGTGCGGCCATTGGCGCCATCACCTTCAGCGGTTCGGTCATCGCCTTTGGCAAGCTCTCAGGCAAGTACAAATTCCGTTTGTTCCAAGGTGCACCCGTGGTGTTTGCCGGGCAGCACATGCTGAATTTGCTGATTGGCTTGGTCACACTGGGCTTGGGCGTGTATTTCATGTTCACCGGCAACTGGGACGTCTTCCTCATCATGCTGGCGCTGTCGTTTATCTTGGGCGTGCTCATCATCATCCCGATTGGCGGCGCTGACATGCCGGTGGTGGTGTCGATGCTCAACAGCTATTCGGGCTGGGCCGCCGCAGGTATTGGCTTCTCCTTGAACAACAGCATGTTGATCATTGCCGGTTCCTTGGTGGGCTCATCGGGCGCGATCCTGAGCTACATCATGTGCAAGGCCATGAACCGTTCGTTTTTCAACGTCATCTTGGGTGGCTTCGGTGGCGAGGCCAGCAGTGCCGCTGCGGGCAGCACCGAGCAACGACCTGTCAAGAGCGGCAGCGCCGATGACGCTGCTTACATCTTGGCCAACGCCGAAACCGTCATCATCGTGCCTGGCTACGGTTTGGCCGTGGCCCGTGCCCAGCATGCGGTGAACGAATTGGCTGAAAAGCTCACGCACAAAGGCATCACGGTGAAATACGCCATCCACCCGGTGGCCGGTCGCATGCCCGGTCACATGAACGTGTTGCTGGCCGAGGCCGAAGTGCCTTACGACCAGGTGTTCGAGATGGAAGACATCAACGGCGAATTCGGCCAAGCCGATGTGGCCATCATCTTGGGCGCGAATGACGTGGTGAACCCCGCCGCCATGATCAAGGGCTCGCCCATTTACGGCATGCCCAT
Source organism: uncultured Burkholderiales bacterium (assembly GCA_937891045.1). Next base: position 7,144 of record CALBEV010000171.1, on the reverse strand, counting down.
CTTGGAAGCCTACAAAGCCAAAACCATCATCGTCAACAAACGCTCTATGGCGGCGGGTTACGCCGGTTTGGACAACGAGTTGTTCTACATGGACAAAACCATGATGGTGTTTGGCGACGCCAAGAAAGTGGTGGAAGACATGGTCAAGGCGGTGGAGTGAGACCGCTTTGAACCCGGAGGTGTGCGCATGAAGCCCGTGGCCATCATCGGGGCCATGCAGCAAGAGCTGGCAGGTTTGAAGCAGGCGCTGCAAGGCTCGCACACCATCCAAATCGGTACCCGCCAAGTCACCACCGGCACCTGGCACGGCCACCCCGTGGTGCTGGCGCTCTCGCACATTGGCAAAGTGGCGGCCGCCACCACCGCCACCGCCCTGATAGAACGCTTTGACGTCACCGAGATCATCTTCACCGGCGTGGCCGGTGGTTTGATGCCCGGAGTGCATGTGGGTGACATGGTGGTGGCCACCGAGTTCATGCAACACGACATGGACGCCTCGCCCTTGTTTCCGCCAATGGAGGTGCCCTTGTATGGCCGCGCCCATTTCCCAACAGACCTGCGTTTGACGCAAAGCCTGAAGTCGGCGGCGCAAGATATTTTGAAAAACCCGGGGCAGTGGCTCGACATCGAGGTGCTGCACGAGTTGCATGTGCAGTCCCCCAAAGTGCACGCCGGTTTGGTGGTCAGCGGCGACCGCTTTGTGTCCACCTCGGCTGAAAGCCAAGCCTTGCAGCAGCGCTTGCCCAAAGCCTTGGCGGTGGAAATGGAAGGCGCGGCGGTGGCGCAAGTGTGCTTTGACTACGGCGTGCCGTTTGCCGCGGTGCGCACCATCTCCGACCGCGCCGACGACAGCGCCACGCATGACTTTTCCAGGTTCATTGAAGAGGTGGCCGGACGCTACAGCCTGGCCTTGCTGGGCACCTGGTTGGGTCAGCGCTGATCAGGCGTTGTAGTTCAGTACCAAGCCAGGCGTGGGCCAATCGTCGATGGCAATCAAGCGACCAGTGGCCGACAGCGTGATGAAAGCCGTGCGCTGACCGGGTCCACCAAAACAGATGTTGGTGGTGAACGGATCGGGCAGCGGCACATGTTGCAGCAACTCACCCGCCCGGCTGATCACCGAGATGCCGCCGTGCATCAGCGTTGCCACGCACATCGTGCCATCGGCGTCCACCGCCATCGAATCGAAACGCTGCCAATGTGGGCTGGGCGAGGCTGTCAACATGCGTGCACCTTGCGGTGAAGGCCACGGGTCTTTGCGCACCTGGCCCGGTGCTGTGACGTCAAACGCCCAGACACGGGCGCCTTCTGTTTCAGCGTAATAAAGGGTTTGCCCATCAGGGGAGAGTGCAATGCCATTGGGTGACAAGACCGGCCGCGCCACGGTTTGTATTGCCGAGCCGTCAGGCTGCGCGTAGAAAACGCCGCCGCGGTCCATCTCGAGGGCCCGCACCTTGCCCAGATCGGTGAAGTAAAAGCCGCCGTGCGCGTCAAACACCAGGTCGTTGGGACCACGCAAGCCGATGCCGTCCACGCTGTCGTACAAACGCTCGGACCGCCCTGTGTTCAGGTTGACGCGTTCAATGCGCCCGCCCGAGTAGTTGTGCGCCTGCCCAATCGGCCGCAGGAAATTCCCCGGTTCGCGTGTCCACTCGAAGCCGCCGTTGTTGCAGATGTAGACCGCGCCGTCGGGCCCGATGGCCGCGCCGTTGGGGCCGCCGCCCAGATCGGCCACCACCTGCACCCGCCCGTTGGGGGTCACCCGACTCAGCGTGCCGCGTGCAATTTCAACCAACAACACCGAGCCGTCGTCCAAGGCCACTGGCCCCTCGGGAAACAGCAGCCCAGTGGCGATTTCGCGAATCTTCATCGGTGCATTCCTGGCGGTTGATCTGCGCATCTCATCATGGTGAGCGCATCGGAGACCACTTACTTCAACCAACCACGGCGGCGGAAATACCACATCGGCACCACCGCACTGGCCACCATCAACAGCACGGCGTAGCCATAGCCCATCTCCCATTGCAACTCGGGCATGAACTGGAAATTCATGCCGTAAACGCTGGCTATCAGGGTGGGTGGCAGCAAGGCGACGCTGGCCACTGAGAAGATTTTGATGATCTTGTTTTGGTTGATGTTGATGAAACCGACGGTGGCATCCATCAAGAAGTTGATCTTGTCAAACAAGAACGCGGTGTGGCTGTCCAGCGAATCGATATCACGCAAAATTTGCCGCGCATCGTCAAACTGCTCGGCGTTGAGCATGCGCAGTCGCATGGCAAAACTCAAGGCGCGGCGGGTGTCCATCATGTTGCGGCGGATGCGGCCGTTCAAGTCTTCCAAACGCGCAATCTCACCCAGCACTTCACCGGCCAAAGCGTCGGTCACATCACCCGACAACACCATCTTGCTGACTTTTTCCAGCTCGTCGTAAATGCCCTCTAGCGTGTCGGCTGAATATTCGGCGTCCACCGAGAACAACTCCAGCAACACGTCTTTGGCGTCTTCAATCAAACCGGGGGCGCGGCGGGCCCGCAAGCGCAGCAAGCGAAACACCGGCAGGTCTTCGTCGTGGATGGAAAACAGCACGCCGTGGCTTTTCAGGGCGTCGTTGTGTTGGTTCAAGATGAAGGCCACGCGAACCGCACGGGGCTCTTCCATGTCGGCGATCAAGAAGTCGGAGCGGATGTGCAGCTCGCCGTTGTCTTCTTCGTAAAAACGCGCGGACTCTTCAATGTCCTCGTCCATCGCGTCTTCGGGAATTTGCAAGCCGAAATGCTGGCTGATCCAGCGTTTTTCTTCCGGTGTGGGCGACTCCAAATCGACCCAAATAGGGTGGAACTGGGACAGCTCTTCTTGGGAAGAGATTTCCTCTTGAAACAGGCGGCCATTGGCCAGCGAAAAAATATTGAGCATGGCGATCTCAGTGCGAGGTGAAGCGGTCGAAAAGAAAGGGTTGCAAGGTTCGCTTTCGACTCAGCTCGGCTGGATGCCTGGGTGAACCGAAAGCTACCGACTAGGGTAGGTTTCCATGGTGGGCTCTGAAATGAACAGGCGCGAATTATGGCACTGCAACAAGTCAGGACCAAGACTGTTAGAGTCAATTGTTTTCATTGGCGCGTTCATGCACACCACCTTGCCCCCAGCCCAAGAGCGCTGGCTGCTGATCACCTTGGCAGGCATCCAGTTTACGCACATCGTGGACTTCATGATCATGATGCCCCTGGGGCCGCAACTCACTGCCTTGTTTGCCATCAGCGACGCCCAGTTTGGCTTGTTGGTGTCGGCCTACACCTTGTCAGCTGGCCTGTCGGGCTTGCTTGCCACCGCGTTCATTGACCGCTTTGAACGCAAGCAATTGATGATGGTGCTCTATCTGCTGTTTGCCCTGACCACCTTGGGCTGCGCCTTGGCCCCGTCTTACGGTTGGCTGATGGCCGCGCGGGTGGCGGCAGGTTTGTTCGGCGGGATCTTGTCGGCCATGACGCAGACCGTGATTGGCGACGTCATTCCATTTGCCCGCCGTGGACAAGCCACGGGCTTTGTCATGACCGCGTTTTCTTTGGCCAGTGTGGCGGGTGTGCCAGCCGGTTTGTTTTTGGCCAACCATGGCGGTTGGCACAGCGCATTTGTGGCGTTGACGTTGATGTGCATGGTGGTCGGGGGCCTGGCCGCTTTCAGCTTGCCGCGATTGAATGCCCATTTGGTCCACGCCCAGGGTCGAGATGTGTTTCATGCGCTGCAAGCGGTCTTGAAAGATGTCAACCACCGGCGTGCCTTGTTGCTGTCGGCCACCATGATGTTTGCTGGCTTCACCATCATTCCCTACATCACGATCTACAACCAAGCCAACCATGTGCTGCAACTGAGCGAGATTCCCTACATCTACCTGTGCGGCGGCGCGGTCACCTTGTTCACTTCGCGCTGGATAGGTGTGTGGACCGATCGGCTTGGCAAGCGGGTCATGTTTCAGCGCATGGTGCTGCTGTCGGCCATTCCCATGACCTTGACCACGGTGATGCAACCCATGCCCTTGGTTTGGGTGCTGCTGGTAACCACCAGTTTCTTTGTCGCCATGAACGGCCGCATGATCCCTGGCATGGCGTTGCTCACCTCTGCTGCCGTGCCGCAGTACCGGGGCACCTTCATGTCGCTCAATGGTGCGGTGCAGTCGGTTTCCATTGGTTTGGCCTCCTGGGTTGGCGGCCTGCTGATCCAACGGGATGCCCAAGGTCAGGTGACCCACTATTGGTTGTGCGCGGTGGTTGGTGTGGTGGCTTCTGTATTGGCTTATTACTTGGCCCAGCATGTGAAAGTACACACGGCGGAACAAGCCGCGCTTTAGGCTTTTTTCCGGTCTTTACAAATCCTTGCGTGAACCGTTTGCTTTTTAGTCCAAGTGGGTGCATAGTGAACTCACCTGTCGTTGATCAGGCATGTGGTCTGGTCAAGAGCACAGGAGCTTTTTGCGGAGGGTTCGTATGAATTTAACGATCAGCGGTCACCATCTTGAAGTCACCCCAGCATTGCGTGGCTATGTCACCCACAAACTAGACCGCGTCCTGCGCCACTTCGACCAAGTGGTTGATGTGCGCGTTCTGTTGTCCGTTGAAAAGCAAAAAGAAAAACAAGGCCGCCAACGTGCCGAGTGCAATATCCACGTCAAAGGTAACGACCTGTTTGCCGAGTGTGCCAACGAAGATTTGTATGCCGCCGTGGATGAACTTGTCGACATTCTCGATCGCCAAGTGGTGCGTCACAAAGACCGCTTACAAGATCACCACCACATCAGCGTGAAGCGTGAATTGCTCAACTGACGACGTCTCTTGCACCAAACCGCCTGTGTACAGGCGGTTTTTTCATGCCCAAATAATAATTCTTAAGAGTTAAATATTTACCCTAGCTTGACACCCTCTATCAGGTGCATAATCAGCCCCCAATCATGAACAGACTCGCCGCCATATTGCCTTCTGCACAAGCTTTGGTGCAGGTTGACGCCACCAGCAAAAAACGTGCTTTTGAAGAGGCCGGTTTGCTTTTTGAAAACCTGCATGGCTTGAACCGCGCCATGGTTGCCGACAGTTTGTTCGCCCGCGAACGCTTGGGCTCCACCGGTCTGGGCTACGGGGTGGCCATTCCCCACGGTCGCATCAAAGGCATGAAAACCCCCTTGGCGGCGGTGTTCCGTTTGCTCGAACCCATCGGTTTTGATGCGCCAGACGAAAAGCCCGTGAGCTTGATGATTTTTCTCTTGGTGCCTGAGGCCTCGACCCAAAAGCATTTGGAAATCCTGTCCGAAATTGCCGAGATGCTGAGTGACACCAAATTACGCGACAAACTGCAAGCCTGTACCAACGCGGCAGAGCTGCATCGCCTGATCACCAGCTGGCAATCCATCCAAACCGCTTGAGCCTGTTTCTTTGAAGCCCACCGCCATCAGCGCTGACGTCTTGTTCGAGGACTTTCGGCAGAAGCTGGATTTGAAATGGGCGGCCGGACAGGGCGCCTCCGAGCGGCACTTTGACGAAGTCGCGGTGCGCATGGCCCGCTCCGGCGCCGATTTGGTCGGCTACCTGAACTACATCCACCCCTACCGCTTGCAAGTCTTGGGCGAGCGCGAAATCGCGTATCTGCAAGACTGCGCCCCCGAGGTGGCTGAACGTCGGATAGACCGCATCGTCACCCTGGTGCCGCCGGTGTTGGTGGTGGCAGACAACCAAAACCCGCCTGCGCCGTTGCTTGCTTTGTGCGAAAAATCACAAATCCCCTTGTTTTCGACCCCGGAGTCGGCGGCCTTTGTGATCGACGTGTTTCGGGCGTATTTGTCCAAGCATTTCGCTGACCGCACCACCTTGCACGGCGTGTTCTTGGATATTTTGGGCATGGGCGTGTTGATCACCGGCGAGTCAGGCCTGGGCAAAAGCGAACTCGGCTTGGAGTTGATTTCACGCGGCAACGGCTTGGTGGCTGACGACGCGGTGGACCTGTACCGCATCAACCAAACCACCATCGAGGGGCGTTGCCCGGACCTGCTGCAAAACCTGCTGGAGGTGCGCGGCATCGGCTTGCTCGACATCCAGGCCATCTTTGGCGAGACGGCGGTGCGGCGCAAGATGCGCTTGAAGCTGATTGTGCATTTGGTGCGCAAAGAAACGCTGGAGCGCGACTACGAGCGCTTGCCCCACGAGCCCTTGATGCAAGACGTGCTGGGCATCCCGGTGCGCAAGGTGGTCATCCAGGTGGTGGCTGGGCGCAACATCGCCGTGCTGGTGGAGGCGGCGGTGCGCAACACCATCTTGCAATTGCGCGGCATTGACACCTACGAAAAGTTTGTCGAGCGGCATCGGCAGGCGATGAAATCCAAGCAGCCGGACTGAAAAAGCAGGCCTTTTTCGGGTGCCTCAAAACACCCTGTTTTGAGGGGGTCTTCATACTGGGTGGGGCTTGTGGCCGTTTTTATGATACATGAATTCAAAGTTTTGCCGTTTTCTTGTATCACGATTCGCAAGTAATTGGGGTCAGATTCCAATTGTTCAATTAATTGGAATCTGACCCCAATTAGGCAGCTTCGTCCTTGAACGGACAAGGCTTGCGGGTGCAATGGCCATACAGGCTGAGCGCATGGTCGGCGATCTCAAAACCTTTGGCGCTGGCAATGTCTTGCTGGCGGCGTTCAATTTCAGCGTCAAAGAACTCCTCAACCCGGCCGCAATCGAGGCACACCAGATGGTCGTGGTGCTGGCCTTCGTTGAGCTCGTAGACCGCTTTGCCACTTTCAAACTGGCTGCGCGTGAGCAAACCGGCTTGCTCGAATTGCATCAGCACGCGGTAGATGGTGGCCAAGCCAATGTCGGCGCGTTCGTTCAAGACCAAGCGGTACACATCCTCGGCGCTCATGTGGCGCTGGCCGCTTTTGTGGAACAACTCCAAGATCGTCAGTCGCGGCAAGGTGGCTTTGAGGCCAGTGCTTTTCAAATTTCCATGGGAGAGCATGCGCGCCTTTCACGTCCAAGGGATTCCAGGTGAAACCCACTCGTTACAATGAATTCATCATAGCCTGCCTGACCACGATCATGAATCTTTTGCGACTACTTTTGGCCCGCGGTTGGGTGCTGGCGTCCTTGGCCACACTGGCCGCTTGCTC